>CAZYSY010000130.1:0-29900 GCA_964650295.1 uncultured Caldilineales bacterium | reverse complement strand
GGTGAAGTCCGCCCAACCTTTCAGACTCAGGGTCTTGGTGATGGCTGCGGTCAGGGTCGTCTTGCCATGGTCGATGTGACCAATGGTGCCCACGTTTACGTGGGGCTTCTTCCGCTCGTAATGCTGCTTTGCCATGAGTTTGGTTTCTCCTTGCTATAAATAACGAAGCAGGGTGTTGTGTTGATTGCTTGAAATTGATGAATTGCTAAAAATTTTGACGCATAAAAGAGGAGCACGAAACCATTTTCTTCCTGGCTTCGCGATCCTCATCCATACCAGGTCTGCAATTCCCCCAACGTTCACGCACAGATGGGGGCGTGCGGGCTGTACAGGGTCAAGGATGATCCCACCCGCAACCTTATTATTTTAGCAGAATTGTGAGGATTGGACAAAAACCGGAAGGGAAAATATCGGTTATATTTTCAAAATCGACTTGCTTACGCTTTCAGGCACAGGGGCGTAATGGTCGAACTCCATGCTAAAGGTGCCGCGGCCCTGGGTGACTGATCGCAGGCGGGTGGCGTAGCCAAACATTTCGGCCAGGGGCACCATCGCCCGTACCGACTGCATGCCATGCGAGTGGGGCTCCAGGCCCTCGATCTGTCCGCGGCGGCTATTGATGTCGCCGATGACATCGCCCAGGAACTCTTCGGGCGTGAGGATTTCCACTTTCATTACCGGCTCTAGCAAAATGGGGCGGGCTCGAGGAATGCCATCGCGCACGGCCAGCGAGCCGGCGATGCGGAATGCCATTTCCGAAGAGTCCACCTCGTGATAAGAGCCGTCATAAAGTGTCGCTTTGACATCTACAATGGGATATCCAGCAATGACGCCGCCTTCCAGCGCATCCTTGATGCCTTCCTGCACTGGGCGGATGTACTCGCGAGGGATGACGCCGCCTACTGTGGCATCCTCGAACTCGAAACCGCTGCCAGGATCCAGGGGCTCGAAGCGCACCTTCACATGCCCGAACTGACCGCGACCACCGCTCTGCCGCACGAAGCGCCCTTCCGCATCCACTGGCCTGGTGATGGTCTCACGATACGCCACCTGAGGACGGCCCACATTGGCGTGCACTTTGAATTCGCGAATCATGCGATCCACCAGTACTTCCAGGTGCAGCTCGCCCATGCCCGAGATGATGGTCTGCCCGGTCTGCTCATCTACCCGCACCCGGAAGGTGGGGTCTTCGTCGGCCAAACGGCGCAACGCCTCGGCCAGCTTGTCCTGATCCGCTTTGGACTTGGGCTCGATGGCCACGCTGATGACCGGCTCGGGAAAGCTGATGGATTCCAACACGATGGGATGGTTGGGATCGCTGAGGGTCTCGCCCGTGAAGGATTGCTTGAGTCCGATGATGGCGGCGATGTCGCCCGCGCCGATCTCTTTCACTTCCTCGCGCTTCTCCGCGTAAATCCGCATCAACCGTCCGATGCGTTCGCGCTTGCCTTTGGTCACGTTGAGCAAGGTCTTGCCGCTTTCGACGATGCCCGAATAAACCCGAATATAGGCCAAACGCCCCACGTAGGGATCGGTGACGATCTTAAAGACCAGGGCGGTGGTGGGTTCATCAAAAGATGGACTGCGGGTGACGAGTTCATCGTTGCGAGGGTCAATGCCGGTGATAGCGGGGCGATCCAACGGCGAAGGCAAATAATCGATGACAGCATCCAGTAGGGGCTGCACGCCTTTGTTTTTGAGCGCTGTTCCCGCCAACACGGGCACCAGCTCGTTGCGCAACACGGCGCCTCGCAATGCCTGCTTCAATTCCTGCGCACTGATGCGCTCACCTTCCAGATATTTGATGGTGAGCTCGTCATCGGTCTCGGCAATGGCCTCCAGCAGATGCTCGTGGCCCAGCTCTGCTTCTTCACGCAAATCCTCAGGGATTTCGATTTGCTCGGGTTTCGCGCCCAGCTCATCGGTGTACATCCAGGCGGTCATCTCGATGAGATCCACCACGCCTGCGAAATCAGCTTCGGCGCCAATGGGCAATTGAATGGGTAGAGGATGCGCCCCCAAGCGATCGCGAATCATCTGCACTGTGCGATCGAAATCCGCGCCTGTGCGATCCATTTTGTTGACAAAGCAGATGCGAGGCACGCTATAACGGTCAGCCTGACGCCATACCGTCTCCGATTGTGGCTCCACGCCAGCGACTGCGTCGAACACCACCACGCCGCCATCCAGCACCCGCAGGCTGCGCTGCACCTCTGCGGTGAAATCGATGTGGCCAGGCGTATCGATGAGGTTGATCTGAAACCCCTTCCAATCGGCAGTGATGGCAGCCGATTGAATGGTGATGCCGCGTTCGCGCTCCTGCTCCATGAAGTCGGTTACGGTCGTACCCTCGTCCACGTTGCCAAGACGATAGGTTTTGCCCGCGTAGTAGAGCACGCGTTCAGTGGTGGTGGTTTTACCCGCGTCGATATGGGCGATGATGCCGATATTGCGGATTTTTTCGAGGTTACGATTGACAGACATTTTACTTACTCACCACAGAGGCACGGAGGACACAGAGAGGATTGACAAGCACGGAGACAAAAAAGCAATTTCTCGGTGCTTTCTTTCTTCCTCCGTGATCTCTGCGTCTCAGTGGTTGAATTGATTTACCAGCGGTAATGGGCGAAGGCCCGGTTGGCCTCGGCCATTTTGTGGGTTTCGTCCCGCTTGCGGATGGTGGCGCCCTGGTTGTTGGCCGCATCCATCAGCTCAGCGGCCAGCTTCTCGGCCATTGACTTGCCATTGCGTTTGCGGGCGAACATGATGAGCCAGCGTTGAGCCAGGGCCTCGCGGCGATCGGGGCGCACTTCCACCGGCACCTGATAAGTGGCGCCGCCCACACGGCGGGGCTTGACTTCGATCTGAGGCATGGCGTTGGCCATGGCCTGCTCGAAGACCTCCACCGGGTCTTTTTTGGTGCGATTTTCGATGATGGCGAACGCGTCATACATCACGCGCTGAGCCACGCTCTTCTTGCCCCCGCGCATCAAGCGATTGATGAAACGGGCGATGGTCTTGTTGTTGTACTTGGGGTCGGGAGTCACATCCCGGCGCTCCGGGCGGTAACGACGAGGCATAGAATCGTCTCCTGAAATGAGAATGTGCGACGCGCTTTGAGCTGACGTCAAATCTCGATGAAAATGCGTTGCTAGCTATCTGAAATATGGCTCGGGACACGAGCCCCAGACACACTGCAAGATGCGGGCCAGAAGGCACATTCGGCGCTCTTTCGAGCTTTGACCCAGAGGTGCCCCCTAACCTGCATCTCGCTAAATTTCAATTTCATGGCAGCTTGCGTATGAGGGATATCCCGGCGCAGGCTTTTGAAGTTCGACTGCGTCGAACTAGACTAAAGTTTGATTTTCGGATTTATTTCTTGCTACGTTTCGCGCCATATTTGCTGCGCCCGCGCTCTCGACCCTGCACGCCCGAAGCATCCAACGCGCCCCGCACGATGTGGTAGCGCACGCCGGGCAGGTCGCGCACACGACCGCCTCGCACCAACACCACTGAGTGCTCCTGCAAGTTATGCCCTTCGCCCGGGATATAAGCGGTCACCTCAATGCCATTGGTCAGGCGCACACGAGCAATCTTACGCATGGCGGAATTGGGTTTTTTGGGTGTGGTGGTGCGCACCACGGTGCAAACGCCGCGACGGAAAGGATTCCCCTTGGGCATGCGACGGCTTTTATTCTTCAGCGCATTGTAGCTGTAAAGCAGGGCTGGCGCTTTTTTCTTCTTCTTGATGGGCTTGCGCCCTTTTCGCACGAGCTGATTGATGGTGGGCAACGTCTTACTCCTGACTTCTGTGAATAGGAATGGAAGTTGGATGCCTTAATTGGCGTGATGGTTTCAATTAGAGGGGGCGAATACAGCCCAATAGCACACATAAGCCGGGCCAGATGGCCCGACCAGCGACTAGCTATCATACATCAAAATGATGGGAGGGTCAAATTTGATGACTTGAATTATGGACGGTTGCCTGCTGGCAAATGAATGCCAGGGGATCCTGAGACCAAGGACCGGAGACCGGGAGAAGGACGTTATTCTTTCCGCCCTCCATCCCCGATCCCCGGTCGATATTCTACAGTACGTCGTCCAGATCGCCCCCTTCCAGGCCCATGCCGCTCTCTTCACCCAGAAGCTCGTCGAATTCAGCGCTAGCAGCATCGACGCCCAGAGGCATGCCTAACTCGTCCAATTCGGCCATCGTGTCAGCGCCAAGCTCATCACTGATGATGGCGTCCAGCGTTTCGACCTCTTCCTGAACTTCGCGCTCGGCCTCTTCTTCGATGGCCTTGCGTCGGGCTGCGGCTTCCATGCGGGCCTTGAAGCCGGTGCCCACAGGAATGAGCTTGCCGATGATGACGTTTTCCTTGAGCCCGCGCAGGTGGTCCACCGCGCCGCGCACAGCGGCATCGGTCAGCACCCGGGTGGTCTCCTGGAAGGAGGCTGCGGCCAGGAAGCTTTCGGTGTTCAACGAAGCCTTGGTCACGCCCATGAGGGTGTATTCGAAGGTGGCTGGCTGGCCGCCCTGGGCCACGATGGCATCGTTGATCTTACGCAATGTGAAATGATCCACCACTTCACCGGGTAAAAATTCACTATCGCCCGAATCTTTGATGACCACTCGCCGCAGCATTTGCCGCAGGACGATCTCGATGTATTTGTCGTGAATGCCCACGCCCTGGGAGCGATAGACCTTTTGCACTTCGTTGAGTATGTACATGGCTGTGGCTTCACGCCCCTGGATGCGTAAGACCTCTTTGGGGTTCTTGGCGCCTTCGGTAAGCTGCTGTCCCGCATGAACGTGCTGACCTTTCTCCACCCGTAGGCGGGCGGTGGGCGAAATCGGTTTCGTCCACACCTCGGTATCTTCACGACGGATGTAGAGCACGCCATCTTCGAAGTAGGCTTCACCTTCCTCGCCTGCCATCAGCTCTTCGCCTTCGGCGTTGCGGGCCACCACCGTATCGGCCTGCACACGATCGCCATCGGAAACCAGAAGCTCATAGCCTGCGGGGATCTCGACCACATGACGAATAAGCTGGGTGGAGGTGACAGAGACGTAGCGCTGCTCTTCATCCCAATAAACATCGAAGATGCCGTCGATTTCAGAGATGACGGCTTCGCCACGGGGGTTGCGGGCCTCGAACAGCTCCTCGACGCGGGGCAAGCCCTGAGTGATGTCGCCCCCCGCGGCCACGCCGCCAGTGTGGAAGGTGCGCAAGGTGAGCTGGGTGCCCGGTTCGCCAATGGATTGGGCGGAAATGATGCCCACAGCCTCACCCAATTCCACCACGCCGCCTCGCGCCAGATCTTCGCCGTAGCAGTGGCGACAGATGCCGAATTCGGTTTCGCAAGTGAAGGGCGAGCGCACGTAGATCTTTTCAATCTCCGAATTGTCGATGGCCATGGCCGCTTCCATATCCAGCACTTCGCCCTTGGAACCCAATAAGGCGCCTGTTTCAGGATCATACACATCATCCAACAATGAGCGGCCCTTGACGCGTTCGGCAAAAGGTACGCCCGCTTCGACTGCGTCCGCCCGCGTCAGCCAGATGCCATGCTCAGTGCCGCAATCCTCTTCGGTGATGATCACATCCTGGGCGACATCCACCAAACGGCGGGTGAGATACCCCGCATCAGCGGTGCGGAGAGCGGTATCGGCCAAGCCCTTGCGGGAGCCGTGAGTGGAGAGGAAGTATTCCAACGCGGTGAGCCCTTCGCGGAAGTTTGAGCGAATGGGCAGGGGGATGATCCGCCCGGAGGGATCGGCCATGAGGCCACGCATGCCTGCAAGCTGGCGGATGGGCTGGACGCCGCCCTTGGTGGCGCCGGAGTGGGACATGGCTCCCAACCCTTCGCGGGGGTCGAGCAACCGTTGCACCTCTTTGGTTAGCTCATCGGTGGCATGGGTCCACAGCTCGACGATTTTGTTATATTTTTCATCTTCGGTGATCAGGCCGCGACGATACTGGCGCTCCACCTTGTCGGCCTCATCCGCAGTGCGTTGGACAATCTCCTCTTTATTTGGCGGCACGTGGATATCGGAAACGGCAATGGTCATGCCAGAACGGGTTGCGAAATAAAAGCCAATATTCTTGATGGTGTCGGCCACATCGGGCGTGCCCTCGGGGCCCAGGCGCTGATACACCGTGCCGATGAAGTCGTTGAGGATTTTCTTGTCGAGTAGTTTGTTGACAAATCGCACTTTGGACGGTAGATAGTAATTGAAGATGACTCGGCCCACAGTGGTGTCAATCATGCCTGTGGGGGTCTCCTCATCAGGCAAAATGGCCTTGGCTTTGAATGCATCCATGATGTCACGGAAGGCGGCGGGGCCGATGCCGGGCAGATCGATGAGCCCCTTGCGTCCATGTTCCTGATAGAGGCTAACGATCTGACCCGCGTTTTCGATGCCAGATTGCTTCAGGGCCTCGACGACTCGCTCCGGCAATTCCATCTCCTCGATAGCCAGGTCATCCATCCAACTCTTGTAATAGAATTTGATGGGGGCGCGTAGCTCCACTACGCCCAGGTCGTAGGCCAGCAATACATCTTCGTAATCGCCGAAGACCTTGCCTTTACCCTTGGCGTCCTGGTCTTCCACTGTCAGATAATAGCAGCCCATCACCATATCTTTGGAGGGGCCAACAATGGGCTCGCCCGATGCGGGCTTGAGCAGGTTTTTGGTGGAGAGCATGTATTTACGCGCTTCCTGCACGGCCTGTTCTGAAAGGGGGACGTGCACAGCCATCTGATCGCCATCGAAATCTGCATTGAACGCGGCGCAGGCCAGGGGATGTAGTTGGATGGCGTTGTCTTCGATGAGAATGGGCTCGAAGGCCTGGATGGAGAGGCGATGCAGGGTGGGGGCGCGGTTCAGCAGCACGGGGCGGGTTTTGATGACATCTTCCAGCACGTCCCATACCGCGGGGTCGGTGCGATCCACCATGCGTTTGGCGCTTTTGATGTTATGGGCGTAGTTGTGCTCCACCAGTTTCTGCATAACAAAGGGCTTGAAGAGCTCCAGCGCCATCTTCTTGGGCAGGCCGCACTGATGTAGTTTGAGGGTGGGGCCCACGACAATAACGGAGCGTCCCGAGTAATCCACGCGCTTACCCAAGAGATTACGGCGGAAGCGCCCCTGCTTTCCTTTGAGCAGATCGCTCAGGGATTTGAGCTTGCGCTTACCGCTGCGGCTGACTGCGTGACCGCGACGGCCATTGTCCACCAGACTGTCCACAGCCTCTTGCAACATGCGTTTTTCGTTGCGCACAATGACGCTGGGAGCGCCCAGCTCCAACAATCGTTTAAGCCGGTTGTTACGATTGATGACGCGGCGATAGAGGTCGTTGAGATCGCTGGTGGCGAAACGTCCGCCATCGAGCTGCACCATGGGACGCAGGTCGGGAGGAATGACGGGTAGCACGGTGAGAATCATCCATTCGGGACGATTGCCGCTCTTTCGAAAGGCTTCGACCACGCGCAGCCGTTTAGCGGCCTTGCGCTGGCGCTGCTTGGAGCGGGTGGTGCGGATCTCATGACGCAATTCCTGAGCCATTTTATCCAGATCCACCTTCTTGACCAGGTCGTAGACGGCTTCCGCCCCCATGCCTGCCCGGAAGATGTTGCCCCAGCGGTCTTCGTAATCGCGAAACTCTGTTTCGGTCAACAATTCACCTTCACGCAGGCTTTTCAGCTCCTGCATCTGGTCTTCAATGTGCTGGCGAATCTTTTCTTTGCGAGCGTCAATATTCTCATAAAATCGAGAAAGCAATTCCTCTGCTTCGCGGAAGTGTTCTTCACGTTTGGCGTTGGCGACGCGAGTGGCTGCGTCCACCGCCCGGTCGCGCTCCTCTTGCAACACGCTCAGGCGCTCTGTGAGCGCAGCGTTCAATACATCCTGGTGTCCAGAATCCAGTTTGACGCCTGCAGCGATCAATGGCTCTTCGCTCCAGGGCAACATGATGGCTTTGGCTAACTTTTTGCCCCGGTTTTCCTGAATATAGGCCTGAAGTTCGCGCCCTACCTGACTTACTTCTGCGGCCCGAGTCTCTAGATCTTCTTCGGCGCGAGCGATTGCTGCAGCTTCTTCTTCTGTCACCGCGGCAATGGCGTCATCCCGGGCGTTTTCCACAGCTTCGATCTGGGCGCTAGCGTCTGCTTCCACCCGGGCAAAGCGGGATTGCATCTCACGCTCCAGGCGCTGCAAGGCTCGCCCGCGCTGGTCTTCATCCACTTTGGTGATGATGTATTGGGCGAAGTAGAGCACCCGCTCGAGGTTACGAGGAGAGATATCCAGCAACAGCCCCAGACGACTGGGCACGCCCTTGACATACCAGATGTGGCTGACAGGCGTGACGAGCTGAATGTGGCCCATGCGCTCACGACGCACACGCGCGGGCGCGACCTCGACGCCGCATTTTTCACACACAATCCCTTTATGTCGAATACGTTTATATTTGCCACAGTAGCATTCGTAGTCTTTGGTGGGGCCAAAGATACGCTCGCAGAACAGACCATCCCGCTCGGGGCGCAGGGTGCGGTAGTTGATGGTTTCGGGCTTCAAGACTTCGCCGTAAGACCATTCCAAAATCTTCTCGGGCGAAGCCAGGCTAATGCGAATGGCATCAAAGTTGTTGACTTCCAAGGTAAAAACCTCCTGATAAAAAAGGTGGGGCCCACCTTCCGTGAATAATTCATCAAGGAACGCACTTGCCTGCCACTAAAGGGGTGGCAGCCGTGAATATGACTGATACATGCGTTCCACCTACGGGCTATCGCCGTCGGCCAGTCATGGAGCCGGGGAGTTTAAGACTGAAGCCCAGGCTGGGCAGATCGGCGCTATCTTCCTTCGAAAGTTGGATGCTTTCTTCGTTCTCGTTGAAGACTTCGACATCTAGGGCCAAAGATTGTAGCTCTTTGACCAACACTTTGAAGGATTCGGGTACGCCCGGGGGCTGGATGGGTTCGCCCTTGACGATAGATTCGTAGGTCTTGACACGGCCCAATACGTCATCAGATTTGACAGTGAGCATTTCTTGCAGCATGTAGGCCACGCCGTAGGCTTCCAGCGCCCACACTTCCATCTCGCCGAAGCGCTGGCCGCCGAATTGAGCCTTGCCGCCCAACGGCTGCTGGGTAACCAGGCTATAGGGACCGATGGAGCGGGCGTGGACTTTATCTTCCACCAGGTGATGAAGTTTGAGCATGTAGATAGTGCCCACGGTGACAAATTGCTCGAAGGCTTCGCCGGTGCGTCCATCATAAACTTTCATCTTGCCGGTGATGGGCGTAGGCCAGCCGATCTTGTCAGAAAGCGCTTCAGCGGCTTCTCGCAATGCTAGCCCGTTGGCCTCAGGCGCGTCGACGCCATAGTGCTTCATCCATTCTCTCAGGGCGACGTCGATGACCGCATCGTCGGCCTCATCTTTTGCCTCCAGTGTGCGAGAATCTTCCTCATACACCATGAGGTAGTCGGGATCGTAGCCGCGTTCGCGCAACCAGTGATGCAACACCATACGCCGGGCGTAGATGTCATCCATAAATAATCGCTCGAAGTCGACCGATTCGTTGGTTAGATAAACCTCTTCGATGTAAGCGATGCGGATGTCCGCGTCATCCTCGAATTCACCTGCATCCTCGCCCAGTTCTTCGACCCAGGCGAACGCGGCTTCGGTGACGTCGTTCCAGGCTTTGTCAATCAGCCAGGCCCGGGCCAGTTCTGACTCGATCTGCCATTCGGAAGCGCCGTCGAAGACCGGGGTCTTGACTTTGAACCCAAGTTTGTCGGCCGCCCAGCCCAAATGCGTTTCCAGCACCTGGCCGATGTTCATGCGGGCGGGCACGCCCAGGGGGTTGAGGATGATATCCACCGGGGTGCCATCGGGCAGGAAGGGCATATCGGCCTCGGCGACGATGCGAGAGACCACGCCCTTGTTGCCATGACGCCCCGCCATTTTATCGCCCACGGTCAGTTTGCGACGCTGGGCAATGCTGACGCGCACCATGCTCTCGACGCCCGCGGGCAAGTCGCGATTATCGTCGCGGGTGAAGACTTTGATATCCACCACTTTGCCGCGCTCGCCGTGGGGCAAACGCAGGGAGGAGTCTTTGACCTCACGCGCTTTTTCGCCAAAGATGGCGCGCAGGAGTTTTTCTTCGGGGGTGAGTTCGGTTTCGCCCTTGGGCGAGATTTTGCCCACCAGGATGTCGCCCGGCTTGACCTCGGCCCCAATACGGATGATGCCGTGTTCGTCCAGGTTGCGCAGAGCATCTTCGCCGACGTTGGGGATATCACGGGTAATTTCTTCGGGGCCAAGTTTGGTGTCGCGGGCCTCGGCCTCATATTTTTCGATATGGATGGAGCTGTACGCGTCTTCCCGAATCAGACGTTCGGAAATAAGAATGGCGTCCTCATAGTTGCCGCCATCCCAGGCGATGAAGGCCACGGTGACGTTGCGCCCCAGCGCCAGCTCTCCCAGTTCGGTGGAGGTGGAGTCGGCCAACACTTGCCCAGCTTTCACCTCGTCCCCCTTGTAGACGATGGGAGCATGGTTGATGCAAGTAGATTGGTTGGAGCGGGAGTATTTGCGCAGCTCATAGGTGCGTTGGGCGCCATCCTCTTCTTGCACGATGATGCGTTCGGAGGTGACGCTGACCACTTTACCCGGAGCCTGGGCCAGCAACACATGCCCCGAATCCACTGCCGTGGGATATTCCATGCCGGTGCCCACCACGGGCGCTTGCGGGGCCATCAGCGGCACGGCCTGACGCTGCATGTTCGACCCCATGAGGGCGCGATTGGCGTCGTCGTGCTCCAGGAAGGGAATAAGCGCAGTAGAGACGGAAACGATTTGATGCGAGGAAACATCCATGTATTGCACATTATGTGGGTCTTCCAGCATGAATTCGTTTTTGTGTCGCACCGACACGCGCTTGCGCACAAAACGACCATCATCATACAGAGGCGTAGAGGCCTGGGCGATGGTGTAGGGCTCCTCTTCATCCGCGCTCATATAGGTGATCTCGGTGGTTGCCACCGGCTGGATGAGCAAGGTTGGCAGGCTTTCAGCCAGTTCGGCCAGCTTGATGGCCAAATCCTCATCAATACGATCGCCCGCAGTGGCCAGCAATTGACCCGTTTCAGGATGCTTCACATCCTTATCCAACATGTATCCCACGCTTTTTTCGGGATTGTTTTCGATCTCGTGAATGACCTTCCGGTATGGCGTCTCGATGAAGCCAAATTCATTGATGCGGGCATAGGTGGCCAAGGAGCCGATAAGACCAATGTTTGGACCTTCGGGCGTTTCGATGGGGCAGATGCGACCATAGTGAGAGTGGTGAACGTCACGCACCTCGAAGCCCGCCCGCTCGCGGCGCAGCCCGCCCGGCCCCAGAGCCGAAAGACGACGTTTGTTGGTCAGCTCGGAGAGTGGATTGGTCTGATCCATGAACTGGCTGAGCTGAGAGCCGCCAAAGAATTCACGCACCGCAGCCACTACGGGGCGGATGTTGATAAGTGAAAGGGGACTGACCTGATCGGCGTCGCGGATGCTCATGCGCTCCCGCACGGTGCGCTCCATGCGCAACAGGCCCACACGCAGTTGGTTTTGCAGCAGTTCGCCCACCGTCTTTACCCGGCGATTGCCCAGGTGGTCGATGTCATCCGGCTCCTCTACACCATTGTTGATGCGGATGATGTGACGAATCACCTCGATGACATCCTCTTTGGTCAGCAACCGATGCTCCAACGGCGCATCCGTCTTCAGTCGACGATTGAGCTTATAACGTCCAACTTTACCCAGGTCATATCGTCGCGGGTCAAAGAGCAAGCGCTCCAGGTGATTTTTGGCGTTCTCAAGAGTAGGAGGATCGACCGGGCGTAAGCGGCGGTAAAAGTCGATGAGGGCCTCATCGGGCGTACGCTTGTTGGGATCTTCCTTTTCGATGGTGCTGAGAATGAAGGGATGCTCAGGATTGGCGTCATCCTCGGCAAAAAGCGCCAACAGCTCCTCGTCAGTGCCAAACCCCAGGGCCCGCAGCAGAATCGTCACAGGCAACTTGCGCTTGCGATCCACCTTCACCGAAATCACATCCCGCTTGCTGGTCTCAAACTCCAACCAGGCGCCGCGATAGGGAATGATCTTGGCGGAGCAGAGACGACGTCCGGTTTGACGATCTTCGTCAGCCATGAAATACGCTCCCGGAGAGCGAATGAGCTGGCTAACGATGACGCGTTCCGCACCATTGTAGATAAAAGTGGCGTTTTCGGTCATCTTGGGGAAATCCCCCATGAAAACCTCTTGCTCCTGTATCTCGCCCGTCTCGCGATTGACCAGCTTCACTTGCACATATAAAGGCATGTTGAAGGTGGACTCACGATCGCGACACTCCTTGACCGTAAAAGTGGGCTCGCCAAAACGATAATCTTCGAAATGAAGTTCCAGATTCTTGTTGTAGGAAATAATCGGCGTAATTTCCTTGAAAAGCTGCCTCAACCCTTCTTCCTGGAACCATCGATATGAATTCAATTGCACAGAAATAAGTTGCGGAAGCGGCATCACCGGCTTTAGTCGCGCATAAGACTTGCGGTGAACCATGATATTCGGCATTCTGGTCGCGGGCATGTGCACTAATACTCCTTGATAAATTGTGTCATCCGGAAACAGCCCGAAAGCCTATCCCCGGCATTCTTGCTCAACGCAAAGAAAGAAAAAACCCCAATCAACCAGCTATTACACTGCACCACAGCATCTTCACGCGCAACAAGCTCACCAAACCAGGTGGTGAGCAAGACATTTCGCAACGCCAGCCAGACATGGCTGACGTTTATCGAAGATAAAACATGTAATAATTTGTGAAGCGCCCGAGGCAGTAGGGGGTGCAAGAGCAGTTTTTTGGTTTCAGGCAGAATGGGCTTTTTTCTTTTCGACGCGAATATCAAGTTTAGCACACGCTTTCCCTTCTGTCAAGAGCCGAACGCTATTAAAATTCATTTTTCCATAAAAAGCCCTGCCCGCGGCGCGATTGCCGCAGGTTCTCATCAAATACTCATTTTTTGATATAGCACTGCCTGAAGTATGGAAAATAATACACGACGCAAGCGACTTTGGCAAATGTAGCCAGAGCAAGGGGGGCGTTTCAGCTTGGGGGCGCTTTCATTTTTTTGCCGGGCGGATTGCGAATCCGCCCTGGGGAGCCCCGCTTCGGAGCCGGATTCGCAATCCGGCGGGTTTTACAATGCCTGCCCCCATTTTGAAACGCACCTCAGAATGTACCAGAGCAAGGAGGGCGTTTCAGCTTGGGGGCGCTTTTTAGCGTTCCTGCCAACGCAAGTCGGGCGCTTCAGACCTGCGGCCAGGGGACGGCGGAGTCCGTCCCGGTCGCCGGAGAGCGACCATGGGCGCGAAGCGCCTGCAGAGCCCAAGTTCACTCGCCCAGTGCAGTGCATCGTTAGACAAATTACCCCGAAATTAAAACGCATCCGAGTAAGACGGGGCGGTTCAATTTAGATGCTATGTAGCAGCCTTGCCGGGTTACAATCCTGGTGACTGAAGTGGGAAATAACACGCCGATGAGCCACGACTCGCAACTTCCAGCATAGAAAAAACGTGAGCTCGCGCTCGCGACGATAGCTTATCGCACATCTGGTGCGTCGCGCACAGATTCGAGCCCAGGCATGAAGGGGCATTTTCAGGAGAAATGGAAATGAATTACAATATCATCATGCAGAGCGTTTTGATTATTTTCCTGACATTCATCGCGTGGGCGGTGTTGCACAGTATTCTGGCAGATTTTCATCTCAAGGCCCGCTTTCGAACCCAATTTGGGGATCGCGCCTATCGCTGGTATCGCCTGGGCTATAATGGTTTTGCCACCATGAGCTTTATTCCTGTACTCCTGGCCAATTGGCTTCTGCCCGACCAGAAGCTCTGGGAGGCGCCCTCTCCCTGGAACTGGTTGATACGGAGCGTCCAGTTGCTGAGTTTTGTGGGTTTGGTATTGGCCATCTTCGAGACGGATGTGGGAGAATATGCAGGACTGGCCCAATTGCGACCGGGATGGAGTCCTGATCGTAAGGAACCCATGCGATTGTCAGGGCTTTATTGCCTGGTGCGTCATCCCATCTACTTCTTTAGCCTGCCTCTCATCTGGCTTTCTCCCGTGCTTACAGTCAACGGCCTGACCATCGCGCTGCTTTTCACGCTCTATTTTTATTTGGGCGCAAAACATGAGGAAACAGGTTTGCGCCACGAATTCGGGCCAATATACGACGACTATCGGGCGCAGGTTCCCATGCTAATTCCCCGCCTTCGCCGCTGTCCTCCTTTACCACAGGCTTCGCAAGCCAATACCAGCGGAGACGACTGACGCCAACCTGGTGCGAACGGCCGAGATGCGTACAACGCCAGCCGCAATGCGTGACGTCCCATCATTTTTGCCTTTTGCCTATCTTCTTATACTACTAAGGTAGCCCGGCTAGAAACCACGAAGACACGAAGCCACAAAGGCACGAAGAAAAGAAAAAGCTTTGAAATTCTTGGTGTTCTTAGTGTCTTTGCGCCTTTGTGGTGATTGAAGTCGGGTACGTTAGTAGTTACTGAAAATTACATTTATCGAACGCAGATGACGCAGCAAATGCAAAGATTCGTCAAGAAATCAAATTCAGTAGATCACGATTGCGAGAGTATGTGTCCCGCCGGATTGCGAGTCCAGCGGGTTTGACGCTCGAATCACCGCCGGATCACAGATCCGGCTCTGCGCATCATGGCAAATCGTGATTTACTGAATTTAGAGAAAACCGGCCAGAAAGCGTTTATCTGTGGCTTCCCCGCCTCCTTTTTGCCCCCTCCCCAGATCTCCTCCGACACTCGCTACGCTCGCATTCGAGGGAAGGAGCCCTTCAGCTACAAAGATTTTTTGCTCCCGCCGGGCTCCTCCTCTCGTGCGACGGCTGTCGTAACGGGGAAAGGCTGGGAGGAGGGCTTGGAGCAACGACAAATTTGAAACTGCTGCATGGAGACCTCACTCACCATCCAGGCCCAAAACCCTGTATCAATTGAGGGAAAATCGAACCGAAGACATACATGAACACCCTCAAAAACAAGAGGAAATCTATTTCCCCCATAGGCGGATGTGGATGTGGGTGCGGGCGTCGGCGTGAAAGTAGCTGAGGATGTTGGTGTAAGAGTAGGTGAAGGGGTCGGCGTGAGAGTCAGCGTAGGCGTCGATGAAGGTGAAGGTGTGACCGCCGGGGTTGGCGTAGGAGTCGATGTACTCGTAAAAATGGGCGTAATAGTTGGCGTTGTTGTCGTGGTTGGAGTTGGAGTTGACGTAGGAACAGGCGTAGACGTTGGCGACGGCGTGACAGTCGGCGTAATTGTAGGAGTCGTGAGAATCGGTGTGAAACTAACAGCGCAGACGTTATTGCCGACAACGGGATCTTCGATCATCGACCACACCTCGGCCTGATTTTCCACCACCATCTCTTCCTGCACCAAACGGACTTGCAAAACAATGAACACCGAGGCGTTTTGTCTCATTTCGCCTAACGCACAACTTATTTCCCCATTTTTCTCCAGACATTCCCCCTGACTGGTCCGAACAGTATCAAATCGGAGAGCCAGAGGCAAAACATCCCGAACCTCCACATTAACAGCTTGGGAAGGGCCGATATTGGTGACGGTCAAAGTGTATGTCAGACCTTCATTCAAGTGAACGTTCTCAGGAAAAAACGACATTTCAATGACCATATCCGCCTGTAAAACTACCGGAGTTATTGTGTGCACCTGATTGTTGCTCAGATCTGGATCGATCTCCGCCACCGTCACATCGACTTCATTCTCCAGAGGGGTAGCGTCATCCAAGGGAGCCCGAACAACAATGGTGACAGTCTCATGCTGCTGCACATTCAACGCTCCGATAGAACAGGTAATTCGCCCCATATACTCATTGCATGGGCCTTTGGTAGCAGCGGCATACAACAGCGTTCCTCCGGCAGGGAGTGTATTCACCAGGGTGACATCCGTGGCAGGGCTGGGCCCCAAGTTACGCACAGTAATGATATATTTCAATTCCTGGCCTGCGACCACAGCCAGAGGTTCTGGCGTCACAGAAACCGAGATGTCAGGGCCGTCATACACCGAAACAGCCAGAGAAGAAAAATCATTATCAGGGTTCAGATCAACAGGCGCGGCGCCGACGCTGGCCCGATTGAGCATCACTCCAGAGGTCTCTGGCGCTTGCACCAAGAGGATGACCTGCGCCTGAGCTCGCTCAGCCAGTTTGCCAAGCTCACAGATCACATCCTCACCTTCATCATCGCTGACGCATTGTCCCTGGGACGCCGACCAGGAGACCAGTGCGGAGCCCACAGGCAAGACATCGGTCAGGATGACATCGGGGGCGTCCTGTGGGCCGTTGTTGTTCACCGTCAGCGTATAAGTAACAAGACCGCCGGTTTCCACGGGCGAGGGCTGGGCAATCTGCATCACCGCAAGATCAGCGGTCCAGACGATCTCATTGCTGCTCTGCGTCCTGTTGTTGGCTGCATTGAGATCCACCTCATCGCCTGCAACCGTGGCGATATTGACGGCGGTGGCGTTGACCGTGCGCGCCAACGCCCGAATAGTCACCCTCGCCTCATTGCCCACCTTCAGAACGCCCAAATCGCAATCGACAACGCCATCCTTCTCGTTGCATAGCCCCTGCGAAGCGGCCGATGATTGAATTGCCACCACCTCAGGCAAGAGATCCTGCACCTGCACGCCCGTGGCCACCGATGGCCCGTTGTTGACGATGGTTAGCGTGTAGGTCAGCGGGCTTCCTGCCTGCACAGGGGCAGGCGTCGAGACCTGACTGATGGAGAGATCCGCATGACGCACGATGCGATCATCGGAAGCGGTGAGATTGTCATCGGGCGCAGGATCAGCCTGTAAAGCTCGCACCTCCACCTGATTGACCAGTACGCCATAAAGATGGGGCGCAGGCAACACAGCCAGGGTCAGGGTGATGCCGTCCTCATGCAAGATGTCGCCCAACTCACAGCGAATGACCTCCGAGCCCTCGCATAAAGCCCCCTCCGGGGTGGAGATGGCAAGCAACGCCACATCCGCAGGCAACGTATCGGTAAGCACGACGCCCCACGCGTCCTGCGGGCCATGATTGTTCACCGTCAAGGTGTAAGTGAAGGGGACGCCAGCAATCAGAGGCTCTGAAAACCCCATCTGCGACACTTGAAGATCAACCTGAGCCCGGGCGATGAGCAACTCCCGCACATCGGCTGCGAGCATGAAGCCATCCGCACTCTCTGAAAGGCCGTCCGCACTGTGAGGATGGCATTGCATGCAATTTTCTCCGCTGAAGTCGAAATTGCCATCATGCCCGGCGCCACCGCTATGTTTCATGCCTCCAACAACCTCATGGCAAGCCACGCACAAACGGGCGCTGGCGAGACTGCTCCCATCGTCGAAAGAATTTGGTCCGGCTTCCCCAAAAAAGGCGATGGGCCCCACGGCGTTATCGGGGCCAAAGGGAAGCGATTGCTTAATATCGAATACATTGATCGAGCCATGAGGATCATGGCAAACAGTGCATTTCAACAAAAATTCCGCACGGGTGCGCCCGGAAAAATCTCTGTTTCCGTGGGTGGAAACGGGTCTGGTCAGCCTAGCGCCCGTGCCATTGTGGCAGGTGTAACAAAACAGATTGACCTCAGGAATGTCCTGCGCCATGGCCGCGGCCCCCTCGCGGCTATTTCCCCCCATGCCGCCCCCCATGATGAGCAGATTATCCCGATCCGCAGTGTGCGCTCGGTGGCATTTGGCGCACATATCGGTATAAGCGGTGTATCCCTTGTGCGGCCCGCCGCCCCCGCCACCGCCCTGCGTGAACGGAGCCGCCCACAAATCAGACGCGCCGAACAGGCTCATCCCCAGTACGAGGATCAGCCCGACCAGGGCCGCCCTACTCCGAGCAGCCCCAGATACGTAAAGGACGACGGACTTGCATCTATTTGTCATGACAGAGCTGGCAAACGCCCCGGTTGTTCACTCGCAGCAACGCACTGCGAGCATTGCCTCCGGGCGAGGTCGAGCCATCGGGCCAGGGAACATCCGAAGCATGACCGGTCATGATTGCGGACGTGCCGTGAGCCACATGACAGGTCAAACAAGAAAGAGGATCATGCCGGTAGTTGGGATTTCCGGTGGGAGGTGGGCCGCCATGCATGTCGTGACAACCACAGCCCGTGCCCACCGAGATGTGCCGATAAGCGAAAATGGGATCCCCCGAGTCGGTGTGGCCGCTGCCCGAAAGAGCCAGGTAACGATCGTGGCACCGGGCGCACCAGTGCGCAATGTCGCTATAAATCTGGTCGTCGTAATCCTGGCCAAAGTATTTGCCTGATGCATCATCCACCGTGTAATGCTTCGGGTCCTCATCGAAAACAATGGTTTGTTCATCGCCCGAGCCAATAGGGATGATGCGCAAGATGCGGTAGGTGGCGCTGTTGTTGCCTCCCTCGCCTCCGTGCGGATTATGGCAAGAGACGCAGGTCAGAGACATGCCCGATCCCGGCCCCGAACCGATGGCGCCACTCCCCCAGGCCACGCCATTGCTCTCATCCCACAGATGAGAGGAGGTGACCGGCGCAGGCGCAGCTGAGCCGCTCCAGCCCACATCCATGCGAGCGTTGATGAACCCGCCCGCCTTGAGACCACGATTGACCACCCCCTCGTCGGGCGTTTCCACCTCGTCATCCCGCTGCAAATACACGCCATCCGCAACATCGGTGTCTGCGCCATTACCGCTGGCTCCATGGCAGGTCAGGCAGAGATCATAGCTGGGGCCGGTGATAAGCAGATTATCACCCTGGGCAGTATGTGCGCGATGACAGCCTGCACAGGCGTCGGTGGTGGCGGTATAGTCGCCATGCGGGCCATTGTCTGCCCAGACCGGTGCAACAGCCAAAAAGAAAACAACAATGAAAGTCATGTAGAGACGTCGAATATCCATCATGCTCGCCTGCCAGCCCCTCCCCCGCCGTCACGACGAGGGAGGGGTCTTGCTAAGGATGCGGTGGTGCGACGCGAAGCGTCGCGGGGAGGTTATTTCTTGTGGCAGGCCTGGCAAACGCCGCGGTTGTTTTCGCGCAGCAAGGCGCTGTCTGCCGCTGGCCCCGCACCATCGGCATAGCCACTCATGGTGGCAGAGGCGCCGTGAGGCAGGTGGCAGGTCTGGCAAACAATGTAATCGCTGGCCAGAGGAACCGAAACGGTGTCGCCATTGCCATCGGTGAAGGTGGGCGGGTTGTACTCCGCCTTGTTGGTCTGATCCACCGGGTGAGTGAAGGTGGGGTCTGCAGGATACGCAGCCGCATGTTGATAAGGATCGTGGCAAGCGCCGCAGACATTGCTCTGATCACTGGCCCAGTGCTGATCGTCGTAATCCTTGGACGCGCCCTCATCGACCTGAGAGACCGACACGGTGAAGCCATTGATCTCCTCTTTGATGATGCGATAGTTGGGCGAGCCGTGAGGATCATGGCAGGATGCACAGTCCAGCGCATCG
Source organism: uncultured Caldilineales bacterium (assembly GCA_964650295.1). Lineage (GTDB taxonomy): Bacteria > Chloroflexota > Anaerolineae > J102 > J102 > M2005. The sequence goes on along the minus strand of CAZYSY010000130.1, from coordinate 10,316 downwards.
CTGATGGCGCCAAGCTGGCCGCGCAGACCGCCGGCGCCCCAGGCCTGATCTGTGGCGCCGGTGGGATCGTGAGTGGAGGAAACCGCAGCTCCCTTGTAGTTCACGAACCCGCCGCCCAGCAACGGAGCGTTATCCGCAGTGTTGGCCGCGCCATGATTGCCATCTCCAGAGGCGTCATCGCGGGTGGACAGGTAGAACCCATCATCGACATTGGTGTTGGCGCCCGTTGCGCTGGAGCCATGACAGGAGACACACAGGTCATAGGTGCTATCGGCCATCAACAGGTTGTTGGATGTGGCCGTGTGAGCGCGGTGGCATCCGGCGCAGGCGTCGGTGGTGGCGGTGTAGTCGCCGTGGGGACCGCCATTGGCCGAGGCGACGCCGCCGACAAACAGCATCATCGCCAGAACCAAAAGCGATACCAGAAGTAACTTTTTCATGGTTACCTTCTCCTTTCCTGTTGTGAAAAGGTGATGAAAGAAACGTTGGAACATGGACGGTGGTAAGCCATGCACGACGTCTGGTGCGTTCAAGTTTCTTACATATGCGCCTCCTTTTGGGGATGAGAGCATCTGGTCAGCACGACGTTCATGTTTCGAGAGTTGGTAAAAAGTCTGCCGTAACCGATGCGGATTGAGCGTGTGAACATTGAAAGATCGATCAATACGTCCAAACCTGGATGCGATTGTTCTCTCGATCGGCAATAAAAACGCGACCGCTGGCATCCAGAGCAACGTCGTTGGGATAGTTGAATTGACCGCTTTGAGCTCCAATGGAGCCAAAAGCGAAGAGAAACGCGGGCTCATCGCCTGAGAAGTTGTAAACCTTGACATTTTGCCCCACCGCATCCACCACGTGCAGTCGGTCATGGGCGTCGATGGCCAAGCCCCGAGGCAGATTGAGAGCGCCATTGCCGCTGCCAACGCCAAAATGGAAGAGAAATTCGCCCTGATCGCTCCATACCGAAAGCCTGCCATTGTTGCCATCGGAAACGATGATGCGGGAAAGGCCGTCGGCCACTGCGCCATTGGGAAAGAGAAATTGCCCGTCTCCCTGGCCCGATGCGCCAAATTTGGAGGCATCAAGGTCGAAGTCAAGCCAATCCCCGGCCATGATCACGCTGGCCGGGGCAACCATTACCGAATGGGCGTTTTCAGTAAGGTCGGTGATGAGGAGATCGTCGTTGGCGTCGAAACGAACGCCCAGAGGAGCCCAGGCAGCATCATCTGGGCGGGGCAAAGTCGCCGGCTGCCCCTTGGCGTCCTGATAATGCACTTCCGTCTCGAAGATGTCATAGGCAAAGTCGCCAGGTGCGGGCATGAGGCCCGTATGTTTGGCGATGTATTCGCTCAGGGTCAGGGTGGGGCTGAGGATGGTGTCCAGATATTCGCCTTCAGCGTCGTAGACGAAGATGGCGTGTTGCAGGCGATCGGTGACAAACACCCGGCCCGTACTGTCAACAGTCACGTACACAGGAGCGCGCTCACCGGGCGTGGTGCGGGGCGGAGCAAAGGAGCCCAGCAGGTTGCCATCCAGATCGAACATCTTGATCATGCGGTCGCCTCGCATTTCAGTGACATAGAGACGCTCGCCATCGGGGGCAAGAGCCACTCCCACAGGTCCGTTGACATCATAGATGGAAAAGGTATAGCGGGGCGGATAACTGACTTCGACCGGGACGGGCAGGAGTTCGGGCAAGGGTTCAGGTTGGTTGAGATAGCGAACGAACAAGTATGTCACGGAAGCCAATAGCAACAGCAGGACGGCCAGAATGATCAGCAAAAGTTTGCGTCGGCGCTTCTCGGTGGGGCTGAGCTGTGGGGGCGGTGTGGGCTCAAGGGGAGTGACGCTCATTTTGATTGCTCCTGGGTTTTCCGGGCTTCAAGGCTGGCATGCACCCGGCCCAATGCCTGCCGGGAGGCCATATCGTTGGGGTCGATGGAGATAGCTTTTTGGAGGATCTCTTGGGCTGCGGTGAGATTGCCCAGTTTTTCGTAAGTGAGGCCCAGACCCAACAAAGCGGGAACAAATTCGGGCAAGACGTTTACGGCTTTGAGAAGATGGGCTTCGGCGGTGCGATAGTCTTTTTCGGTAAAAGCAAGCATGCCCTGAGCGTATTCGACGTAACCGGGCCGGTGCAGTGCGGCGTAACTTTCCACCATGCGCTGATACGCTTCGGCGAAGTCGGGAACAAAGCGCACAGCCTCACGAAAATGCTCCAGGGCTTCCTCGTGTTGTCCCAGCCCCTGATAGGCCAACCCCAACTGATATTGGGCGTCTGCGTCGGTGGGCATGATGACCAGAGCAGCCTCCAGCTGAGGGATCGCCTCGTGATAATGGCCGGTTTTGTTGTAGCTTTCACCTGTGAAGTAGTAGACCATTTCCAGCATCATGTCCGAGCGGGCGGTGGGAGCATCTTTGCGGGCATCAATGACCTTCAGCAAGCTGGGGATTGCCTCTGAGGGTTGTTCCAAACGCACATTGGACATGCCTGCGATCAACAACGCCTCCTGGTTGTCTGGCTCCACCAACAACAACTGCTGGGCCTGCTCCAAGGCTTGTGAATACAGACGGTTCTCAAAATAGAGACGCGAGAGCGCCAGGCGAAGATCTGGATTTTGAGGATCCTCTTTGACCGCCTGTTCCGCTTCCTGTATGGCGACTTCGGCTGGCGATGGCGCCCCTCGGGGGGCGAAGCGATCCCAATAGTAATAGCCAATGAAAGCAAGGAGGATGAAGATGAGCAGGACGCCCACAACAAGGATGGCGCGGCGCAGGTTACGGGCGCTAAGAGGGTCTTTCTGAGGGAGGGATTGGTTTGTTGTGGACATGGGAGCTCCTGGCTGGAAATAGATGCTAGATCATGAACGATAGACGGTGGCTTTGGCGACGCCCCATCGACATCAGGTCCTCAATTTTGTCGACATCAGTGCGGAGGTTGGCCGTTTTTCAAGGATTGACGATGACGCCGCCGGGATGACAACGGCTGCAGAGGATGTCTTGATGGCAGGTGTAACAAACTTGACCGCCCTGCTTCTTGTACTCATCGGCATGGGAATAAAGCATATCGGGCGGGTGGGAAAGGTTGTGGCAGGCGCCGTTGCTGCAGAAACGCTGACCGTGACAGTCATAGCACCCTTCGGTTTGGGCGTCCTTCACGTTGCGGTGTTCGATGGTCCAGCGGAAATCAGAATGGGAGTTGGGCGCAGCGCCGACAATGACAGGCGCTTCCACCAGCATGTCATCGCCACGGCCCACAATGGGCACGGTGTGGCAGAGGTTGCATTTGACGCTGATGCTTTCGATCTCGTTGCCGCTTTCATCCAAAGAGACGTGTTTATCATCATGGCAGCGAAAACAGCCGGGGAAGGGGTTGTGTCGGGCGTTGTTGGGATTGGTCTTCCAATTCATGCCCAGTTGGGGAAAGTGGGTCTCATAGTAGAGCCGCCGCACTTCATCCATTGCTTTCTGCACCTTGCGCTCGTATGTCTTGATGTTCTTGTAGTCGGCGTCGATGTTGACGCGATCGGCAGCAGCAGGCCGATTGATGCGCAGATAGTAGTCGGCCAGATCATCGATGGCGGATAACACTTCTTCTTCCGTGGCCATGTCCGGGCTGAGGATGGCGACAGCCTTGGCCCGGATGTAGGGCAAATCCCGGGGCAGTCGCCCGTCATCGATGCTTTTGTCGACAATGAATTCGGGCGGAGGGATGAAGTGGGCGGTACGGTTATGACAATCGATGCAATCCATCTCTCGCACCTTGCCCGCCTTCCACGATTCGTCCAGAAAGGCGTCCCAGGCCATGTTGAGGGTGTCGCGCAGGTAAAATTCTTTGAGGCCGCCATCATCCTGCGCCATGCCCACCCAAAGAATGACCTGGCGCTGTTCGTCCGCGGGCAGGTAATAGACTGGATTGGAGATGTGCCAATGAATGCCCTCGTTGACGCCGCCGCCATCCTCCCATCCGCCCATTTTCAGGATGAAGGTGGACTGGATGGGGGTGTTGGCTTCGTCGTTGTCGTAATGGCGAATGATCTTGATGATGTTGTCCTTGAACATCGTGGGGGAATGACATTCCTCGCAGGTTTCTCGGGCCGGGCGCAGGTTGTGGACCGGACTTTGGATGGGGCGGCTGAAGGAGTCGGTCATCACCGCGTACACCTGCCTGAGCCCGTCGATTTTGGATTTGACGAAGAAGGAGGTTCCGGGCCCGATATGGCACTTGGCGCAATCCACATTGGCGTGGGGCGATTTCTCGAAGCGCACGAATTCGGGCGTCATGACGTGGCAGGTCTGGCCGCAGAATTCTGCGCTTTCGGTGTATTCGTAGGTTTTTAGCCCGGTGATGAGGATAAGCACGCCGATGAGCACAAGGGCCATGAAGCCCAGCGCCAGCATCCGGCGATGTGCGGGACGGTTGAGATCGATGCGGAGGATCGGCAGACGCCGCGAGCGGGATGGCCGGGCCGGTTCATCAGGCGCAACCAGGGCGACATCTCGTTTCCGGCGAAATAAAAACCGTCTCATTTCCTTTAGGGCTCTTTTTGGTGTGGAATTTCTTGGGCAGAGGGGGCAAAAGGAATGATCTTTTGAGGTTCCACCCGCTGCAAGAATTCATAGGCCGAAATAATCCGTTCATACTCCAGGGGGTGTTCATGGAGCATTTCATCTTCGGTCATGAAGCACGTAAAGATGCTCGTGTTCCGAGTCTTGATCTGAGTGTGGTACATGTGCCAGATGAGGATGGAGAGCACAGCCAGGATGGCTTCCCACCGGTGTAATGCGCGCGCGACAGGAATCACGGCTCCGGGAAGCAATTGAGTAATGAGCAGGGGAAACCACATGATGACGCCTGTGGTAATCATGACGATTTGTCCCCATAACAGCGCCCAGTATTCGATTTTCTCGTCGAAGCTGAACCGATCAAACTTAGGGGGCTCAGGTCGCCGATCGAGATTGAATAGAATCATGTGCACAAGATCGTAAAAATCCTTGATTTGCGGCCACATACCTCCGCACCGCCTTTTTACGAACCAGGTCTCCAAAATAATCCAGACATGGTAAACGGAGACGATAATGAGCGAAAGCGCAGCAATGCGATGAACCGTGCGCAGATCATCAACGCCGCCCAAAAAGTTAATGACTGCAGCAATGGTCTCATGGGCGCTGAAGGTCTGCAGGAGGCCGGTAAAAGCCAAAAGCGTAAAGGAGGTCAGTAGCACCAGATGTTGGTAGCTCGAAGAGAGCGAAAACCGACGGATAATGCGCCTGCCATCGAGTAATGTAATGATTCGAAACGCCTGTGCACGGGCCTCACGGATACGCTTTTCAAGAAGGTCTTGCTTGATGCGTTGTAAATCGATTGTTTCATTTTCACGAGCAGCAACAATTCGAGTTTGATTAATCTTCTTGATGGAAGTCATGATCACTACCCAATTCCTCTTTGAGCGCTTTTTCGGCAATGGCTACGGCTCGGCGTTTTCTCTTGCGTTTTTCACTCCATCTTTTGCGGGTATCCAGGCCGATGTAGAACAAGAACCCGCCGACCACGCCTGGGATGAGCAAAAATTGATAAATGGTGTTGATGAAATACAGGATGGGGGTATCTTCTTTGGTTGGAATGTAGTGACTCAACCACGCTTCGGGGAACCGAATGTTGGCGTCCTCGTGACACTGCTGGCAAGTGCTTTGCAGGTTAGAAGGATAGATACTCGATCGTGGATCGTCTGGCGGGAGGATGTTATGGATGCCGTGACAGTCGAAGCAGGTCGCCTCACTGGCCTGTCGCTGGGCATCTGAAAGTCGATACAAGTTGACGGAGCGTCCGTGGAAGTCGCTCAAATAGGTCTGAAAGACCTCTGTGGAGATGCCGTATTTATCCATCAATTTTTTGTCCGCATGACAACCGCCACAGATGGCGATGCTGTCATCCCGAAAGGAAGGGTTACGCGGACCTCGAACTTGATGGGCGCCATGGCAATCCACACATGTGGGCACATCGGGATTAGAGTCCTCTTCCAAAGCAGCGCCGTGGACGCTGAAGCGGTAGGTTGTATAGACGGAGCGATGGCATGCTCCACAAGTTCGAGAGATTTTGGCGCGGGGTTGATCTGGCGGGGTGGTGTCATGGCTGCCATGGCAATCGACACAGACGGGAGCGTAAATGTTGCCAGCCTTTAGCACTTTGACATGGGCGCTATCTGTCGCCGCCTTGAATTCTTCTTTGTGACAAGAACGACAAGCATTGTTGATGGTGATGGTCATATCGCGACGATCTTCATAGGGGAGATCGACAATAAGCGCCTCTCCCGGCTTCTCTGGCTCTCCTCCCTCTTCGGGATGACATACCACGCAGTCAATTTGTTTGCCTCCCGCCTCGTGCGGGTAACTGGTGGTTTGCGGGTGGCAGGCGATGCACTCTAGTCCAGATTCACCATGTACAGAGTTGTCGAAGTGCCCACTATCAACATATAGATCGATGATGTCGCCATCTTTGAATCGGCCTCGGAAGTTATGATCTGTATGGCACATGCGACAGTTGGCGTCTGCCGAAACATCGGTTAAAGGGGTGGGGGTGGGAATGGGCAAGGGGGTGGGGTCGGCCTGGGCATGGACGGCGAGAACGTTCAGCAGCAAAAACAATGCTGTCATTAGAAGCGCAAGCGCCGCGCCCCACACATAGCCGGAGATACGCTGCGGGCCGCCAGGAGCATTCGGGCGGGTGATTTCGTTTCGCATGCTCATATTTCCTCCTGGGCGATCTGGTGAATCATGTCGCGATAGGCATCCACCAATGCATGGCTGGCCATGGGGCAGAGATAGAAATCGCCACGTCCCAGCGCACATACGGCGTCGATAAGTTCGGTGGAATTCCGCCATTCGCAGATGCAGCCTCGCAACCCCCAGGAAGCCAGACTGATGAAATAAGAGCGAACATGCTCGGGCGAGCATTCCAGGGCCAGCGTTTTTAGATCAGGATGCAATTCCTGCAACTTGAAAAGCAGTTCGATGTGGGGTTGGCCGCAACTGGCCGCGTGAAAAATCAGCACATCAGGCTTGAACCGAGCCGTCAACTCCAGCACTTCCTGGCTCTCGCTCACTGCGCCAACCACGCGTATCGACTCGCATGCGGCAACCTGTTTCTCGATCTCCGCGCGGATTTCGGGCGAATTGCTGGCGATCAGAACTCGGATGTCCGACATGATATGAATGCGATGGGATCGTCCGTAAAATTGCGGTGGTTGCAGCATGAGGCTGGGAGGAAGTACGGGATTTCGATGAGGCATCATTGCGTTTTCATCGTAGCACCTTCCCATCGTCAGTTGAATAAGGTGATCACCTTACGCTTCCATCAATAATCCCCTATTTATTCAGTTTCCAGCTCCCCGTCCTCCGTTATTCCTTCCCTGGCTTCTCTTCCTTCGCTCAGTCCGCGTAGGGGTCGATGAAATGCCTGCGCACGGCGTATCGCACGATCTCCGCCACATTATGCAAATCCAGCTTGTTCATCATGCGGGTGCGATGCACATCCACCGTCTTGGGACTGATGAACAGGATGTCTGCAATCTCGCTATTGGTATATCCCTGAGCCACCAGAACAAGGACTTCCCGCTCTCGGGGTGTGAGACGCCGTGCGGGATCGATGGCCTCCTCTCCCGCCATCAGCGCATCCAACACCAGCTTGGCGATGGGCGGGTAAAGATAGGAGTTGCCCTCGTAAACCGCGTGAATGCCTTTGACGAAATCGGTATCAGCAGCCTGTTTGAGCACATAGCCCGCGGCCCCGGCTTCCAGCAACGGCAATACATATTCCTTGTTGCCATACTGGGTGAGCATGAGAATGCGGGCGTCGGGGTTTTCCTCAAGGATGTAGCGAGTGGCGATAAGACCGTTCATCTCGGGCATCATCACATCCATGACGATGACATCAGGCTGCAATTCCCGCACCTTCTGGATCGCATCTTTGCCATTGGCGGCTTCTCCCACCACTTCGATATCGTCATAGGTGTTCAGCAGTGATCGCAGTCCAGCCCGCAGGATGGCGTGGTCGTCGACGAGCAGCACTCTAATCCCGGCCATCATTCCTCATGGTGTTCAGCGAGTAGGGGATTTGGAGCACCAACAATACGCCCTCTCCTGGTGATGTCTGGACATCCATCACCCCGCCCAGGAGGATGATACGTTCTTTCATGCCCAAAAGACCATAACGTCCAGAAGCGACATGGCAGACTTGATCTAAATCAAAGCCTCGACCGTCGTCTTGTATTTCAATCCACAATTGTTCTTCTTGCCATGCGATACGAATCATCACTTCGCTGGCCTGAGCATGTTGGGCGATGTTGTTAATTGCCTCTTGAATGGCCCGATAAACGCTGGCCTGGGCGTAGGAGGAGAGTTCGCGAGGCGTTCCAGACACCTTGACTTGCGTAGGAATCCCCTGAGAGGTGAGGCGAGCGTCGGCATACCATTGCACCGCGGGCACTAAGCCGTACTCATCCAGCAGGCCTGGTCGCAGATCCATAACGATGCGATTGACGCCTTCCAGAGTTTCGGCGGCATGTGAACGCAACATCTGCAATTGTGACAACACATTCTCGTCATCCACCGTCCGCGAGAGCGTGCCCAACCGCACGATGAGGTTCGCCAGGGCCTGACTGGTCTCATCATGCAATTCTCGGGAGACCCGCCGCCGTTCCTCCTCCTGAGACGAGATGAGCTGAGCCAATAAATTCTCCCGAGCCCGGCACACATCATCCAGAGCCTGCGAGGTTTCTTGCACTTGCATCTCGAGCGATTCACTCAGAGAACGCTCTCGTTCAAGCAATGCCTTTAAGCGCGAGCGCATCGTCTCAAAGTTCAGAGCAAGTTCATACACTTCGGCCACGCCTGTGGGCGCCAAAGGCTCATCCAAATCCCCTGCGGCGATGCGTTTCGTTGATACGACCAGGGATCTCAAAGGCCTAAATATCTCAACGACATGAAACTGCACGAGCAGGACAATCAGCACGAGGGCTACCAATCCAAACGCCATACTCCAGCGTAAGGTCAGCCAAAGCGCTTCGTCGACGATATCGGCATTTTTAGTTACGGCTATGGCATAAACGCCAGAGTTCGAGGTTTCTAACGGGACGACGAGCGCCCGGTAGCGCCCACTGTCGTAATGCACAGTAATGGGCTGTAGAACGGCCTCCGTCTGGCTGTCCTTAGCCCGACGGAGTGCGTTTGAAACAGCCTCGGATATTGGCCCTGAATAAGATTTTACAAAAACCTCGCCATCGGTCAGAACGATCGAACCATTCATGCCTCTGGCGAGTTTATCAAGAAAGGCGGAGTCTATCTCCTGCACGATGAGAAATACCCCATCGATCCCGCCAACAGAGTCGATATGCGGGGCGACGGACATCATCCAGATTTTTTCATCCAGTGTTACCATTCCGGTCAGAGATTGTCCACCGCCCCCAGAGCGGACCATGTCGAGCCCTGCGACAGCCTCGCCAGGCAAAGGAGGAGAAACCGACGACGAGTACACAACACGGTTGCGCAAGATGAGATACACGCCGTCTGCTTCATGGGCGCTTTGGTAAAGAGTCATCAATCGCCGGATTTGCACATCATCGTGAGTGGCAAGGGCATCTCCAAAGGCATCGAATTCAGAAAGCAGTTTGGCCTCGTCTTTCAGATTGTATCCTTTATCGATGAACCATCCCCGCAGCGCCAAGGTTTGGTGATATAGTTCTTGATCCAGGCATGTCTGCACCCGCCGCATGGACATGATGCCGAGAGGAACCGAAAATAGCGCCACCACCAGCACCAAGAGCAGCAGAATAATCAGTTGCTTAGCGGGCGTGCTCAGTCGCCGCCATAGAGTAATCGACATACGTGCAGGAGCGAGGAGTAGATTGATGATTCTATAAGTACCCACACGAATCCGCAGGGGAATATAGCTTACAGAACAGTTGAATTATATCACTCCACGCTGCGAACAGCCAACAGTGCAGCAAATGCAAGTAATATATAACATCGCACATCATTTGCCGCACAATGAAGCATTATGCAGCATTGTCCGCCTTTGCGGACATTTCCGTTGTTCGTGATGCCAGAGTTCCGATCATCGGGCTTCACAGCTGTCGCCCGAGTTTCTTGCCGCGGGTGAGCTAGGAATAGATAGGTATGGCCAGATGTTCACATCATGAAGCGCACCTAACTGCAGCAGCAGTTTCAAATTTGTCGTTGTTCCAAGCCACCCTCCCAGTCTTCCTCCGTTACGACAGCCGTCGCACGGGGGGAGGAGCCCGGCGAGAGCAAAAAATCTT
>CAZYSY010000129.1:0-6914 GCA_964650295.1 uncultured Caldilineales bacterium | reverse complement strand
ATAACGACGATTGGGGATTTTACGGATGGCGTCGAGGATGCCTTCGCTCAGGATCTGTAATGCAAGCCAGTCGCTGCCAGTATTGCTCCACAGCGCCGTTGATACTCTTTCGATATCCAATTCATGCTCGTCGACTGCTGACGCAGGCTTGCGGCCATCGCTGAGGATGATATTGCGCGCTGTCTTCCACAGCCATGGTTCGATTTCGGTATCATAGAAGTAGTTCTCCGCGACAGCGAACAGGAGTTGGGCGACGAGCTCTTGCCGATGCTCTGCTGTGACGTACCGCTTGTATTGTTTGTAATAAGATTGGCTGATGATGCCATCAAGTATTTTGGTGATTCGATGGCGTTCGCCTTCGGGGGACGTCTCTCTCAAATCGAGCATTTTAGAAAAAGAACAGTAGCCCGACAGAACGCGATCCAACCAATCGATATACGTGATTTTTCTGCCAAATGTTTCTTGCTCGTAATCACCTACGCGATGGAATCGCCTTACTGCCTTGGGCGTCGCCAGCTTTTGGGTCAGTGTGATGACATCCTGTTGGGAAATATCATCGCAGCCAATACCCAGTTCCAGACGCCAGTGGATCAGCTGGGCCAGAAAGCGCCTATCGTCTGGCGTCCATGTTTGTTGCGGCGTCGGCGGAAAGGGGTCTGGTTGCGGCCAGGGCGAATTGGATTTCATTGGCTATACTGCGGCAAACTGGAGAGCTGATCGTTTGTCGAAGTATAGCAAATAAGTCTTTGTTGGGGATAAAACGACGAGGCGAGATGGGAAGGTTTCATTTATTATATGGCGGCGGGGCGTCGATTCTGACACTTGAGTTAAGTCTTGGGCCCAAATCATCACTCCAGGCAATGCGCCAGGGGATTTACCGTGGTTTTCTAGGAGCATCCGCCCCTGGGGGGATGGGGAAGGCGAAGTCTATTGCATGTGTTGGGCGTGGAGTGGCTTGCGTAGCCGCCTGATCCGTCGGTCATGGGACTCTGTTGTGTTTGACGAAAATTGTTTTTTTGGCTATGGTATGCTTGCTTCTATTTCAATCGTCAAAAGGTGAACGCCATGCCGGAACCTGCTGTCATCATCCAAGATCTCCGCTATCGATATCGCGGCGAGAAGACGCCTGCGCTGAAGGGGGTCGACTTGACCATTGAGCAGGGAGAGTTTCTCGTCATAATGGGGGCGAGTGAAGCGGGGAAAAGTACTTTGGTCGCCTCACTCAATGGGTTGATCCCGCTTTACCATCGTGGGCGCATGAAGGGAACCGTACATGTGTTGGGACGCAACACCCAGGATTCTACCGTTGCTCAGATGGCCGAGGTCGTGGGGCTGGTCTTTCAGGATTTCGAGGCCCAGCTGTTTTCGACCAACGTGGAACTGGAAGTGGCGTTTGGGCCTGAAAATTTCGCAATCCCTCGCGATGAGATCGCCCGGCGCATCGATGAAAGTCTTGCTTATGTGGGATTGGACGATTTCCGTCATCGCGCCCCTTCGACGCTGTCTGGCGGCCAAAAACAAAAACTGGCCATCGCCTCGGTACTGGCCATGTACCCGCAGGTGTTGGCCATGGATGAACCCACCACCGATCTGGACCCGATCAGCAAATTCGGCATCTTCCAGATCACCGATCAGCTTCGTCGGCGCAACGACATCACCCTCATCGTGGTGGAACACGAAACCGAGGAAGTCCTCCATGCAGACCGGATCGCGCTTTTGGATGATGGCGAGCTGATCAAAGTGGGGCCCACTCGCGAAATCCTGCAGGATGTGGACTTGATGAAGTCGCACGGCGTCATGCCGTTGGGCATCCCTCGATTCTTCAAAAGCATGGGCATAGAAAAAGATCAATTGCCACTCACCGTCGATGAAGGCGTTCAGGCTTTTCAGTCTCAAGGATGGTCGATTGATGCAGACAGATATGACGCGCTGGTGCAAGGGGAAAAGGATGAACTGGCGCGACTGACAGAGCCCCTCATCCAGTGTCATGGGCTAACCCACACCTATCCCAACGGCGTTCAGGCGCTTCGCGGCGTCGATATGGAGATTCGGAAAGGGGATATGGTCGCCCTTGTCGGACAGAACGGCAGCGGCAAGACCACTCTCGCCAAGCACTTCAACGCGCTGCTCATGCCCACCGGGGGCGAGGTGCTGATTCATGGCGAATCCACCGAAAAACAGGGCGTGTTCAAAATCGGACAGACAGTGGGATATGTTTTCCAGAATCCCGACCATCAGATCTTCTCCGAAACCGTATTCGACGAAGTTTCCTTCAGTCTGCGCATTCGCAAAATGCCTGAGGGTGAAATCAAGGATCGGGTGGAAGAGGCCCTGGTCGCGGTGGGGCTGGCGGGCATGGAGGAAGAAGACCCCTTCAGCATGACCAAGAGCGGCCGTCAGCGAGTGGCTGTGGCTTCGATCCTGGCGGCTCAGCCCGAGGTCCTGATTCTGGATGAGCCTACTACGGGGCTCGACTATGAGGAACAGCGCGGCCTCATGGACATGGTGCAGCGCCTGAATGAGTCGGGAAGCACCATCATTTTTGTGACGCATCATATGTGGGTGGTGGCCGAATATGCGCGACGAGTTTACGTGATTAAGGACGGCACGATATTCCTCGAAGGAACCACCCGTGAGATTTTCGCCCAGGAGGAGGCGCTACAAGAAGCTTTCCTGCGTCCTCCCCACTTTGTTCAATTCAGCAATCGTTTGGGCAAGACGTTGCTGACTCCAGAAGAAATGATCGCGTGCATGGCCTAGCCCCCGGAACATCATGGAAACCGAACTCTATCTTGATTACAACACCGTCATTCATCGTCTGGACCCTCGCACCAAGCTGCTATTGTTTCTTTATGCTTTCATCGGCCTGGTGCTTTACGAAGACCCTCTTTGGATGTTGCCCATTGCATTGCTCCTTTTGCTGCAGACAGCCCTGGCCCGCGCCTGGATCAATCTGTGGCGGTTGCGTTATCTGCTCCTGCTGCTGACGCTCTGGAGTCTGGTGCTGTGGAATCTTTTTGTCAGCGGCGACACCCCCATATTCCTTTTCATTAGCAAAGAATCGCTGTTATTCAGCATCGCCCGCACCATGCTGGTGCTTTTAATGATCGTCGCTGGCGTGAATCTCGTCAGCACCACTCGTAATGAAGAGCTGGTCCTGGGGCTCATCAAGTTTGGCCTGCCCTACCGCGTGGGGTTTGCCCTTTCCACCTCGCTGCGCCTGGTGCCCACAACAGCAGACAGTCTTCAAACCATTGCCCAGGCCCAACGCAGCCGCGGACTGGATCTTGAAGGCGGTAACATCCTGGAAAGGCTGCGCAAGTGGATTCCTCTCCTGATTCCCGTTTTCATTACGACGATCCGGAGCACCAACATCTTTGGAATGGCGCTGGAATCCAAAGGCTTTGGCGCACGCCCCAAGCGCACTTTCTATCTCCAAATCAAATTCCGAAGGCTGGACTGGATTCTGATTGTGGGGGGCGCTTTGTTCACCATCCTGGCAGTCTATCTCAACATCCGGGGCTATGGCGACATCCCCGGTCTGCATCGCTTCTAAAGAGGACGCACTTATGACGCCTGAAATCGACGCCTTGCTTCCCTTCTTGCTCAAACGAGATAATGTGGCCCGGTATGAAGATGGCGTGGTTTACATCGGTGACCGGCGGAAATATCCCTTTGAGAAGACTTTTGTCCGCTGCGACAGCGTGGAATGTGTGGCCCGGGCCATCGAGGAGATGGTTACGCAGGGCGGGGGGCCGTGGGTGGCCGCCGCGTTCGCCATGGCTCTGGCGGCCCGGGAGGTCGATGGGCAACCCGCCGCCCGCGTGAAAGCGCATCTGGAGGCGGCCCGTCAGCGATTGGTCAACACCCGCCCTACCAATACAGCCCTGGCCCGGCGGCTGGCTGACGCCATGCAAGTGGTCGACGACGCCCTGGCGGAAGGCGTTTCGGTGGAGGCTGCCCTGCTTGCCTGGCTGGATGAATTGCGGGATGGGATTTATCGCGATTACGCTAAAAGAGGGCGATTGGGCGCAGATCTCATTGCGGATGGGGATGGCATCCTTACCATGTGCTTTGCCGAGACCGCGTTTCTCCTGAGCCTGGCCATGGCCAAGGAGGACGGCAAGGATATCCGCGTCTTCACGCCCGAAACCCGCCCCTATCTGCAAGGCGCCCGGCTCACCGCTCCCAGCGTTCACGAGCTGGGCATTCCAGTACAGGTGATCGGGGATAACATGCCCGCTTACGTCATGTCGCAGGACAAGGTGCAGAAGTATTTCACAGCCGCCGATCTTGTGACTCTGGATGGCCACGTGGTGAACAAGATCGGCACATTCCAGCTGGCCATTGCCGCCCATCATCACGGCATTCCCTATTTCGTTTTCTCCTGGGGGCCGGATCGCGAGAGCCCGAACCGGGCGTCCATCGTCATCGAAGAGCGCGATCCCGCAGAGATGAAAGCGTGTCGCGGTGCACCCACAACCCTGGCCGAATTGGACGCCTACTATCCCGCTTTCGACATCACGCCCCCTTACCTGGTCTCGGGCGTCATCACCCGCTACGGCATTCTCAGCCCGTACGATCTAAAACGCTACTTTGGATAGCCCTCATGTCCATCGCCATCATTGCCGGGACCGATATTTACGATATTCCTGGCGTTTCACTGGAGCCTACCACCGTTGAAACGCGTTATGGCGTGGTGCATCTCTACGCGGGCGCGGGCGAGCATGAGGGGCTCTATTTTCTACCGCGTCATGGCCCGGCGCACACAGTTCCACCGCATCGCGTCAACTACCGGGCCAACATGAAGGCGCTGGCGCAGTTGGACGTCGTCGCCGCCCTCGCCGTCTATGCAGTGGGCTCCATCAATCCCGATATCCCGCCCGGCGGTCTGGCTTTGCTGGATGATATGATGGATTTCACATCGGGCCGGGAGAACACCTTTTTCGATGGCGGCGCATCGGGCCTGGTTCACACCATCATGAGCCCCCCTTACTGCCCTACCTTGCGTCAGGCTTTGCTGCAAAACGCTGACTCATTCGCTCTTAGCCTGCGCCCAACCGCCACCTATGTCTGCACCAATGGCCCGCGTTTCGAGACGCCGGGTGAGATTCGCGCCTATGCCCGGCTGGGAGCTGATGTGGTGGGGATGACCGGGGCGCAGGAGATGACGCTGGCCCGGGAGTTGGGCATCCATTTCGCGGGCGTGGCCATTTCCATCAACTGGGCCGCTGGCATCGAATCCACCATTCACATCATCCAGGAGGGCATGGACGAAGTCCGAATGCGACTCCTGTCTCTCTTTATCCACACATTGCGGAAGATGAACACTTTCGATTGTCTCTGCGAACAGTCTCGATTGGTCACCCATCCTCCCGAGATATGAAACGCAGGGCATGAGGCTTTATCACAGTATCACCATGCTCACTGGTGCAACGAAGGAGGCGCCTATGGAATAGACCCGCAAGTCATCTGACCATCATCCTCTCAACATGCGTATCCCTCTCTTACCCCATTCAGGAGAAAGGCATTATGAAAGAAGTTATTCGCATGTGGCAACACACCCGGATGATCATCCTGGTGGCGCTTTCAGCAGCCATCTATGCCGCATTCCTCATTGCGTTCAAAGGGGGCATCGTCATCGTGCCGGGCGTCACCGAGATCCGCCCCGCCAATGTGTTCCCTCCCATCTTTGGTTTGCTCTTTGGGCCTGCGGGAGCCTGGGGATCGGCCATCGGCAACCTCATCGGCGACATTTTCGGCGGAACTTTGGGGCCGGGTTCTATTTTTGGGTTCTTTGGCAACTTTGCGTTGGCCTATGTGCCCTACAAGATGTGGGGAGCCATGTTTGGGCTGGTTCCCAAAGATGATCCTTCACCCACGACCAACACGCTGAGCAAGCTCATCGCCTTTGAGATCATCCTACTGGTCGCATCCGCTGCCTGTGGTGTGATCATTGGCTGGTATCTGGACCTGGCCGGTCTGGTCCCCTACGCTTTCCTGGCCACCTTCATCACCATCAACAACTTCGTGGCTGCGTTCATCCTCAGCCCCATCCTGCTGACCCTGCTCTACCCGCGCATTCGCAAATGGGGCTTGCTGTGGACGGACATCATGTCGCCCGATGAGGTGGGCAAGGGGCTACAACCCAAGCTCGGGGCCATTCTGATGATGGTGGGAGCCTTGGGCGGCCTCATCATCGGCGATCTGGTGGCGCTGGGAGCTGCCGGGCAGACCCTGATGGGATTCACCGGCGAAAAAGGCCAGATTTCGGTGACCATCGCAGTGCTGCCCTTCATCATTCTGATGATCGTGGCCGGCTTCATGTTGTCTGGTCGAGAGTTGTTCACCGAGGAGGATGACGACGACTTCTAACCTTGCCCCAATTTCCTAACCCGGACAAGCCGGAATCAAAAAGACATCTCGCACAAAGACGCCAAGCCGCAAAGAAAAAGAGACAAAGTCTGTTTTGATGCTCTTTGCGACTTGGCGTGAGATCATTTTTCGCTCTCTGGACTACACTCTCACTGGCAACGCGCCAGGTAGATGCGCATTTGAAACTTGCGAAAAGCGCTACGCATTTTGACGAACATGGACGAAGGTTGATGCATAGTGACGATAGTTCACTTCGTCCACCTTCGTCTTTTCGTCTATCTTCGTCTGAGGCATTGGAAGCGTCTCCAAGGTTTATTGCGATGCACGCTTATCTGCGCACATACCAATCGAGGATTCGGAGCATGCAATTATAAAATTCCAGACGCCACTTCATGGAGTTTTTTCGTTACTACTAAGGTAGCCCGGCTAGAAACCACGAAGACACGAAGCCACAAAGGCACGAAGAAAAGAAAAAGCTTTGAAATTCTTGGTGTTCTTAGTGTCTTTGCGCCTTTGTGGTGATTGAAGTCGGGTACGTT
>CAZYSY010000128.1:0-28034 GCA_964650295.1 uncultured Caldilineales bacterium | reverse complement strand
GACCAGGGACGACGGACGATTCACGCCACCAAACAGCGATTTTCGTCGTCCATCGTCTATCGTCTATCGCCAAATGGACCGAGATCGCACCATGGCAACAAGCCGGAATGCAAACATCAGTCAAAAATAACCACTACCTGTCTCTGGAACTCATCATGCGATTGTTGCAAGCGTTTCGGGTGCGTAGCGGGCCAGATGTCGTCGCAATTGCAATAATGCCAGGTCTCTTGCTTTGGCTTCCAGCATGATATCAAATGGGCGCATGGTCGGGAGATTGTGTAAAAAGGCGATGAATTCAAAGGGGTTGATGTAATGGCTGTGGCGGTTGAGGCGTGGCGGGTGGGGAGCGCCGCGGCGATCTCGCACCATTTCGGTCGCGGGGGTGCTGAAATGGATCTTTGGCGTTTGGGCTGGCGGCCATGTGGCCAGGCAGATGGACAGAGCCTGGGGCGTGGGGATGTGTTGGGGATTGTATAGTTGATGATGAAGGTTGTCGAATACCAGTCGTATGCCAGTGCGATGGTGAATCCACAGAGTATCGCTGACATCGAATCGTCGATCATCATGCTCGAGGACGAGGCGATGTTGCACCGAGAGGGGGAGCTGCTGAAATCCGGTGATGAATGCCTCCATCGCCCTCTGGTGATGGTGATAATGCCCGCCCACATGCACAACGATGACCGCCTCCGCACCTAATCCCATCCCTTCCAAAATGGCGGCAAGGCCCTTGAGCGCGGCAATGGATTGGCGCAATCGTTGCGGATCTGGGGTGTTAAGCAACACATGCGCTGGCGCATGAAAACTTAGCCGCAGGTTCAGCTTGCGGGCCAATTCGCCCACGGCGGCCAACTCTGTAGCACATGTATCGATCTGCCCATGAAATTGTGGCAAATCAGGATGTGTGAGGTAAGGCGCCAGGTCCGCGGCCATGCGATACATGGTGATTTGACGGCTTTCGAGATATAGGAAGATGTCGCGAAGATAAGCCAGACTGATAGAAAGATGGGGGGCATTTTGCCATCGACGGCGATCATGGCTGCGTAAGCCCGAGCGACCCAGCACGCCGACAGGGAATCCGAGGCGCATGATGTGTTAAAATGAGATGAATGAGGCGGTTCTCCTGCGTGGCGCAGGCTGTCGTTGCGGTCATTATACGAGACTTCGCCCGCTTTGACATCTTGCTTCGCTACGTCGATTGGTCCCTTCACCAACCGAGAACCTATCAATTTTCCCTGATCAATTGTGGCTCCGTGGGAAAACGTTACTTTTGATAGAAGTCTATCATTCAGGAAGGTCATCATGTCGAAATTGCACCCATTAGACGACGCAGCCCGCGCTGACGCTCCGGGCCAATTTGTTCAACTTGGCGATGGCATGACGCATTATGAGCTGGCCGGGCCTGCCGACGGCGCTCCGCTGGTGTTGGTGCATGGATTTTCAACGCCAGCGTTCATTTGGGATCCGGCGTTTACGGCGTTTGCTGAAGCAGGTTTTCAAGTATTGCGTTATGATCTGTATGGCCGGGGCTATTCTGATCGTCCCAGTGTTCGCTACGATCGCAATCTCTTCCATCGTCAACTGGTCGAATTATTGGATGCTTTGGATTTTCCTCGTCCGATGGCTCTGGCTGGACTTTCGATGGGAGGAGCCATTGCTGCCGTCTTCACCCAGCGTCGGCCCGAACAGGTCAAAAGCCTGCTGCTGTTGGATCCTGTCGGCCTGCCCATGAAAGAAAGTTGGCAGATGAAGTTGGTGCGCACGCCCCTGTTGGGCGATTTGGTGATGTATCTGTTTGGCGATTGGATGCTGGTGGCCGGGCTGAAAAAAGATTTCAGTGAGCCCGGCGATCTCAGTGATTACATTGCCCAATACAAGCTGCAAATGCAGTTTTCTGGCTTCAAACGCGCATTGCTTTCGACCATTCGCTCGAGGGTGTTACGTGGGGCAAGTGATGCCTTTCGCACCATCGGACAAACCGATATCCCGGTTTTGCTGATCTGGGGTGAGGAGGATGATGTCGCGCCTTTTCATCTGAATGCGCAATTGCGTCAACTCATTCCCCAGGCTGAGTTTTATGCGATTCCCAACACCAGGCATCTTCCCCACCGTGAAGCTCCTGCACAGGTGATTCCAATCATAGTGGATTTTTTGCATCGAACAGCTTGAAAGCGCCAACGCTTCTATATCAACAGAGTATGTGTCCAGCCGGATTCGCAATCCGGCTCTGCGCATCATGGCAAATCGTGATCTACTGAAATTCTGGCAGACATAGGCGGTGGCTCCTCCTGACAGGGCGGTTCGCCCTGCCAGCAAGGGTATTTTCGCCCCCAACCTGGCAATTGCGGCGGGGGTTGCGCCCGCAATGACCACATCGGGCAGAAAATGTGAATAGACGTTTTGCTGCAAACGTTGGAAATCGCTTTGCTGCGGCTGACCATTGAGCGCAATTTCTTGTGGTGGGCGCCGATGGAAATCCAGGGCGCAAAGCAACCTTCCGAATCCCATGGGCTGGGTGGGGATGTGATGGCGCATGTAGTGAAAGATCGTCTCGACCCGTTCGGTCAAGTCGGGACGATTCAACAATCGGACCAGTCGTAGTGTCGCAAAGGCATAGGCGCTGTTGCCGCTGGGCTCAGCGCCATCATAAAAATCTTTGCGTCGCACGATGATTGCTTCATGTTCATCCTCAGGTTTGAAAAGCGTCGCCATGTTCTTCATCCCAGAAATGATGATGAACGATCGCCTGCAGTTCGTCCGCCGCGGTGAGCCAGTGCGTTTCGAACGTGCCTTGATACAGGGCGATGAGGCATTCCGCCACATCTGTGTAGTCTTCGAGATAAGCATGGAGGTGCGTCCGTCCTCCTTTTTCATGCTCGAAAGAGTCGTCATTGCTCATCTCGCATGCTTTTCAGGATGAATTCGGCGTTGCGTTGGGCCGCGGCGAGATAATCTGGGCGCCGCACTCCCACCAGTCGACAGGGTTGTGGACATGCTGAAGCAGATAGGTTGATGTGGCGTGAATGAGTCGATTGGGCATGGAGCAGGCGTGCGGGAGGAGTGCGCTGGTATAGTCAATAAAAAAAGCCGCCCTCACGGACGGCTACAGGCTCCACCGCCTGGACTCGAACCAGGAACCAGCCGGTTAACAGCCGGCTGCTCTGCCAATTGAGCTACGGTGGAATAACGAATTGCAGGGGTTATTGTATTCAGATGCGACCTGGATGTCAAATTCTGAGGCGAGATTATTCTGGGCGCGGGCGTCTTAAGGTGATGCGCCAGGTGAGGAAGATAAACAGAATCAGTAATACGCCCAGAAGCCAAGTCAGCGTTGAGCTATGCGCCGGCGATGGGGGCGCTGCGGGGGGGAGAAGTTCATTATTGGCGGCTTCGATATTGGTCGTTTCTGTTGGCGCCGATGCGTCGATGGCCTGGGGCTGGGCTGATTTTGGTAGGACTTTTTCTGTTTGAGCAGTTTTCGACGCAGGCTCCGCGGTGGCGCTGACCTCCTCTTGCGGAGCTGTTACGTTTCTTTCGATAAGCGCCGCTTTGGGTTGAGCTGCGGTGT
The DNA here is from genome assembly GCA_964650295.1 of uncultured Caldilineales bacterium. Lineage (GTDB taxonomy): Bacteria > Chloroflexota > Anaerolineae > J102 > J102 > M2005. The sequence continues at coordinate 24,469 of CAZYSY010000128.1, read as the reverse complement.
TCGTCGTAGCCTCATCTACCACTTCGTCAGCAACCATGGGCGCTTGTTCTTCGGCGCTCATGGCCACTGCTTCCGTTTCGATATTTTCCACATTGGCTTCTTGTGCGTTGTCTTTCTCGGTGGTCATTGCTGGCGCTGGCTGCTGTTGCGAAAGCGTGGGGAGCGTCGATGGCGTCATCTTTAAGGAGAAAAAGAACAACACCGCAATAATGGCCGTTGCCGCGGGCATCATTCGCGGCAACCATTTCTGCCAAAACGAAGATCGCTTCGCTGCTCCCCGAATGGTCCCGCCTGCAGCCAAAACCTGACTTTCTGAGAGGACGAAAGCCCGAGGAGCCACAACGTCTGGCGTATTGTTTAGCAAGTTCACCGTGGCTTGCAGTGTTTCGAATCGATGCCTCACGGCTGGCTCCGCTGCCAATGCTTTTTCCACGCGTTGAAGCTCCGCTTCACCGATCTGCCGATCGATATAAGCGGAAAGCAGTTCGTCGGAAATGGAGAAGGTCTGTTTCATGAGTGAATGGATACGGAGTGCTCCCTATGAGGGAAACGATACTGTTCCGGTAAAAGTTCCTGATGCGCTTGCAAAATGTCGCGTAATTTTGCCCGCGCGCGACTAAGGCGGGATTTGACCGTGCCTAAAGAGACCCCCAACGTTTCGGCAGTTTCTTCGTAGGAAAGTCCCTGAATATCGATCAGTACAATCACAGCGCGTTGATGATCGTTGAGCTGGTTGATTCCCCACTGAATCGCGCGACTTAACTCCTGACGTTCCACATATTTTTCTGGCCCTTCGCCCGGATCGCGAAATCGTGGATTGTATTCCCCTTTGTCTAATTCGTCATCCAGGCTGTTGGTGGGCTTTCGTTTCGCTGCGCGCAAATAGTCGTAACAGGTATTGGTGACGATCCGCAGCATCCATGGTTTGAAATCACTTCCGCGAAAACCGCCCATTGCTTTATACGCTTTGATGAAGGCGTCCTGCGTTGCGTCCTCCGCTCGGTCTGCATCGCCCAGAATACGATACGCCACATTATAAGCCAGATTCTGATATTTCAGGACCAGCTGATTGAATGCAGGGAGATCGCCCTGTTGGGCAGCAGCGATGAGCTGTGACTCATCCATAAGGTTCAGATTGATCAAACGGATACAGTCTCTTTGGGATGGAAAGCAGCTTGACGAATGGCCGCGATCTCAGTATACTTGTTAGTTGCCAAGCCGAAGTGGCGGAATAGGCAGACGCGACGGTCTCAAAAACCGTTGAGCATAGGCTCATGTGGGTTCGAGTCCCACCTTCGGCACCTTGCTGAAAATCTTGCTTATGGCTAGTGACATCACATTATAGCATATTCTGGTATAGGAGCCAGAGAGATGCCCACTTTCTGAAGTCGGTCTTCGGATACTTCTGCACTTCTCACGGGCTCCTTTTCTTGTTCGCGCTTTTCTCCGTTGGCGCATTCTTTATCCCGCCATTCACACAAATTTGAAATATATGAAAAACTCCAAAAGAAACCTTTGGCTCATCGCCATTGTTGGTATCCTCGCGGGCCTGTTGATGGGGATGTGGGTAGGCTCGCAATTTCTTCCGCGTCTAAAAGCGCCGCAATTCAGCGATCTTTCTGGTGAGCAGCAAGATCAATATGTGGCGCTGGTTGCTTTGGGATATGAGGCAACCGGTGATCTCGATGCGGCCAATCGGCAGCTTGAGCAACTTCGCGTCCCGAACTTGCAATTGTTGTTGTCGGGCGTCCTCGAACGCGCCGCCACGCGTGGCGAAGGTGAACTTCAACTATCAGCGCTGGCGAAATTGGCTCTGGCTATGGGCGTGCCCGAGGCGGCTCTCAAGCATTATTTGCCGACATCCACGCCTCCGCCCCCCACGGCTACGCCCACCGCGACATCGACGCCCACCCTTACTCCATCTCCCCCCCTGCCGTCTCCCACTGCAACGCCAGCGCAGGTTTCGGTGGCGCAGGCTTCGGCAACGTCCACCCAAACCCCAACCATAACGCCTGAACCCAAGCCGAGGGTGGTTTCGGAGAACACAATTAATGTTCGTAGCGGTCCCGGAACGGCCTATCCTGTCGTCTCATCTTTAGACAGCGGTGCTAGCGCTGCCATTCTCGCCAAAAATCAAAGCGAAAGTTGGTGGCAGATTCAGCTGGCTGACGGCAAGCTCGGCTGGGTGTATGGCTCTGTTGTTACAGTTCAAGGTAATACCGAAAGCATTCCGGTCGCCTCCGATATTCAACAGCCTCCGCCGACAGCGACTCCCGCGGCGACAGCCACTCCAACTCAGCCTGCTGGTCCCGATTTCCGCATCGTCGCCCGACGTTTGTGGTCGGTGGAAGAAAATGGAGGCTCCTTCTCTGGACCTTCAATCAACTGCGGCGGCAAGCATGAGTTGCACATCAAGGTCATCGATGCCGCTGGCAATCCCTTGAACGGCGTTACGATTCGCAGCATTTACGATAACGAAGAGCACGTTTCCGGAGAAAAGGGCCCCGGCATGGCCGAGTGGATCTTATACGCTCCCGGAAACGGCGTTCGTATCGTCCGCGATGTCGATGGTCATGAGGTAAGCAGTGACACCATGGATGCGTCCACCGATCCGCGCAACATCTCGAATGCAGATCTCATCAGCGCCAAATATTGCACCGACGATTCCTCGTGTACGGCCACTAAATATCCTGGCTGCTATGGCCATTATTCCTGGGAAGTCACTTTCCAACGCTCCTATTGAGCAGACTCCTCGCCGAATGTTCTTCACACAGCCCCCCAGATTTACAAAACCCTCTATTTTGGAGATTCTGCCGTTTTTGGGGTAAGCTTACCCATCACGCCATCCGGTTCCTCCAACGCCTTGGGCGCTGGTTGAACCAAAAAGGAGGTAAAATAACCCCGTGATATCTGATCTAGTGAAATACGCCACACTCTTTGCCGGTTTGACAGCAGAAGAGCAATCAATCATCGTGCAAGCAATGCACCTGCAGCATTTTGCAGCGCATGAGACAATCTATGCGGAGGGCGATGAGAGCATTGCTTTTTATTTGCTCGAACATGGTGGCGTACGCCTCAGCGTCGAAACGATGATTCTGGCGACGTTGGGCGCGGGCGCAACCTTTGGAGAATCTGGCGTCTTTCTTGCACGGCAGCGAGCAGTTGCCGCCACAACCACCATGGCCACCGACGCCTGGGCGATTACCAGGGATGACCTGGAGAAAATTATCCAGGATCATCCAGCCATTGGCGTCAAACTTTCGCGCAATTTTGGCTCTCCCATCGCCCAAATCAAGAAATATCTGATCAACAACCGCCTACGCCGCAACAGAGCCTTTCGGGCGTTGACCAATGAAGAATTGGCCGAACTGGCAGCGCATTTAGAGCTTATCGATCTGCCTGCTGGAACAACGCTTTACCGAAAAGATGAACATCCCACCGAGTTTTATATCTTGGAAGAAGGCGCTGTAATCATTGGCGAGGAGGAAGAAGAACAAGTTGTCGAGGCTGGCGGCGTTGTCGGACTCATCGCCATGCTGGATGAATTCCCATCTGACGAATTCGCGGTCGCCCAAACCGACACCGTCGCCTGGAAGTTAAGCAAACAAGCCCTGGATGGCATCGCCGCCACTTCGCCCTTGTTCTGGCAACATCTGACCAGCGGCGCACAAGAATCCACCCAAATTGCTGACGAGGATCGCGCCATCGAGCGCCTGCGGGCTCTGCCACTGTTTGGCGGGTTAGATGAAACAGCCTTGCGCAAAGTGGCCAAACAACTGATCATCATTCGCGTCGCAGCTGGAGCCATCATCTACAACTCTGGCTCCCAGGCCGACCGGGTGCATATCATCGAGGACGGACAGGTTGAATTGCGGTGGCCCAAAGGTGTGTTGCACCTCAAAGAAGGCGACATCTTTGGTGAAGAAGCCATCCTTTCGGGCGAACCTCATCTTGAGACCGCTTTCGCGAAAACCGACAGTGAACTATGGGAACTTTCTCAGAGTGACCTGGAATCGCTCATCATGGCCGCCCCCATCGTGGGGTTGAATTTAAGCCGAGAATTAAGCCATAAGCTCCATAAGCTGGCGGAGCAAGAGACAGCCGGAAGAAAAGTTGTCGCGGTTCCAATGCCCGTCTCTCCCCCTGTCGACCAGGCGCCGCCCACCCAGATTATCGAGACTCCCGCTGCAGCGACCGTCGTCACATCCGCTAATGAGCGCGCGCCCGCACGCGCAAAAACCAGCAAATTCGACGCTCTCGCACTTTGGTTTGGGGGATTATCGCGTGGGGCGAAATGGCGACTGGCCCTGGTGGTGCTGCTCTTGATCTGGCTGCTTGGGATCGCGATTCCCTGGACGGTCGTCAATGCGTTTCAGGGCTCCGAAGCCCCTACGAATTCAGGGGATGGTCCCGCCATTGCCATCGCCGAAGAGGATGACATGCAACCAGTGGCTATGGCGCTGGCCCGCCTAGATGCGACGCATACGCCACAAGCCACCGCAACCTACACCCCTTTGCCCACCGATACGCCCACGCCGACCAATACTCCCACCCCTACGCCTACCCCCACAAACACTCCCACCCCTACGCCTACTCCCACCAACACCCCCACCCCCATCCCCACCAACACCCCCATCCCTACGCCCACGCCGCGTCCGGTGGTGCATCGTCCGGCGATGGCTGCCGCTCGGGCAGCTGCAACGCCCACACCCGCGACTCAGTACTCTCTGGTGGAAGTGCGTCGGCTCGCCCCGTGTGAAAATCGCGGCAAGCACAACATTTACGTCAAAGTCATCGATGCGAATGGCAATGGCGTGAATGATATCTGGGTCATTCAGGCTGTGGCGGGTGACCCCGGGAACATCATCGAAAAGAAACGCACACATCTGAAAGACTACTGGATCATGAAGCCGGAGAATGGTCGCGTGACTTTGGATATGTACAAATTCGCTCAGTACACCGTCTACATTTCGGATGATGGCGTTCATCCCGCCAGCACCGATTTCACCCAAGCCCTACATTCTGGCTTTACCGATGAAGCGGAATGTCCAGAGGGGGGGGGAGGCAACACCCTCTTCCACAACTCCTTCTCCGTCATCTTCCGCAAAAACTGGTAACCACATCACTGGATACACTTCTGAAAAGGCTTGCTTCGGCAGGCCTTTTTTCTATTTGGGGAGCGGGGCATTGTTTGATTCATTTCCGATGCCTCTGATGATTATGTTACAATGCCAATGAATTCCCTTACCTCCACCAGGAGCCAGGATCTGTGCACATCGCGATTATCGGACATCTGACCCGTGACATCCTTGAAGATGGCTACGCCATCGGTGGCGCTGTGAGTTATTCCGGTGTTACTGCACGGCGGCTCGGGGCGGAAGTCACCGTGCTCACCCGAGCACATCCTGATGACGCCCGCGTCCTGGAAGAAGAGGGGATTGAGGTCATTAATCTGCCAACAGAGATCTACACCACGTTTCATAACGTGTATTACAAGGCGATCCGAACACAGCAATTGCTGGCTGTTGCTGGCCCCATTCTCGCCTCTGAAGTGCCCGAAAGGATTTACAAGGCCGACGTGCTTTTGTTGGCTCCAGTCGCACAGGAGGTTGATCCAACCATTGCCCAGCAACGCATCAATATGCTGGCCGCGACCCCGCAGGGATGGATGCGTGAGTGGGATCAGCAGGGACGCGTGTATGCGATTCCCTGGTATAGCTCTGGGCGCATCTTGCCTTATCTCGATACGATCATATTCTCCGATCTGGATCTTATTGGCGATCTCAGCATTTTCCCCACCATCATCGATACTGTATCCCTGGTCGCAATCACCAAGGCGTCAAAAGGCTGTGTGCTCTATCATCATGGAAGGCGATGCCAGGTGCACTCCCGTCCTGCCCACGAGATCGACGCCACTGGCGCGGGCGACACATTTACAGCAGCATTCCTTGTTGAACTCAGCAACGGTAAATCTCCCATCGAGGCCGCATATTTTGCCAATGTCGCCGCCAGCATTAGCATCGAAGGCATTGGTCTCAGCGGCATTCCCCATCGTCATCAAGTCGAGACTTACATTCAGGCTCATCCAGGACCATGACACGAATCTATGCGATTGCAAATCAAAAAGGCGGAGTAGGAAAAACCACCACAGCGGTCAATCTGGGCGCTTTTTTGGCGTCCGCAGGCCAGCGAGTGCTCATTGTGGATATCGATCCACAGGCCAACGCCACCAGTTCATTGGGGTTGGGAGCCAGTCAGTTACCCCGTTCGCTTTATGATGTGCTGAGCGGGGAATCTGAACTGACCGATGTGATTACCCTGACCAATCGTATGCGCCTGGACATTGCTCCGAGCTCTCATGCGTTGGCCGCACTCGAGACCGAAGCCGTGGAGGCGATTAACGATCCTTACCGGCGCAGTTTTTTGCTTCGAGACGCGCTGACCCCTACCCTTCATCGTTACGATTATATCCTCATCGACAGCCCACCCAGTTTGGGATTGATTACCGTCAATGCCATGGCCGCGGCGCAGGGCGTTTTGATTCCGGTGCAAAGTGAGTATCTTGCCATGGAAGGTTTGGGACAACTCATGGGCACAGTCGAGCGGGTGCGCAAGAGCATCAACCCTGCATTGCGCATCGTCGGCTTGTTGCTAACCATGTATGATGCCCGCAACAAGCTCAGCCGCCAAGTCGAAGAAGAGTTGCGAGGCTATTTCAAGGAACTCGTATTTCAAACCATGATCCCCCGCAATGTGAGATTAGGGGAAGCGCCCAGCTATGGCGAGCCCATCAACACATATGCTCCAAATTCAGCAGGCGCAAAAGCCTATCAGCAATTAGCCGAAGAACTGTTGATTCGAGATGGCGTACTTTCTCCCGAGCCTGAAGGAGTAACCGTATGAGCCCCCGAAGAGGACTTGGTCGAGGCCTGAGCAGCCTGATTCCCACGACGCCCCCTGCCGAACCAAGCCAGAGTGTGCAGGAAGCTGGCGTTCACACCCTCTCTCTGGAAGACATCAGCCCCAACCCCAGCCAGCCCCGGCAGACATTTGAGCCGGAAGCGCTGGCGGAATTGGCGGCTTCTATCAAGGAACATGGTCTGATTCAGCCAATCATTGTGACGCGAGCTGGGCCAGAGGCTTCCTCCCCATACACCATCATTGCCGGTGAAAGGAGATGGCGGGCGTCAAAACTTGCTGGACTGAAGGAGGCGCCGGTCATCATCAAGGATGCGACGCCGCAGGCCATGCTCGAGATCGCTTTAGTCGAGAACGTGCAGCGTTCCGACTTGAATCCGTTGGAAGAAGCGGTCGCTTACGAGACGCTGATCAACGAATTTGGCCTGACTCAGGGGCAAGTGGCGGAGAAGGTAGGCAAAAGCCGGGCCGCAGTCGCCAACACCCTTCGTTTGCTCCAGCTTCCCACCGAGATCAAACAGGCTGTGCTCGAAGGACAGATCCGAGAAGGACATGCCCGCGCTTTGCTGGGCCTCGCGGATGACCAAACAAAACTTGAGGCGATGAAACTGGTCATCAATCGTGGTTTGTCGGTGCGTCAGACCGAAGAGCTGGTGCGTCGATTGAATTCACCCGCGCCATCGCCTAAGCCCCTTGATGATCTCAGCAGTAGCCCCGAAACCAAAGCCATCGAGGACCGCTTGCGCGAACGCCTGGGCGCCAAGGTGAATCTCTATCGCACGCGAAAGGGGGGGCGAATCGTCATTCATTATTTTTCAGAGGAAGAGTTGGCCGATTTGTACGACAAGCTCATCGGTGATGAGCCGCTCTGATAAAGCCGGGGCGTTGTGGCCATTCACGCATTCGATATTCGCACGATGGGTGCGACGTCTACAAGAAGCGAGAGAGGCATGAATAAACCGTCATGTCTTTACACGTTCCAGCCTTCGTGGCCAGGGAAATGGCGTCGACGCCTATTGCACTCGACATTTTTCAGAGCGGTTAGAAGTCTGTTTGATTCTGCATGGTGCGTCCAATGACGTGATGCATGGGTGCGTTTCAATTTCGGGGCGGTTTATCAATGTCGTCGGGTCACAGTTCCGGCTGGAGAGCAAAAATGTGCGCATGCGAGTCTGTGACTCGCTGGCCTGATAACCTCAGTCGGTCTACAGCGAGTGAATGCATCTATTTTGAACCGCACCCATTGTCAGGGCATGGTTCAATGTTGGGCGCTTTTCTGTTTTGCCGGTCGGATTGCGAATCCGCCCTGGGGAGCTCCGCTCCGGAGCTGGATTCGCAATCCCGCGGGTTTTGCAATGTCTGCCCCAACTTTAAAACGCACCCGCGGCGCATGAGCAGTTTTAGAGTCTGCCCCATGTTGTGCTAGAATAGTTTGGTTGAGATGGCTTGTCTCATCTGAGCTGTTCTTGTATCATATCCGAGGTCTCCTGCGCCGCGCTGTGTCGCGGTGCAATCATTTTGTCATGAACTCCCCTCTCCGCAACATCGTCATCATCCCCACCTATAACGAAGCTGAGAACATCTCGCCCTTAATCGAGCGTATTCTGCAGCTGGATGAAGATGTCGATATCTTGATTATCGATGACAATTCACCTGATGGCACCGGAGATGTCGTCGATGACATCTCCCAACGCGATGAACGCGTACAAGTCATCCATCGCAAAGCAAAATTAGGATTAGGCACCGCGTATACAACTGGATTCATCCGGGCGCTGGAGCAGGGCTATGACCGCATCATGACCATGGATGCTGACTTTTCACACAATCCCCGGTATATTCCGGCGCTGATGCGTTTGACCGACGATTATGATCTGGCCATTGGCTCTCGTTACGTGCCTGGTGGCGGCGTGCGCCTGTGGGGCGTTCATCGGCGTCTTCTCAGTCGAGGAGCCAATCTCTTCGCCCGCTCTATTTTGGGGCTTCATGCCCATGATTGCACGGCTGGATTTCGTTGTTATCGGGCTTCTGTGCTTGAGACCATCGATCCATGCAGCATCAAGGCCGATGGATATTCTTATCTGCTTGAGATGCTCTGGCGTGTGCAGAACGCTGGTTTTAGCATCGCCGAAACGCCTATCGTGTTCACCGACCGCCGTCGCGGCGCCTCGAAAATCTCACAAAGGGAAATCATCCATGCAGCGGGCACGGTGTTGAGGTTGGCGTTTAACGCACCTCCAGTGCCGGGGCCCAGGCAGAAATCCAACCAGCAGCCCTTGCAACCACTCGATCAATAACCCATACATAAACTCATGTCCCGACGATCGCCTCTCCCATCCAATAGCGGCCAGGGCATCATCGAATTTGCGCTCATCCTTCTTCTTATTGCTATCGTTGTGTTGGCGATATTACTCATCTTGGGGGATGATCTCAGAGCCTTTGTTTTCGACTTGTTGAACACCTGGTTCCCGCAATAAAGCGCCTGGACGCTAGCCGCTACGCTTTGGTCCTATGCGGTTCAAATCCGCACTTGCACGACTCCCTGCGCTATTCGATTTACTGTTTCCGCCCCGGTGCGTTTATTGTGGCCAACTGGGTTCGTATTTATGCGAGCAATGTTGGAGTCAGGCCACTCCTCTTGGACCCGATATCTGTATTCGTTGTGGCGTCCCTCTGACACGTCGCGGGGTGTGTCATCGATGTCGGTTGACGCCGCCCGACCCTATCCGCGGGATCCGGGGCGTTTTCTTTTATCGTGGTCCCATCGCTCACGCGATTCGTTCCTTGAAATATCAAGGCGTACAAGCGCTTGCCCCTCTGCTGGCAGCGCCCTTGATCGATTATATCAGAACGCATCCCATCCCCATTGATGGTTTGACGCCAGTGCCGTTGCATCCCCAAAAGCTCGCGGAACGAGGATTCAATCAGAGTGAACTTTTGGCCCGTGAGATTGCCGATTCGCTGAACATTCCTTTGCGAACGAATCTCATCCAGCGCAGTCGCTCGACGCGTTCTCAAGCTCAACTCAACCGGGAAGAGCGCCAGAGAAATATGGCGGGCGCCTTTTCGCCTCTTGAAGGCGCTCATCTGGATGGGCAGACCATTCTGCTCATCGATGATGTGGCCACCACTGGGGCGACGCTTATCGCGAGCGCCCAGGCGCTCAAACAAATTGGCGCCGGTGACATCTGGGCGCTGACTGTGGCCCGGGCCAACATCCACACGGTGTTGGATGGAGTGTACGCGGGCCTTTCTCCCGTCGAGGCGTTTTTGCTCTGGGATTCAGCGCGGCGGGAACCCACACCCGATCCCAGCACCTCAATTATTTGACCATTACTGCATGATTATGGTATGCTTGCCAATCGCAAATCAAATTGAATTTGCGATCATGATCATCACCGCAATACCGACAGGAGAGAGGCAACATAGCCAAGCGGAAAAGTAGCCACCGAAGGAATGTGCGTCGCACCCCGCGCACACGAATCAACGAACAGATACGAGCCCCTAGAATTCGGGTGATCGACGAAACTGGCAAACAGTTGGGCGTCATGGCTCCGTCCGAGGCGTTGCGTCTCGCCCGGGAGAAGGACCTCGATCTGGTCGAAGTTGCTCCTACTGCCGATCCTCCCGTCTGCAGACTGATTGATTATGGCAAATATCAGTATGAGCAGACCAAGCGGGAGCGTCAGGCGCGAAAAGCGCAGAAGCAGATAGAGATCAAAGAGGTGCGTCTGCGCCCCAAGACCAGCGAACATGATACGGATGTGCGTGTGCGCCAGGCCAGAAAATTCCTGGAAAGTGGCGCAAAAGTCAAAGTTCGCTTGCGTTTTCGCGGACGCGAGATTCAACATCCGCAGGTCGCCCTAAAAATCTTGGAGGATTTTGCAGATCGACTTTCGGATGTTGGTGAAGTGGAAATTCGTCCCAATATGGAGGGGCGAAGCCTGTTGATGATTCTTACACCCCTTTCCAAAACCAAGTCAGATAAAAAAACGTCATCAACAAAATCCACTTCTAAGAAACAGGATACAGCTAAGACAGAATCCACTAGCTAATCCTCAGCCCTTCTGTAAACAACTATCGCCGAGAGGGTGCTGCTCGAACGAGAAGCTCCCTCTTTAACTTGTCAGGAGATATTACCATGCCAAAGATCAAAACTTATAAGGGAGCGGCCAAGCGCTTCAAGCTTTCAGCCAATGGCAAATTGCGCCGACACAAGCAGGGTAAAGGTCATCTAAAGCGTCGCACACCCAAACGCAGTAAGCGCCAATTCGATAAATTGCTCACAGATGAGAATTTAAATCATAAGCGCCGTCTGCAAAAATTGGCCCCTTATCTCAAATAGTCAATCATCGATTCATGTTAGCAATAAAATGAGGTTCTCATGACACGCGTAAAACGTGGCGTTACTGCCCGAGCCAGGCATAAAAAAGTATTAAAACTCACCAAGGGCCATTATGGCGCCCGGCATCGTCTTTTCAAAACTGCCAACGAATCTATGATCCATGCGTTGGTGTACGCTTATCGCGATCGACGCCGCCGCAAGCGCGACTTCCGGCGGCTGTGGATCACCCGCATCAACGCGGCCAGCCGTCAGCATGGCATGAGCTATAGCAAATTTATGTATGGTCTCAAGCAGGCCAACGTGCAGCTCGACCGCAAGATTTTGGCCGACCTGGCGGTGAATGAACCCAAGGCCTTCGAGGCTGTGGCTGAAATCGCCCAACAGTCCTTGAGTTAGTGCGAGGACAATGCACATCACGCACGTTACCAGCGCTGCCAACCCCCGTTTGAAACTCGCCCGATCGTTGCATAAACGGCGGAGCCGGCGCAAGTTGAAGCAGATATTGCTCGAAGGCGAACGCCTGATTGCCGATAGCATGAGCGCCGGATATTCCCCGGCGCTTTTTTTCTTCACCCCCGAGGCCGAACAAATCCATGCCCGATTATTGCAGCGGGCGGCAGCGGATGGCGCACAGTTGTTGCGAGTAGAACCTGAGCTTTTCTCTGAAATTAGCGACACGGTGACTTCTCAAGGCGTGATCGCGATCACGGCTATCCCTCATCTGCCGGTGGGCGATTCGGGGCTGACTTTGATGTTGGATGGTGTGCGCGATCCGGGCAATCTGGGTACATTGCTGCGTTCTGCTGCTGCAGCGAATGCCGATCAAGTTCTCTTGTTGCCCGGCAACGCGGATCCGTGGTCGCCCAAAGTTTTGCGAGCAGGCATGGGCGCACACTTTCGCGTTGCCATTCGCCAGGTCGAGGATGCGTTCCAGGCCCGCTCTAGCATTCCCGATCATGCCCTCTATGCTGCCGATTCTCGTGGCGATTTGCGCTACACAGAGGTCAATTGGACTCTCCCCAGTGCGCTTATCCTGGGCGGAGAAACTGGAGGCTCCGGGCATATCCACGACTGGCAGGATATCATATCGGTGGCCATACCCATGGCCCGTGGCGTCGAATCGCTCAATGTGGCTGTCGCAGGCAGCATTATCCTCTTCGAGGCGGTGCGTCAACGGGGTTGATCTGCTTTTTTCCCCTCTCTCGATCTCATTTGATTCATCCATAATTCTTTTGTGTTGTTATGAAATTTCGAGATATCTACCTTCAAGCAACGCGTCCAGTCCTCTCTATTGAACTTTTCCCACCCAAAACCGCCAAGGGCTATAAGCATCTCGAAAGAGAATTAGCTCAGCTCATGGAGCATCCCATCGGGTTTGTCTCTGTAACTTATGGTGCGGGAGGTTCAACCCAGATCAATACGTTAGAATTGGTCCGCACAATTCGCCAAACTTATTCAGTGACAACTGTTCCTCATTTCACCTGCGTGGGAGTCAGTCGGCGCGATGTCCGCCAATATGTGGATCGGGCCATCGCCGACGGTGCGGAAAATCTGGTGGCGTTGCGCGGTGATCCTCCCCAGGGCGAGACAGCCTTTACGCCCGCTCCTGATGGATTTCAATACGCCTATCAGTTGGTGGCATTCCTGAAGGCAACCTATGGCGATGCTTTGTCTCTGGCTGTGGCTGGATATCCAGAAGGGCATGTCGAAACTCGCGATCTTGCGCTTAGCATTCAGCATCTCAAACAAAAAGTGGATGCTGGGGCAGATCTGGTCATTACGCAACTTTTTTACGATAATCAAGACTTTTTCCGCTTTCGCGAGATGGCGATTCGAGCTGGCATCACGGTTCCAATTGTGCCGGGTATTTTGCCAATTACCAAGTATTCGCAGATCGACCGCATTACCAAACTGTGCGGGGCCAGTATTCCCCAGGAGTTGACGAAAACGTTGATTACGTTTCCTGACGGTTCGCATGATCAACAGATGGCCGGTATCGCTGCTGCCATCGATCAGGCGGGAGAGCTTCTTGAAAATGATGTGCCTGGTATTCACATCTTTACACTCAACAACAGTTACGCCACCGCCCACATGGTTACAGCTCTGGAGCATTATTTTTCGTAGCGCGCTTGCACAGGAGTGATGATTCATGAATCAATCGCAATCCATACGCCTACCGGAGGTGCTGAATGCGCAAAGAGCCTCGTTTGCTCACAGGCGTCTAGGGAACACCACGTTGGCGCGCACAGGTTAATGTTAATTTCAGTCGATCACGATTTGTCATGATGCGTAGAGCCGGATCCGTGATCCGGCGGTGATTCGAGCGTCAAACCCGCCGGATTCGCAATCCGGCGGGACACATACTCTTGCCATCGTGATTTGCTGAATTTCGGGATTGGCGCACGGGCCGGCGTCTCGATGTGCTTGACGCCTTCCTCGCGGCCCGGATGATTTTGAATTCACGTCAATGGGGGGCGCAAAAATCACTGGGTTAGATATCGAAGGGGTTGGGGGTCTTGCCATAGATGTTATCGAGAATCTTCATCTCGCGTCCGTGGATGGCATTGAGGAATCTATCGGCCTTGCCCATGAGACGGAAGGCCGTAAAGCCGTGTTCCAGAAAGTCTTGCAATTCGTTCCAGCCCGCCCGATAGGCAGGCCCGCGGGCGAGGCGTAGTGTCCATCCGATGACGCGATGGCGCACCAGTTTCTCGAGGTCACGGCCAATGGCCACGATCATATCGATTTGTTTGACGCGATCGTCGTAATTATCGCAAAGACGATAAGCCTCGGCATACTGCTCTGCGGAAATGCTGTCGGTCACGCCGACATCTTCGAGTAATGTTTGGAGCAGCCTGGCGTCCAGGGCTTCGGTGAGGTTGTTGAGCTCGATGGCCAGCGTCAGCGTCTTTAGCGCCCGCGGTGGAATGAACTTCATCATAAAATTGTGGATGCGCACGATGTCGGTGTTGCGCTGGGTAAAGTCTTTGGGCGCATAAATGTCATCGAGGAAGAAACGGCAAGCTGGCTCATAGCGTTTATCGGCCAGGAAGTCCGCATAGGTGCGGCTCAATCGCCGGGCCTGCCACGCCCGCAGCATCTCCATTTCGGGTGGCAGATCACCACCTTCCACGCGTTGATGACTGAGTTCATCATGTCTTTGCAAAGCCGCCACCAGGCGGGCGGCGTCTTTTGGTGAAAGTGTTTTTGTCATGGCATCAACCTACAGGCTTGTTGTGCATACATCTTGTTCTCAAAGTGCTTGGATTTGCGCTTATTGAGTTGAGGAACTTTCTTTCATCCATCCAGGCGGTTTCGTATTCTCTCAAGGTATTTCATCGGCATAGGAGCCAGCGCGTTGGCCGCGGATGATTTGGAGACGATTGGTCTACGCACAACCTCGGTGGGTTTGACTCGGTTGGATTTCATGAGATGCGTACACCTTCCAGAGGTGGCAAAGACCAGGATGTCTTGAATTACGAGAGAGCCATTGGCTGTTATATGATAGACTGACGTTACGCACAACTCCAGGCAAAGCTGATTCGCAATGCAACCACCGGAAGCTCCCGAGAAATGACGAATGGAGACGAAGATGGACGAAAGGACGAAGATGTCCATCGTCTATGTTCGTCCTTTCGTCTTATGGTCCATGATTGAGTCAGAAGCGCAGGCTGCCTCGTTCAGGGCTTATTGACTGGCAAGAGCGTAACATGAGTAACAGAGTGTAACGGGAAGATGCTGGTGATGACAATAACGAAACACCTCCCCTTGACGTTCTTTGTTGACAGAACATTGCAAACGTACTACTATCAATCTCATCTTCAATATTGCATTAACACGCTCGAAGGAGACGCTCTATGGATCGTGAACAATTTGTTGAAAACCTGGGGCTGTTGGTGGAATCGCTGACAGGGCTGACACGCATGGCCGGGCGAATTTTGGGGTGGTTGATGACCAGCGATGCGAACGGCGTGAGCATGCCCGATCTGACAGAGGCCCTGCACACCAGCAAAAGCGCCATTAGCACCTCGACGCGCCAACTCATCCAGGCCGGACTTATCGAGCGTCGTAGCGTGCCCGGCCAGCGTCGAGACATCTATCGGCTACGGCCGCACGCCTGGCAGCGATTGATGTTGCTGGAGACAGAAAAGTATGGTCGCTTTTCAGAGTTGGCTGAACTGGGGAGACATTTAGGGGAAGATGCTTCGGAAGAGGGACGCCTGGCCTTGCAGGAGCTGTTTGAACTCAGCGCCTATTTGGCCGAAGAGACGCCGCGCCTCATTGAGCAATGGGCGAAAGGGGGGGCACGACTCGACAACAGGAGGGGAGTGCGCACCCGCAAGGGCTCTAGCCCCCATGCCTGGGAGTTATAACAATGCAGCGTCTTTCGCGACGCGATTTCATCAAGTTTGCAGCGCTCGCCTTGGGGGGGACAGCAGCCATTTCTATAGCCGCTCCCTTGCTTGAGGATGAATCCATGCACTTTGATCCACTGGAGGGTTACTGGGCCGCAGAGCAACCCCGTCCTAACCCACCGTTGGGACAGTCCATGCAGGTGGATGTGGCAATTATTGGAGGTGGTTTTACAGGTCTTTCTGCGGCCTGGCATCTGGCTCAGGCCCAACCGGAACTAAACATCGCCCTCTTCGAAGCTCGTGGGGTGGGGCATGGCGCATCAGGCCGCAATGGCGGCATGGTGCTGCCGCAAACCCCCGATGAATCGATGCAGATCGATTATGATGACGCCACCCACCGTTGGACGTATCATCTAACTGTGGGCAGTATGGATGCGCTGGCAAAATTTGTGGAAGCTGCTGGTGAGGATTGTGATTTGCGGTTAAACGGTTATCTCAATGTGTTTACCTGGCCCGAAGATGTCGAGTATTATCACAATTATGTGATGCGGGCGCAAAAGATGGGACTGCCGTTGGAAATTTGGGATGCGCAGAAGACAAAGGCGACGCTGGGCACCGATGTCTATGCTGGGGCGGTGTACGATCCCAATGGTGGCAGTGTGCACCCTATGAAGCTAATTCGGGCCATGAAGCGCATGGCCGAGGCGGCGGGCGTGCAGATTTATGAACACAGCCCGGTGCTGGACATCCATCAAGGGGAAATCATCGAGCTAGAAGTGGGATCGGCGCATCACCGCGTGCGGGCGAGCACCATCGTTTTGGCCACTAACGCATATACATCCAAGCTGGGGTTTTTCCGTTCTAATCTGATGCCATTGCATACTCAGTGTTTGGTCACAGCGCCTTTGACCGATGCGCAATTAGATGCCATCGGCTGGCATAGTGACATGCCCTTTTACGATTCTCGCACGCTACTTTACCATTTTGTGCTTACACCCGATCACCGCATCGTGATGGGAGGCGGCAATGCCGACTATTTTTTCAACAACGGCGTAAAGTATCGAGGGAACCTGGGCCGGGTGGAGCGTCAAATGCGCGTCGAGCTGGGCCGGGTGTTTCCGGCCTTGGCGGATGTTATCATCGAAGACATATGGAATGGCGTGTTGGGCGTCACCTGGGATGAACATTCATCGGTTGGAATCATAGGCGATGATGGCAACATCATCTATGCGTTGGGCTACAATGGACATGGCGTTAATCTTGCCTTTCTTTTTGGCAGGCTGATTGCAGATATCTATCAACACAAACCAATGGGATTGTGGCGTTATGCCTCATTTCTCGATTACCCTTTGCCCTGGATACCTCCAGAACCTTTTCGCTGGGTGGGCGCCCAGATCATGCTAAGTAAGTAATGTCCATCTACCTAGGATATTATCGTTTGAACTCGCATTTGCCCTCCTGAATTCATTGAGCGCGGGATGATGTTTTTACGACGTTGCTCCGGTTTTCGAATTACAAGGCAATCCCTTAACCTGCCCCGCGCAGAGCTGGCGCATCGCATTGGCCAGGATGCAATGCCGCTTGCTCGACGCCATCCATCCGTCCTGCTGGCTGATCATCTATTGCTGCCGCGATCTGGACTCATGCCAAAACAGACGTAGGAGGAAGGTTTTGTATGGCTGAGGCAACGACACGCATCGAGCAAGTCCGGGCGCTTTGTCGGGCCGGAGAAGTTGCCGCGGCCTATGATCTGGCGCAGCAATGGCTTGCGGCGGCTCGCACGAGTAACGAAGGCGGACAGGTGGCGGAATCACTCATCGCCCTGGCGCATGTTTACTTTCGCCAGGGACAATATCAGCGGGCCCGGCTTCTTCTGCTCGAGGCGCAGCAACATGTGCCCGAGGAGAACCTCCTGCAAATCGAAGCATTGATTCATCTGGGAATGTGCGCCGCAGAGACCAACGCCCCAGAGAAGGCTGAGTCTTACTATCGACAGGCGGTGGATTTGAGTCGCTTGCTGGGATATGACGAGGCGTTATATCGCGGGCTTCATGCACTGGCAGTGGGGATCTATATTCCACGCGGTCAATTTGGGTTGGCTTTGGCCACCGATCAAGATGCTTATGATTTTATCGTGGCCCGAGGTAAATCTGAATTGGGTTGGACTGCCCTGGCCTCCATGGGATGGGTGTATTGGGTGATGGGGCAACCGCAGAAGGCGGCTCACATGGCTGAACAACTCCAGCTCGTGGCGCCTGTTGGTTCGTTGCCCCGAGGCTTTTATGATGCCCTAATGGCGGATCTGGCCCTGGATGAAGGGAGGATGAAAGAAGCCCAGTCGTTGTATGATCAGGCTCGCTTCATCGCTCTCCTTACCGGCGACCCTGGCTTGATCGCCCTGGTCTGGTTGGGGCTGAGTCGTCTGAATCGGCATTTGGGGCGAGTTTCCGAAGCCTGGAACTGGGCTGACGAAGTGTTGTCCCTGGCTGAGCGGGTCAGATATGTGCACCTGGCGGGCATGGCCCTGTTGGAACGCGCCCGCGCCTCTTGGGCCGCCGAGCGCATGGATGCCAGCGAATCCGATTTGAAACAGGCTATCGCCTTGATGGATCCATTGAGATTTGAATATCACCTGGCCCAGGCATGGCTATTGTTGGCGGGACTGCGGCAGCATATGGGACGGGATAGCATGGAGGCCTGGAAGCAAGCCAGCATGCGCATTCGGCGCGGACGTTACGCCTTTTTGTTAGAGCAAGAGCGGCATCTGGCGTTACCGCTTATTATGCGTTATCGACAAGAAAAAGATGTCGATGCCCGACATGAGGCCGCAGACATGTTGCGGCGGCTCACGACCGCCGCTCCTCCGCCTTTGCGCATTCATTCCTTGGGGCGATTTGAGGTCTGGCAGGGACCGAGACGCATTGCCGATAGCGCCTGGAATAGAAGACAGGCAGGCGCCCTCTTTCGCATGTTGCTGATCAGCCCCTGGCGCACCCGCACCCGAGAACAGATCATCGAAGCCCTCTGGCCTGATTTGGCTATACAAACCGCATATCTCTCTTTGCATCAGGCCACCTCAGCCTTGCGTCGCACGTTGGAACCCGATCTCCCTCGTGGTTTTCCTTCTCGCTATCTTGAGGTCGCGAGTGATTGCGTTACCTTACATTTGCCCGCTGGCAGTTGGGTGGAACATGAAGCCTTCGTCGCGCTTGTACAACAAGAACAGTGGGACGAAGCGTTAACATTATATCGGGGCAAACTTTATCCTATGGAGCCTTATGCAGAATGGGCCGCGTGGGAAAGGGAGCGCCTGAGCAGATATTTTTTGCGAGCATTGTTGGGAGCGGCGCGCGAGGCATTATCGCAATCTCGCCCTGACGATGCCCTGATTCTGGCCCGACAAGCGTTGTTGCTGGAGCCCTGGCAGGAGCAGGCCACGCGTCTGGGCATGGAGGCCTGTCTGGAGATGGGAGATCGGGCGGGGGCGTTGCGATTGTATCAGTCCCTGGCAAAACGTTTACAAGATGAATTGAGCATTGTTCCAGGTGAGGAGCTACAGGCCTTCTACCATCGTCTGGCCACAGAATAGAAAGCCCAGCGGGCAGCGCTTCTATTCAGAAAGCGCGAGCGTAAAATAACTGCACTTCTCGGCGCTTCTCTGTCAAGTGGCAGGCGATTAAGTAGATGCACATTTGAAACTTGAGAAAAGCGCCTACGCATTCAGACGAACATGGACGAAGATTGACGAATATGGACGATGGTTCGCTGCGTCCATCTTCCTCTTTTCATCACTCTTCGTCTGATGAGTTGTAATCGTCTACACGGCTAATTTTAAGTTCATACCATTCACCTCTTAAGAGATTTTCTGGAACCTGCTTAGCGTTGGCGAATGGCCGCCTCCAGACATCGCACCCCCATATCGCCGACACGAATGGCATGCTGTGTGCGGGCTGGAATCTGAATACGGTCGCCCGGTTCCAGCGTCACATCTTCTTCATCTAGGAAGTGAAACGTGACCGACCCCTGAATCACGTAGATTACCCTGGTGTAAGACCGGGAATGCAGCGAATAATGGTCGCCTGGGCCATTATGCCAACTGAAGGGGGCCAAGCCCTGGGACCGTATCTCTGCACGCAACTCCTCTTCGCTCACCTCTTCTCCCCATTGCCAACGATCTAGTTGATAGGGCATGGTTTACTCCTGTTCTGAAAGGAACTTGCAAGACGCTGATAACAAAGACAAAGCAGCTCTTCGCAGATGTTCATAACTTTCGTTACGACATTATCAGAAATAAGGTGATAAGACATCTGGATCAACATAAAAAACAACGTAACTACTAAGGTCTCTGCCATGTACGCTGCCACGGGAGCGTCGCCTTTTGCGGCATGTCGTCAAACGTCCTTCGTCAAACGTCAATAAATACACACGACGCGGGCGTCGCAATACAAAATTTCACGCTTGACGTTTTACGTTTGACGACTGGGCGGTCAGAAACGCTTATTTCATGACATCAATCACGGTCCAGCATGTCACCTGAGTAGTTACAAAACAACTCTTCTTTCTGCGAACACTCCGTGTTGAAACATTATTTCCAGCAAAGTTTATTGCCAGAAGACAGGATCAGAGCGCATTACTTTTCGGCCTGACCATGGGCGTTTTTTACGGAACTGTTTGTACCGCTCCCATGTCTTCCACCACATAGCCTCCCAATGCGGCAATGGACTGGCGGAAATCGACCGAGCGGATAAGGTCGAGCATGGGGGCTAAAAGGGGACTCTCGTAATGTTCTTGGGGGAAAATGAGCTGGTACTCCTCTTCAAATAGGGGGATGAAATCCAGATCAAGGCTGCGGGCTGCAGCCAAGATGCCCAGGCCCGCATCAGCCGCACCATTCTTTATGGCTGCAGCTACGGTGAGATGGGAGAATTCATGATGATCATACCCGCGAATGACCTCTGGGGCAATTCCCATTCGCGTCAAATGATAATCCAACAGCAACCGTGTGCCCGACCCAGGCTGCCGGTTGACAAAGGTGATGTCGGCGCGCAGCAAATCACGCAAGTCGCGCAATGCCTTGGGATTACCGCGTTGCACCAATAGTCCCTGGACTCGTCGCACGAACGACATCACCACCAGCTGCTGGTGGGGCAGATAGCGCCGTGCAGCGGAGATGTTGTATACGCCTGTTTCAGGATCGAGCAGATGGCAGCCAGTGAAATGCGCCTCTCCCCGGGCCAAGGCCTTCAATCCCTCTTTCGATCCGGTGTGCAATGAGCTCAGGCTACGATCGGGATGGGCCCGGCGTAGCTGATCGGCCAGAATATCCAGCGTTAGATCGTGGCTGCCAATGTGGACGATGGTGTTTGCTATGGCTTCGGGCGGGCGCAGCAATGTCACCCGGGCGTAGGTATCGGCCTCAACGCCACCCTGCCCGCGCGGAATGCGCAGAACGGCATCGGCTCGCACCATGGTCATGATTGCACCGGCGGATTGCGGAAGAGGGCGGGCCACCACGTTGCGGTGCGTATGCGCGAGGATCACCCGTTTGAAATCATCCATCTCCGGGTCAGATGGAATGGGATGAGCGATGAAAACTTCTTGTTCGGGGGAGCGCATTGCGGGCTGGCCTTGCCAGCTTTCTAGCAGTGGGCGCACCATCTGCTCGAACGCGGTCATGGCGCTGACCGGAAAACCAGGGATGGCGACCAGGGGTTTGCCACGAGCCTGCCCCAAAATCACCGAGTGCCCTGGTCGCATGGCGACGCCCCGCACATCCACTTGTCCCAGGCGCCGAATGATCGCCTCGGCGTAGTCGCGGGCTCCTCCTGCAGCGCCCGCATTGAGAACCACCAGATCATGATCATCCAGCGCTGCGGCCACTTGCTGCACCAACGATTCCATCTCACAATTTGTGGCGGGCAGCGCATTGGCGACCGCCCCCCATTCTGTGGCCATTGCCGCCAGCACCATGCTGTTGAATTCGACGATCTGGCCAGGCTCAAGCTGAGGGCGAGGCTGCACCAGGCGAGCGCCAATGGGCAGAATGGCGATGCGGGGCGGACGGTAGACGCGCACCGTTGCGTGTCCACTGCCTGCAATCGCCCCGAGGTCCTGAGGGCGCAAACGCTGGTGGGCCGGGATCACCAGCTCGGAAGCCACCATATCTTCACCAATGAGACGAACGTGTCGCCAGGCCCGTGGCGGCTGTGTGATCACCAACCAATCTCCTTCGATCTGAGCCTCCTCTTGGGGGATGACTACATCACAACCCGGGGGGAGGGGATCACCTGTATTGACATAAATAGCCTCTTCTTTCAGTCGCAGATAAATGGGCGTATGGGGTGCAGCTCCTGCCGCATTTTGCGTTCGTACTGCGTAACCATCCATGGCCACCGCATGATAATGTGGCGAAGATAGACGCGCCCACACGGCTGTAGCGGTCACTCGGCCATATGCCTGAGCGACTGGAACTGTTTCGGCTGGCAGACGGCGTAATGCACTCGCCTCGAGCAACGCCTGGCGCCATCGGGCCAGCGCTTCATCCAGCGGTAGAAGAGAGCTGTTGGTCATGGTGAGATTGAGCGCACTTCAACGGCGTCTCCATTCATGGTTGGTTGGCGTCATGCTGTCGTCGTTGTTGTTCGGCAATGGCGTGCTGCACGAAAGCCACAAATAGAGGATGCGGATCATCGGGCCGGGATTTGAATTCGGGGTGGAACTGGCTGCCCAGCATGAATGGATGATCGACCAGTTCGGCGATCTCCACCAAACGCCCATCGGGGCTCAGGCCGCTGAACACCATGCCCGCTTCCTGGAAAAGTTCACGAAAGGCGTTGTTGAACTCCCAGCGGTGACGGTGGCGCTCTTGCACTTCATCCACGCCATACGCCGCGTACGCATTGGTGCCGGGGCTCAGTACGCAGGGATAAAGGCCCAGGCGCATGGTGCCTCCCATGTTGGTGATATCCTTCTGGTCGGCCATGAGATCGATGATGGGATAAGAGGTGGTGGGATCGAATTCTGTGCTGTTGGGCTCGTCGCTGTCAAAAAGATGTCGTCCGAACTCGATGCACATCACCTGCATGCCCAGGCATAGGCCCAGATAGGGCACCTTGTTTTCTCGCGCGTAGCGCGCCGCGATGATTTTTCCTTCGACGCCTCGATATCCAAAACCTCCGGGCACGACGATGCCCGAAACCATATCCAGCAGCTCAAGATGTTTGCCTCGTTCCAGGTCCTCAGAGCTGATCCACTCGATCTCAACGTCATAACCTTCGGCGATGCCGGCGTGGAACAGGGCCTCGCGCACACTCATGTATGCATCCTGCAGCTCCACATATTTGCCCACCAGCCCGATGCGCACCTGGGGTTTGGGCGCATAAATGCGGCGCACCATATCGCGCCAACCTGAGAGATCGGGCTCCTGCTTCACTTCCAGGCCCAGGCGATCCACCAGATATGATCCCAGGCCCGCATCCTCCAGCGTAAGCGGCACTTCGTAGATCGTCCCCGCCGTGACCAGCGGGATGACCGCTCGCGGCTCTACATCGGTAAAGAGCGCGATTTTATTTCTTACTTCCTCATCGACAGGATGATCGGAGCGGGCGCAAATGACATCCGGTTGGATGCCGATGCCTCGCAACTCACGCACACTGTGCTGGGTGGGTTTGGTTTTTAGCTCGCCGGTGGCTCCAATGTGGGGGAGCAAGGTGACATGGAGGTAGAGGGTGTTCTCCCAACCTACATCCTTGCGCATCTGGCGGATGGCTTCCAGAAATGGGAGTCCTTCGATATCTCCAACGGTGCCGCCAACTTCCACCAGCACCACCTCGGCATCAGTTTCTTTGACCACCATGCCGATACGGCGTTTGATCTCGTTGGTGACATGGGGAATGACCTGGATAGTGCCGCCCAAATAGTCGCCGCGACGTTCTCGGGCGATGACTTCTGCATAAATCTGTCCACTGGTGACATTGCTCGATCGAGTGACGTTGACACTGGTAAATCGTTCGTAGTGCCCCAGGTCCAGGTCTGTCTCCGCCCCATCATCTGTGACAAAGACCTCACCATGCTGATAAGGGCTCATCGTGCCCGGATCCACATTAAGATAAGGGTCCAGTTTCTGGCCCGCCACCCGGATTCCCCGGGCTCGCAACAATCGGCCAATGGCGGCGGCCGTGACGCCCTTTCCTAGGCCGCTCACCACACCGCCGGTGACGAAAATGAATTTGGTCATCGCGTTCTTGCTCCAAAAAGAAGAGACACGGAGATGGCCCTCCGTGTCCGGGGTGGAAATCAGATGCGTGAGTGCAGTTGACGCCTTTGCATACGTCTGGATGATAGCATGAGGCGGGTGGAGGTGTCAAAACGGGAGGGAATTGGGCGCCGTTTCAAAATTGGGGCAGGCATTGTAAAACCCACTGCATTGCGAATCCGGCTCCGAAGCGGGGCTCCCCTGGGCGGATTCGTAATCCGACCGGCCCCAAAAAAGCGCCCCCAAGCTGAAACGCACCCCTCAAAACAGCAATTCCAAATTTAGGGAAAACCGGCCAGAAAGCGTTTAGCTGAGGCTTCCCCTCCTCCTTTTTGCCCCCTCCCCGGCTCTCTCCCGACACTCGCTACGCTCGCGTTCGAGGGAGGGAGCCCTTCATCTACAAAGTTTTTTTGCTCTCGCCGGGCTCCTCCCCCCGTGCGACGGATGTCGTAACGGGGAGAGGCTGGGAGGGGGGCTTGGAGCAACGGCAAATTTGAAACTGCTGCACCGATGGGCCACGACTTTCTGAAACCCCATCCCTTTGTTATACTAAATGTGAATCGGAACTTTGCGTATGAGGCAATGCCCCGGTTTCTGTCA
>CAZYSY010000127.1:0-7241 GCA_964650295.1 uncultured Caldilineales bacterium | reverse complement strand
GGGGAAAAACGCCGCGGCGCTCCCGACCGTGGCAGATCATCCAGGCTCTTGCTTTCCACCCAACGCCGCCGCCACTGGCGAACGGTGCGATCTGTGCAACCAGCCTCTTGAGCGATCTGCTGATTGCTCCACTCGGGATGTTCATGCGCGGCCAATATGATCCGGGCTCGCTTGACCTTCCCTTGCGGCGTACTGGACGCTCGAACCAGACGTCGAAGCTTTTCTTCTTCTTCTTTTGTTAATTGAATCGGATATTTGGGCTTGGGATCTCGCAATGTTAACCTCCTTGCCCAAGTATACCAAATCTCGGAAAAAACTTGTGCAACGCTGTATTTAGTTATTGGATTAATATGCGAATGGTATTTCGAATATCCGGCACAAAAACGATCAACCCTACCGCATAAGACAATCCAAGTAAAAATGCAACCCCCAAAATGACCAACGAATCAGCGCGGACAAACTTCAGATATGCCATGATGCCACCCACTGGAATAATTAGAAGCAACTGAGGTAACAGCACCTTTAGGATGTGACTCCAATGAATATCAACCAAATTCATCAACCAAACCACAAAGTAGCCATACACTAAAATGCCACTGGCCGAGAATAGAAATAAGGCCAGCCTAACATTGCCCAACATGCCTCCAATTATTAAAGAAATCAACCTGGTAATAAATATCATGCCATTAATAAGTAAGCTGAACTCCTGTTTTTCAAATACGGTACCCAGAAAACTGAGAGGGGACGATATAAACCATACAAAAGCCCACGGGCTGAGAATCTGTAGATAAATGCCAGCTTCTCGCCAGGTTGGTCCAAAGAATACAGCAAACAGATCTGCACCAATGAATGATAAAAGAATCATCGGAAATAGACCCAACAAAGTCAGCTGTCTAAATGTGGATTCGACCAGAGCCGCAAGCGAGCCCTGGTGGTTAGCCTCTGAGGTACGCTGAAAAAAGACCTGAGAAATGGATCGTCCAATTAAGCTCATAGGCAACTGAACAATCCTGAACCCGAGCGAATAAAATCCCACTATCTCAGTCGAAAAATAGGCTGACAAAAGGAATGTGGGCAATTGCCAGGATACTGTATTCAACAATGTAGCCCACGTCGTGTAAAAGGGGAATTTTCGATATCGCTTTATGCCTGATAACATCATTTCTTTGTTGATGGCAGAACGAAACAATCCATTATCTGCCTTCCATATTTGCCCTCCTAATACCCCCATAGCTACAGCTTGTCCTGTCAGCCTGGCGCCAATCATCGAACCTCCACTAACATAACCAGCATAACCAACAGCAATTGTGGTAGTGGTCGTCACAACAGAATTTGTAATTCTAACAACAGACATCCGACCGAAACGTTTGAGCCGTGAATGCCAGTAGTTAAGCGTTACAATGACGCTGGAGAAGAACGCTCCTAGTGCCGTCAAGGGTAGATATGGAGCCAGTTCCGGAGCATTCAAAATCCTTAGCAATGGATCTTTTGCCACCCAGATGAGCACAGCAGTTAGCGCACTTATTATCAAAGTAATGGTCAAACTGACGCCAACCAGATTGGCCGCTTCTTCATCAGTAGCTGGGAGCATGATTGCTCGCTCATAGCGCATTGTTGTGAATACGCCAATCACTGCAACGACCGATGTGAACAACGCAGCTATGCCGAATGCTTCGGGGGCAAATAGACGCGAAAGAAGCGGAGCTGTCAGTATTCCAATAACTTGTGCCACCGCCGTCCCTGACACCAATTTGAATACATCACTGGCAAAACCAGTCCTCTTTTTCTCAAAATCAGCGGTCTGCCCGGGCATTTTGTTTCCCAAGAGTTTATCGTGCTCCTCTGAATGTGGTTCCGGACCAATGTCACTCAATGCTATTCAGCTCCTGAATATGTTGTGTGCGTGGGGTGTCCTAATCGCCCGATCGGCCGCTTCAAGCACCTCGACCACGGCCAGACCATTGCGCCCGTGGGCTTATCCCTACAACAGTTCGATAAAGTCATCACGAGAAAGTTCGATGTCCTTCAATATGCTGCGTATCAGGCCTCTCCCCAGATCTTCACCAGCATGAAAAGGGACAACAGTCGCACGGCCATCAGGGTGGCGATAGAATCGGTGGCTTCCCTTTTGCCGCACCAACTCAAATCCCAGCGATTCCAATACCCGGCACATCTTACGGGGCGAAATCACGGGCAGGCGAGTCATGCAGCGACCTCAATCTGATGAATTCCAATAAATCGCATGGGGGACGCTTCCGTCCCTTCCACCTCCAGGCAAAGTTCAATGGCCTCGCGTATTCGGGGAAAAAGCTCCTCCAAACGCCGCGCCTGAGTATGGCATCCCCTCAGCGCAGGCACTGTGGCAACATACACGCCATCTTCATCCTGCTCGATAACAACCAGATAGTCAAGATTTTTTTCCATAAACAATCACCTCATCCGTAGTGAGGAGTGCGTATGTCATAAACAAGAACATCTCCATTATACCACAGCACGTCCGATCGTTTTCATCGCCCGATTCGCGGCTTCCAGCGCCTCCACCACGGTCGGGCCGTTGCGCCCGTCGGTAAAATCAACAACCACAGATGACACGGATTTCACGGATTTTAGTTTTTTATCTGTGTCATCTGTGCAATCTGTGGTGAGTGCATCGCCCGATTTGCGGCACCCTACACTTCATGCAACCACAGATTTCACAGATTTCACTGACTTTTCAAACTATGCGTCTTCGATGCTGTAGCGAGGGCGTTCCAAAATTCAGTAACAAACCGACGCGATATCCGGTGCCTTTAAGATAATTGATAAGCTGGGCCTCGTCAATCTCCGACAGACCCTTCGTCGCTTTCAATTCAACGATAATCTTATTGTCAACGAGCATATCCGCCCGGAAGTGCCCCACCACAACATCCTTGTAGTGCACCTGTAGGGCCATCTGCCGTTGGTAAGGGATGTTGCGGAGATGCAGCTCATGCGCCAAAGCTTCCTCATAGACCGATTCCAGGAACCCCGCGCCTAATATGCGATGAACCTCCATAGCTGCACCGATAATGGCATGGGTCAGTTGCTTGTAAAGAAACTCCATGATACAGATAACTTGGAACCACAGATTGCACAGATTGCACGGATTGCACGGACTTCATTTTTTTCTGTGTCATCTGTGCAATCTGTGGTTAACATATCGCCCGATCGGCCGCCTCCAGCACCACGGCCACGATCAGGCTGCATTGTCAGATTGTGGGTTGCGCATGGCGTCGACTTTCCACAATGAGATGCTTCCAGACCTGTAAATCGGAAAAACGAATGATAAAAAGACTAAACCAGGACACGCCAGCGATATGGCTGTAAATGATCGTTTTAAGTATCGCATTGGCCGTGTAAGAAATCGTGGATGCCCAGGCTGCGCCTCGTATGCCGAATCGGGAGATCAGCAAGAGATTCGCGATCAAATTGATAACTAGGGCGACGCCTGCCAGGATCGTATTGATGCCGGGACGACCGCGTCCGGCAATATCGTTGGCGACAATGCGAGAAATTGTGAGGAAAACCACGCCGGGCAAAATAATACGCAAAACATCCGAGGCCGCAGCAAATTCCGAACCATAGAGCAATTGAATGAGAAAAGGGCTGCTCCAATAAAGAAATACTGCAGCGATGGCCGTTCCGGTGAAGATATGGCGGGTAATGAAAGGCGTCATCCAGCGGCGTTGCTTCTCATCACCTCTCAAAGAAGCGATTTTGGGAAAAAGCACCGTGCTGATCGACTGCGAAACAAGCCATAATCTTTCACCCAGATTCGCCCCGATATTGTAAACGCCAACGCTGGCGGGAGAAAGATAGCTGTTAAGCAGAAAACGATCCTGCTTATAATTGAAGAAAGTGAAAATGGATGATGTGTAGACCTTGGCTCCGTACTGCAAGCTATCTCTCAAGTATGCTGGATGGACGCCCAAGCGTAGTTTGGAAAGAGGGATGTGGCGATGGAGCAAATAGACAATAAGGATGAGCGTCAACAATGATGCGGCGATATTGATAAAGATCACATTCTGAATAGAGATGGCTTGAAACAGAAGGAGCGCGACCAGCAACAATGTGACCCAGGCGAGTTGGAACAGCGCAGTGATGTTGAAAGATTTGAAATCTTGCAAGGCCTGAAAGATGGCCCGCAAATTAGCATTGGTTAGATTGATGGGGATAACAATCAACATCCAATAGAGATACCGGATGTCGACATTCTTCAAAACCTGATCTTTGAAAAAGAGCAATATCGTCGCGGCCGCCAAGACTCCCAGCAAACTCTGAAAAAATGATATCGAAATGGCATTGGATAGCGCCTCGGGGAGATCGTATTTGTGACTGCCGAGTAAATAAGTCGTGGCGGCGGGAACGCCAAAGCGGACAAATGTGATTGTCAATGTCGAGAAAAGAAACGTCAGCGTGAGAATCCCAACGCCGCTTCTCCCCAAAGAACGGGCCAGTATAATCGAAGTGGCAAATCCCAGCACCAAACTCAGGAATTGCTGAGAAAATGTGAGAACACTGTCCTTCAGGAATTTATGAAGGCCAATCGTGCGAGAAGTCATAACTGGCGCAATAAGTCAGGAAGGCTGGTGCGCAGATCGACTGCTGAAACGCCGAAAGGGACATGCACCAAATAGCAGTCGATATCCGAAAAGACGCTTTCGCCAGCCTTCTGCCACCCGTCGAAAATAATCTGGGCTGTGACCAACGGGCTCAACCCCATCCCCACACGATTGAAATCATGCCAATGCAAATGACGATAAAGGACGGTGTACTCAGCTTTCATTACGTCCAGACTCATAGAAATCGTTGTGGCCGCATCAATGGATGTGATCCGCACCGCGTCGACGTTATCCCGAAAAAGGAGATAATACGCTTTCAACTTCGCTTGTTGACAAATAGCGCCGTCGAAAAAACTTTGCGGATTCACCCGGCGTCGCACCAGACTGCCGCCATAACGCCGCATTCGTGTTTCCCAAAGAAGTCTATCCAACGGCCCGCGAGAGCGAAAGATGCGTTTTTTTATCTTCCCGTCGTCCTGGGTGTTATAACCATAGATTTTCGGCCATGCGAAATTGGCGTGGAGAAGGCCGCTCGCATCCAAAATGCTGATGTCGTCCGCCATGAAATCATATCCGTCATTCACCAACGCGAGCTCCAGACTTGTTTTCCCGATGCCGCCTGTTCCTCCAAACACAATGGCGCGATGATCCTTTCGATCCAACAAAGCGCTCCCATGCAAAAGTAACAGCCGATCGTGATAGAATAGTTGGAGGGTGGGAATCAGAACCAGTTCGAAAAAAACTTGTCCGGTCTGCTCAGAAGGATGTGCGTATTGCACGCTGCGTAATTTTCGTCGCCAATGTCGCGGAGGAGCATTTATATGCCAATCAACCGTTAGCGGCCTTTTCCCCCAATGCCACCGCACGACCGCCTGCCCGAAGTTGGCTGCAAAACCATCTGCATATTCGTGATGGATGCCCGGGTTTTGGGTCAACGTCAGCTCCTCAGAGATGCGTCCAAAACGAAAGTGGATATCCGTCTCGGATTGCGCCAGAGGATAAATGGCGAGTTCTTTCTCCAGCTGGCTCATAAAGTGAGAAGGATCGCCTTCGATGGTCATGCTGAGGCCGGCAATTTGTCGCTGGATCAAGGTCGTGGTCATGTCAATGCAAGGAGCTGTTGAGCGAATTCAGGGTACTGCACTTCGGCGTTGACCCTATCGCGCCACGTTTGCCATGCCGCCTCCCGCATGGCCTTCTTTTGGGTTTCGGAAAGCAGAAAGAAGTGATGGATGGTGTCGGCGATGGTGTCGGGCGTCACGTCGGCGGGCCATAAGAAACCATTCGCTCCCGGGCGAACCAGCTCGCCGACGCCGCCCACGTCGGTGGCCGCCACTGGAATGCCAAAGCTCATGGCCTCCATGATAGAGACCGGCAGCCCTTCGGAGGCGCTAACATTGATGAAGAGATCCACCGCATTCTCTTGATAGAAGCGAAGCACATCTTGATTTGACAATGCCCCTGTGAACTGCCAGCGGATATGCGCCGGTAGAGACTGCGCCTGTTCTCTTAGCGCTTCTTCCATCTGTCCGCCTCCCAAATGCGTCCACGTAATGGGGATGCTGCAATGGGCTAACGACTTTATCCATAAATCGATACGTTTGACTGGTGATAAATAGGCGCAAGACGCTATATGAAGCCTTCCATCTTCCGACGGCTGATTCTGTATCGGAGCCGGCGCCACCCCCAATCGACTTAATACAAATTTGTCATCGTACGCACTATATTTCTGTCGCAGATAGCGGCAACCATGCTCAGAGATACAAAAAATGCGATCGAGTCCCTTTGCCACCAGAGGCTGCCCGGGAAGCGAGCCAAGGGCGGTTTGGTCTTCATATAGATCGCCTCGATGAGCCCTCGCAATGGCCGCTCGTGCAAAACTATGATCTTTTAACAGAATAGCGGTGAATGCTGGCGATTTGAGCCAGTAGCTGTAAACAATATCCACTTTTTGATATTTCAACTTTTCGATTATCCCCGATTCAAACCTCATGCCCGAAACGACGAATTGCAATAGCTGTCGTAAAGAAAGGGAATCACACCTTAATCGGCCGCACGCATGTAATAGTATGCGAAAAGCGTCTGCAGCTTTGAGCGGATGTTCGAACATCCACTCTCTAATCCTGCTTTTTTTCTCGATGACATTGGTCAGCACCGTTACATTGGCGGGAAGCGGCCGCCGATGTGCAGTGTTCTTGGGGTGCAAAAAAGGCGCAATGACGACATCGAAGTGTGCGGCTAAATAGACAATCTCGGTTTCCAGAAATTCTTCCCCCGGAAGGTATGGAAAATTCATGGTGAGCAAAAGCAATTTGGGGCGTTTCATTCTCTCACCAGGTCTATTTCCGCTGCATTGCAGGCACGTTTTTTTTCATACAATGCGTCTTCGATGCTGTGAGGGTATTCCAAGCGTCTAATATGCGATGTAGCGCCATAGCTGCGCCAATAATGGCATAGGTCAATTGCTTGTAAAGAAATGCCATGGTGCGGATAACTTGGAACCACAGATTTCATAGATTTTAGGTAACTGCTTACGTACCTGGCTTCGGCCTGTTTTTTCGCCCGGAGCTGAACCTCCGGGCTACCCTTGCCAAGCCCTCTGGGCTGCACGGCTGAGCCCCAGTGGGGCTTTGCACCCGTAGCCCGAGGGTTTAGCCTCGG
>CAZYSY010000126.1:0-11311 GCA_964650295.1 uncultured Caldilineales bacterium | reverse complement strand
TTTTGTAACTACTAACGCACCTGACTTCAATCACCACAAAGGCGCAAAGACACTAAGAACACCAAGAATTTCAAAGCTTTTTCTTTTCTTCGTGCCTTTGTGGCTTCGTGTCTTCGTGGTTTCTAGCCGGGCTACCTTAGTAGTAACATTCTTTTTGGCATCATCTTAAAGCAAACATACGAAACTTCTGGCCCCCGGACACAAGTCTCACCCTCCCATTGCCCGTCGATTACAATCAGGATGTGCTGCGTGTTGTTTTCGCGACTTCATCGGGCCTCATGGGTTATCTTTCTAGAAGGAGGAGAACCATGGAATGGATGTTTATCTCGGCGGCGCTGGTCGCCGCCATTGGCTTGTTAGAGCTTATGCAACATCGAGCTCGCTGAAGAATCGTTATGCTCAGACACATTTACACCCTACGAAATTATGAAGCCCCAGATGGTGACGCCATCGAGGCCCGCCCATTCTTTATCAGCGATGACCTGGTGGCTGTGCTGGTGACTATGAAGCCGGGCGCCCGCGTCCCCGATCATCTGCATGATCATCACGATGAGATATTCGACGTCATTCAAGGCGTGGGGACATTTTTCTACGAAGGGGAAGCCGTCGAATTTGGCCCAGGCATGACCATTGTCGTGCCAGCGGGAACACGTCATGGATTATTAGCGGGCGATGAGGTCTGGATATTGCGTGAAACTATACATCGCCATGTATACGCTCGTAAAGCTATCAAACGGGCGATAACCAAGCGATTTGGAAAGAAAAACCGCTGATTATTGCGCTACGGGCACATCGATAAACTCCCAAGGCAATCCGAATACATCTTCTAAATGGCGGGCCAGGGCCTGCACGCCCAACGTCTCGGTGGCATAATGTCCACCGTAAATGACATTCATCCCCAGTTCTTCTGGTGCGTGAGCCACGGTATAGTCCAACTCGCCAGTGACAAGTGTATCACAGCCTCGCTCATGAGCTTCTTCCAGGCTGCGGGCGGCATCTCCCGAACAGACCGCGACCCTGCGAACTTCCTCCGGGCCCGACGCGTTCACCCTGAGCGGCGTCTGCACAACTTTTGCAAAACGAGCTGTCAACGCATCAAACGAAACAGCGCCATCGGGTTCAGCAATTATACCCACATCCAGACCTTTGTAGTTGAAATATGAATCGACAGGGGTTAAGCCCAACAATCGACATAGCTCAGCATTGTTGCCCAAAGTGGGATGGGCGTCCAGGGCCAGATGGGCGGCGTAGAGA
Organism: uncultured Caldilineales bacterium; assembly: GCA_964650295.1. Taxonomy (GTDB): domain Bacteria; phylum Chloroflexota; class Anaerolineae; order J102; family J102; genus M2005. The sequence continues at coordinate 10,057 of CAZYSY010000126.1, read as the reverse complement.
TTAAGGTTAGACTCCATAAAACGGCGAATCTTAAAGCCAAAAGCGCCAATAATACGTTTTTGGGGACCCCAGAAAATGCCGTGATGCACGATGAGCATATCCGCATCTGCAGCCAAAGCGCCGGAGATGGTGGCATGGGCAGCGTCCACCCCTACAGCAATACGATTCACATCCTCACGCCCTTCGATTTGCAAGCCTTGCGGGCCAAAATCGGCAATCGTCTCGATATTCAACAAATCATCCAGATAAACAACTAGCTCTGTTCTTTTCATGATTTTCTTCCTCATCTATGTTCGTCGGTGCGCCTAACATTTGGCAACTAAACATCTTCCTTTCGGATCGGATAACTCCGAATCCATATTCAGGTAAAGGCGTATGGTCAATTGTATCCTCGTCCCCCCTCAATCGCAAAAGATGATATAATGAACGACGCATACAAAATAAGGATCACCTGGATTTTGTAAGATTACTACCCCCCAAGGGATGAACGCCCGCGGTTTACATACATCCCCCAGAGTTTCGCCCGCGGGCTCCAGCCCCAGAGCGCTGTCGGCGCCTACCGCTTCTACGATACAATCCGTATTCTCCCCATCCCCACACTCCAGAAAGCCACAAATAAAAACAACATATCAGGAGACAATCATGAGTAATCACCACGGTTTCGAGAGCATCGACGAACGAGATATTCCCGAAATAAATAGCCGTGTTCGGCTCTTTCGTCATAAAAAAACAGGAGCGCGTTTGCTTTCCGTTGAAAACAGCGATGAGAACAAAGTCTTTGGCGTAGCTTTTCGCACGCCACCAAAAGACAGCACAGGCATTGCTCACATCCTCGAACACACAGTTTTGGCTGGCTCTCGGAAATATCGAGTAAAGGAACCCTTTGTCGAACTCATAAAAGGTTCACTCAACACATTTCTCAACGCCTTCACCTATCCCGACCGCACAGTCTATCCTGTGGCCAGTCAAAACCTGAAAGATTTTTACAACCTAATCGATGTCTACATGGACTCAGTTTTCTATCCCCTCCTGCGCCCCCTCACCTTCAAACAGGAAGGATGGCATTATGAGATTGACGAGAATGGAAACCTGAGCTACAAAGGAGTGGTGTTCAACGAAATGAAAGGGGTGTATGCCTCACCAGACAGCGTCTTGGGCGAAAGCATCCAGCAAAGCCTCTTCCCAGATACAACATATGGCCTGGATTCCGGTGGCGATCCTCAACACATCCCAGATCTCACCTACGAACAATTCAAATCTTTCCACGACGCCTACTACCATCCCGCCAACGCCTGGATATACTTCTATGGAGATGACAACCCCCAAAAACGGCTGAAGCTGATGAATAAATGGCTAAAGGAATTTGGCCCAGAGCGGGTGGATTCGCATGTGGCGGCACAACCCCGATGGCGCACGCCAAAGACACTGCGCAAGCCCTTCATGGCCGGTGATGATAGCAAAGCCTTTGTAACAGTCAACTGGCTACTAGATGAAACCGGCAACGCCGAAACAGCCTTGGCGCTCAATGTATTAGATCACATCCTCATGGGCACTCCAGCTTCCCCACTTCGCAAAGCGCTCATCGATTCGGGACTGGGAGAGGACATTGCCGGGGGAGGACTGGAAGATGAATTGCGCCAGCATTTCTTTGCTGCGGGACTGAAAGGCACATCCGAAAAACACGCCGAGACCATCGAAAAACTTATTTTCGACACACTCCAACATCTGGTGGATGAAGGCATCGACAGAAAAACGGTGGAAGCGTCCTTGAACACAATTGAGTTCATGTTGCGCGAAATGAACACCGGGCGTTTTCCTCGAGGACTACTACTCTATATTCGAGCGTTGGCCTTTTGGCTCTACGATGCCGATCCAATTGCCCCCCTGGCTTTTGAGGCCCCACTGGAACAAGTCAAAAAACAAGCGCTTGAAGGTGAAGGATACTTCGAGGGATTAATTCGGCAGTACTTTTTGCAAAACCCCCACCGCACACGATTAACGCTTTATCCTGATCCTGATTTGAAACAAATTTGGGAGGAGCAAGAAGCTGCTCGACTACTCGATGAGAAATCTCGGATGACCGAACGTGACCTGGCTCTCATTACAGAAGAGATGGAAGCGTTGCGTCACCTACAAGAAGACCCCGACGATCCAGAAGCCCTGGCCGCAATCCCACGATTGAAACTCAAAGACCTGGACAAAAAAATTCGGACCATCCCAACGCAAGAGCAAACATTGGGCGATGGCAAAGCGCTTTTCCATGATCTCGCCACCAATGGCATTCTCTATTTAGATGCGGCCATGAATCTGGCCACACTCCCCACAGAACTTATTCCCTATGTTCCTCTTTATGCCCGAGCATTGGTGCATATGGGCAACAAGGATGAAGATTTCGTCTCACTCTCACAACGTATCGGCAGTAAAACCGGAGGAATTACCACCCGGATGTTGTTAAGCACGTCTTTGAACGAGCGGCTGCCAGTTACGCGCCTCGTAATACGAAGCAAAGCCACCGTCAAGCGTACAGAAGACCTTACCGGCATACTTCGCGACATACTTCTCACGACCCAATTCGATGACAAAGAGCGGTTCAGACAAATCCTGCTGGAAGAAAAAGCCCGACAAGAAAGCTCGCTTATCCCCATGGGACACATGGTGGTCAATCAACGCCTACGGGCGCACTTCACCATCTCCGACTGGCTCAACGAACAAATGAACGGTGTCAGTTATCTTTTCTTCCTACGCGACCTGCTCGAACGGCTAGATGAAAACTGGCCCGACACACTAGAAAAGCTCCGCCGCATCAACAATCTGTTGGTGGGACGCAATAACATATTATGGAATATCACCCTGGATGAAAAAAATTGGCTAAACCACCAAAACGAGGTAACCGAATTGATCCAATCTCTTCCGGATCACCAAACTGCCAACCTCTCTTGGCAAATGGAAGATTTGCCCCATAGAGAAGGACTTACCATTCCCGCCCAAGTCAACTATGTGGCCAAAGGAGCATCCCTCTACGACATTGGTTACGAATTGCATGGCTCCATTTTTGCGATCAACACCTTCTTACGCACGTCCTGGTTATGGGAACAGGTTCGGATGAAAGGTGGCGCTTATGGAGCCCTTTCTATGTTCGATTATCGTTCCGGCGTCTTCGACTTCGTCTCCTATCGCGACCCTAATTTGCTGGACACGTTGACCGCATACGACGCCACAGCAGACTTTCTGAAACAAACCAGACTTGATAAGGACGAAATCGTCAAAAGTATCATTGGCGCCATCGGCAAGATGGATGCCTACTTGCTCCCCGACGCAAAGGGTTATACAGAACTCACCCGCTATCTCACAAAAGAAGATAACCACTTCAGACAACAGCTGCGAGATCAGTTACTTGCCGTCAAGACATCTGACTTTAGAGATTTCGGCGACGCCTTGTCTGAGCTAAACAAGATTAGCCATATCGTCGTCCTCGGCGGTGAGGAGAGTATCGATGAAGCCAATCAGCAGCTCAACCCATCCCTGAGTAAGACAAAGGTGCTCTGACAGAGGGACCGGTACAGGAGACAGGAGACCGGCATCCCATCTCCTGTCTGATTTTGTGTGATATTTGATCTCCCGTCGAACCATCCATTGACAACGAGAACTGCTATGCCACTACTTATCAAAACCGGAACGTTGGTCACCGAGACTGCTACCTTTGACGCCGACATCCTGGTTGAGGATGAGCGCATCGCCGCCATCGGGCAGAATCTGTCTATGCCTGCAGACGCTGATATCATCGACGCCCGCGGATGCTACGTGCTGCCCGGAGTCATCGATCCCCACGTACACATCCAGCTCGACACCGGCATCTTCCGCACCGCCGACGACTGGGAGACAGGCACGGCCACGGCCGCGCTGGGCGGCGTGACCACGGTCATCGATTTCGCCACCCAATTCCCACACCAGACCGCAAAAGAGGGCGTCGCCGCCCGGCATCGCGAAGTGCTGGGGCTGGAAACGGCCGATCTCGAACAGCTAGCCTCATCCGAACCCCAGACGCCTCACCCTCCCTACATCGATTACGCGCTCCACTGCATGCTCACCGTCCTGCCCGATAAGGATGAAGCGCTGGACGCGTGGATGCAAGACCTGCGGGATGCGGGCGTCAGCGCCATCAAAATCTACACCACCTACCGCCCTAACTACTACCAAAACGACGCGGAGCTGCTACGCTCCATGCGGGCCGCCGCCAGAGCTGATCTGGTGGTCATGGTGCATGCGGAAAATGACGCCATCGTCAGCGACGCCACCCAACGACTGGTGGCGGCTGGCAAGACCGATCTTGGCTATCACGGTGTGGCTCGCCCTGGTTTCGCCGAAGTGGAGGCTGCACACCGAGTGCTTTTCCTGGCCGATCGAGCTCGAGCCGAGCTCTACATCGTACACAACTCTATGGGCCTCACGGCAGAACTCATCGCCCAGGCTCGAGCGCGAGGACAACGGGTGTGGTCTGAAACCTGCCCCCAATATCTGCTGATGAACGAAAGCCGATATGAGGGTGACGATGCCTGGCGCTTCATCATGCAGCCCCCCCTGCGGGATTCATACCAACCGGCGCATTTGTGGCAATTGCTGGCCACTGGCTCGGTGCATGCTTTAGGCACCGACCATTGCGATTATACCCAGGCGCAAAAATTGGGCCTGCGCCCGTTGAATGACGCCACCACCAAACGCATCCTGGGCGAACTCAGTCCCCAACAAAGAGATGTAATCATCACCCGTTTTGGCTTTTTCGATGGCCGTCCCCGCACCCAGGTTGAGACCGCCCACTACCTGAATATCCCTCTGGAACAGGTGCAGCAGGCCGAAATCGCGGCCTTTACCCGGTCGCCCGAGCTGCCCGAGCTGGCGATGAACCACATTCAGGATTTGCAGCGGCTGGATACCAGCACCACGCCCCCGCAGCTGCCCTTCACCAAGACCCCGGGCGGCCTGCCGGGCCTGCAAACCGCGCTGCCCCTGATGGTCACCTACGGCGTGATGCCGGGGCATATCTCCTGGCCCGACCTGGTGCGGGTGATGAGCGCCAATCCCGCCCGCATCTTCCGGCTGGATCACCGCAAGGGGGCGCTGCGTCCAGGTCTCGACGCAGACATCGTCATCTACGACCCCGAAGGCGAGGATGTCATCACCGACGGCGAACAGGCCACCATCGGCGGGTTCACGCCTTACAGGGGGATGGAAGTCATCGGCCGCGTGCGCGACACCATCGTGCGGGGCCAGGTCGTGGTGCGGGATGGCGAGCTGGTCGGTCCCCGCGGCTGGGGCAAATACGTGCCGTCGAAACTCTGACCGAAAACCGAAGCCCGGAGACGGTTGGCGTTTTTCTGTCCTCCGTCCCCGGTCCCCGGTCTGATTTTACTTCATCCGCAACAAGCGCAGACCGTTGAGCACCACCACGATGGTGCTGCCCTCGTGCCCCACCACCGCGTAGGGCAGCGAGATGCCGGTGGCAAAGGTGGCGATGACCAGCAGCGCCATCACGCCGATGGCAATGGCGAAGTTCTGGATGATGATGGTGCGGGCCTTGCGCGCAAGTTGGAAAGTGAAGGGGATTTTGCTGAGATCGTCGGACATGAGCACGATGTCAGCGGTCTCCATGGCCACATCGGCGCCCGCGGCGCCCATCGCCATCCCCACATCGGCCAGGGCCAGCGCCGGCGCATCGTTGATGCCGTCGCCCACCATAATGACGGGATTCTGCTCCTGCAACTTGCGCACCACATCCACCTTGTCGGTGGGCAGCAGTTCGGCATAGACCTCATCCACGCCCAGCTGTTTGGCGATGGTTTCGGCTACGGGCTTGTAGTCGCCCGTGAGCATGGCAATGCGCTTGATGCCGATCTCGCGCAATTGGGCGATGGTTTCGGCCGCGTTCTCTCGCGGCAGGTCGGCCACGGCGATGACGCCCAGCACGTTGTCGTTGTCCATCGCCAGAATGGTGGTCTTGCCCATCTCCTGCAGGGAGGTGATCTGCTGGGATGCGCCGTTGAGTGTGTGGGCTTCGGAGAGCAGACGGGTGGAGCCAACGATAAGCTCTCGGCCATCCACCACTGCACGCACGCCCTTGCCCGGTAGCGCCCGGAATTCGTCGGGTTCGGGCACGTCGATGCCGCGCTGGCGGGCCTCGTTGACAATGGCCTGGGCGATGGGGTGTTCGGAGCGCAGTTCAGCGCTGGCCACAAGTTTCAGCAGCGTGTCTTCGGAGATGCCGTTGAGGGAGATGATGTCGGTGACTTCGGGGCGGCCGTGGGTGAGGGTGCCGGTCTTGTCGAAGGCGACCGCGTCCACCCGGGCCGCATTTTCCAGATGCACGCCGCCCTTGAATAAAACGCCGTTGCGGGCGCCCGCGGCAATGCCCGAAAGCACCGATGCGGGCGTGCTGATGACCAGCGCACAGGGCGACGCCACCACCAGCAGGGTCATCGCTTTGTAGAAGATGTCATCGAAGGGCATGTGCAAGCCGAAGTAACCGACCACCAGCACCAGCGCCACCGAAACCAGCACACCGATGGCGTAGGGATGGGCGAAGCGGTCGATGAGACGCTGGGTGGGGGCGCGCTCGCTCTGGGCCTCCGACACCATCTCGATGACCCGGGCCAGGGTCGAATCCTTGGCCTCTTTGGTCACTCGCACGTCGATCGCGCCATCCAGGTTGATGGCGCCCGCGAACACATTATCGCCCGGAGCTTTGTGCACGGGCGTGGATTCGCCGGTGATGGAAGCCTGATCCACGGTGGTCTCTCCGTGCAGCACCTTGCCATCCACCGGGATGCTTTCGCCCGGTCGCACAACTACGACCTCGCCCACATGCACCTCTTCGACGGGCACGCTGACTTCTTTGCCATCCCGCCGCACCACCGCCTCGTTGGGACGCAGTTTGGTCAGCGCCTCCACCGCGCTGCGGGTGCGGTCCATCGCATATTCTTCCAGGGCCTCGGCCAGGGTGAAGAGGAAGAGCAGCATCGCGCCCTCGGCCCAGCTGCCGATGACCGCCGCGCCCATCGCGGCCAGGATCATGAGGAAATCGACGTTCAGCCGCCCGCGGCGCAGGTCATGCAGGGCCTCGATGAACCCCTCATGGCCGCCCGCGATGTAGGCCATCACAAAGAAGAGGATGGGCAGCCAGGGCATGTTGGGCGTGGGGAAGAATTTCTCCAGGGCCACGCCGATGAGCAGAAAGACCAAAGTCAGTCCCGCCCAGATCAAGCCCTGGTTCCGCACCCAGAAGGGTGGTTTGCCCTCAACTTCCTCGACAATGGGGTAACCCAGCTCCTCCAGCTGTTTCTCCACCTCGGCCAGAGCTTCCTTGCCCCGGTAGCGGATGCAGACCGTGTGCGAAACCGGGTTGATGGAGACATGGAATACATCGGGCGCTTCGCTCAGGCTCTGCACAATGGAGCCGGAGATGTTGCGATAGAGGGAGCTGTTGATGGTGAGCACCCGGCGCTGCACCCGCTGCTTGATCTCCAGCCCCAGGTCCCGGGCGATGCCATCCACGATCTCGGCAGAGATCCGATCGGGGTCATATTCCAGCGAGAGCTTGCCCTCGGCCATGTCCAGCTCCACAGCGATGATGCCGTCATGCTGCTCCAATGTCTTGATCAGCAGGTCCGCGCTTTCTTTGGCGGCCTGCGGGTCTTCGGGCAGAAAGATGGTGGTTTGGAGTTGCTTCTCTCCCATGTTACGTTGCTTTCTCCTCCTGTTCGATTTGTTTCTGGCAATCGGGGCAGATGCCGTCGCCTTCGATATGGATGTTTTTCAACTGGAAATCGGTATGAGCGTCGATTATCTCAAAAATCTCATCGATGTTTTCCATGGGAAAGTCGAAAATCTGACCGCAGCGCGTGCACTTCAGGTTGACGTGGGGCGTCAGATCGGTCTCATAGCGCACGCTGGCGCCGGCAGCGCTGGGCAGTTCGACGATCTCGCCCAGGTCTTTCAGCACGGCCACGGTGTTGTAAACCGTCGCCCGGCTGATGGTGGGAAATTGCGTATGCACCGCCAAAAAGATGTCGTTGGGGGTGGGATGGGATCGGGTCTCGGAAAGATAGCGGCAGATGGCCATGCGCTGGGGCGTCAGGCGAAAGTCTGCCTGTGTCAGCGCCCGCAGCATGGATTGATAACGCTCCTCTGCTCGGGTACGGGCTGGAGATGGGTGGTTGGTCATGGGCGTCTCCTGTTCTGAAAATAGCTTCGACTTCGTTGATGCAAAGTGCTGGCGGTCCGGTTGGCCGGTTATGCAACGGGCGCGACATAAATTTAGAATGATTATAATTTTAGACGCGTTCTTTGTTTTGATCAAGTTTTGACGCGCAAAAAAAGCCCCGACATCGGGCTGTCGGGGCGTGAAAGTGGCGGAGTGATGAAATACTTATGATCTTCTAATCTTCGTCCACCAGCGCCCGCTTCAGGATCTTGCCGGTGGCGGTCATGGGCAGTTCGGAGCGGAATTCCACCAACCGCGGGTATTTGTACGCAGCCAAGCCTTTCTTGGCGAATTCGATAATCTCCTCGGCCGTGGCAGATTCGCCCGGTTTCAGCACGATGTAGGCCTTCACCTCTTCGCCGTGAGTGGGATGCGGCACGCCTTTCACCGCGACCAGCGACACCTTGGGATGGGTCATCAGATATTCTTCGATCTCCCGAGGATAGACGTTGTAGCCGCCGCGGATGATCATCTCCTTCTTGCGATCCACGATGAAGAAGTAGCCCTCGTTGTCCATACGACCCAGATCGCCCGAATGGAACCAATCGCCCCGCATGACCTCGGCGGTGGCGTCCGGGCGCTTGTAGTAGCCCTTCATGACATTGTGCCCGCGGATGACGATCTCGCCCACGTCGCTGAGTGCGCCCGGCTGGGTGGGTTTGGGGATGAAGTTGTCGTTCTCATCCACCAGCGCCATCTGAATGCCCCAGATGGGGATGCCGATGGAGCCCGGCTTGCGCTCTTTCCAGCGCACGTTGAAGCTGGCCACGGGCGAGGTTTCGCTAAGGCCGTAGCCTTCCAGGATGGGCACGTTGAAGCGGGCCTCGAAATTGCGTAGCAATTCCACCGGCAGGGCCGCGCCGCCCGAAACTGCAGTGTGCAGATGGCTGACGATCTTCTCCATGTCGAATTCTTCTTCGGCATGGGGATAGCTGTAAAGCGCCCAATACATGGTGGGCACGCCCGCGAAGATGGTCACGCCATCCCGCTCCATGATGCGAAAGGCGTCATCGGGCTTGAAGCGGGGCAGCAGGGTGATGGCCGCTCCCGAATAAAAAGCCATGTTCATAATCACAGTCTGCCCGAAGGAGTGGAATAGGGGCAGAGTGGCCAGAGCCACGTCGCCCGGCTTGCCATCCACCAATTTCTGGCTGCCGATGGCGTTCATCACCATGTTGCTATGGGTGAGTTGTGCGCCTTTGGGCGTGCCCGTGGTGCCCGAGGTGTAAAGGATGACCGCGGTGTCGTCGGGCATGGTCTGCACCGTGTCGAACAGGGGCGACCCGCCGAATCCCAGAAATTGATTGAAGTCGAACAGGGTTTCGCCATCCCCTGCGAAGGGCTGAGAGGGATCAGCGTTGGCCATGATCAGATGCTTGCAGGCGTCAACCTGCTCGAAGCCGCCCATAGCCGCTTCGCCAAACATAGAAAATCCCACCAACGCCACTGCGTCGCTATCTTTGATGTGATACGCCACTTCCCGGGCAGTGAACAGGACATTGAACGGCACCACCGTGGCCCCCGTCTTCAGAATGCCGTAGTAAGCGATGGGAAAATAGGGAATGTTGGGCATCATCAACGCCACCTTATCCCCTTTTTTTACGCCCAACTTTTTAAGCCCGTTGGCGAACATATTCGCGGCAGCGTTGAGCTCAGCGTAGGTCATCTTTTTCTCATTGAAGATGACCGCAACGCTGCCCGGATAATCCTGGGCGCTGGCTTCCAGCAGAATAGACAGGTTCAACATAATGCGCTCCTCCTTGAGCAATCAGATGGGGTTGGATGAATTCTTCTGTTGGATGC
>CAZYSY010000125.1:0-11109 GCA_964650295.1 uncultured Caldilineales bacterium | reverse complement strand
TGTTTTACCGGGCGGATTACGAATCCGCCCTGGGGAGCTCCTACTCAGTCAATTGTAGTTTGACGGAAATCCTCTTGTGGCCGTGGCCTTTACCATCGAGCAAACTCGGACTCTCCAGGCGCTTTGCGCCAGCGGTCGACCCTCTGGTTGGTGAAGGGACGGCGTAGGCCGGCCGTTGGCCAGAGGCCTATAGAGACCGACTCCAGTCGGCCTGTCGGACCGGCCGTCGCCTTCTTCCCTCAAAGCAGACTTGACTTAGTACTAGGGAGAAACAGCGACAAATTTGGAATGGCCGCATCCGGGCGTCCAACCCCGGCGGGTCTGTGAATCCCATGAACCCCAATTGATGCCCCTGCCCTCTCCCTACTTTTTCATTGTTCAGTGCGGAGGATTCATCTTTTGCCCAATGATCAACTTTTTGTGGCGCATCAACCGGCTTGTCAAACATCTTTCGTTAAACAAGCCGACGAACATGGACCAAAATTGACGAAAATGGTATCGTCTTTCGTTCATTCCCCTTCTGTCATCCCTTCGTCTGTTTGCGAGATAGAAAACCAATGCATTAGTGCTCACTTTTCAGAACAGAAAAGTCGCACATCCGGTATCTTTTGACTTCTGGCGTCGATCGAAAATCTGGACTTGCTGATTTGAACATGGAGTAAGATGATGTGTCGATGGCTGGCTTATACAGGACCGAGCATCTTCATGGATGCCTTGCTGATCAAACCCAAACACTCGCTCATCGATCAAAGCCTTCACGCCAAGATGAATTTTGTGCCAGGCGTAGGCAAGTGGACCACCAATGGTGATGGTTTTGGGTTGGGATGGTATGGCGAGCGGCAAACTCCAGGACTCTTCCGTAGCATTCGTCCCGCCTGGAATGATGACAATCTGCGACACCTGGCAGAACAGATCCGCTCCCACCTTTTCTTCGCCCATGTGCGTGCCGCATCACCGGGCGCCGAAGTGCAGCGCACCAATTCTCATCCATTTCTTTATGGTCGATGGCTGTTCCAGCACAATGGCGATGTGGGCGACTTTCGGCGGTTGCGACGTGATTTACAATGCGCGGTCGCTCCCCAACTGTTCCCGCACATTCGCGGCACTACCAGCAGCGAAACCTTGTTCTATCTGGCGCTCACTTATGGTCTGGAAAAAAATCCTCTGGCTGCGCTTCAGCGCGTCGTAGGGGATGTGGAGCGTTTGAGGGCGCGCCATCAGGTGGAGATGCCAGCGTTCCTCACCCTGGCTTTTACAGATGGCCGCGTTATCTATGCGTTGCGTTATTCCAGCTACAATGAATCCAAAACCTTGTTTTACAGTCGCAACTTGCGCGCCATCCATGAGCTGAACGGCGATTACGCGGCCATTCCCGAAGGCGGGCATATCCTGGTCAGCGAGCCCCTGGATGATCTCAGCGATGATTGGATGTTGACGCCTGAGTCTACATTTCTTATCATCGAAAATGGAGAGGTGACCATGATGCCCTTTACGACGATTTGAAGAGACCATCTTCGCCGCAGAGAAAAACAACCGGCCAGGAGTCTAAACCGGGTGTTTTGGAAATCGGCGGAGAGGCGTTCAGGAAACAACTCGATAATCTGTATCGATGACTTCATCCTCTGTATAGGGTGGGGAAGCCTTCTGTGAGGATGATGGATTTGCGTCCGGAGAGTCCCCCGTGGCCTGTTCCGCCTGTCGATACATGGCGACAATGTTATCAGGCGCCAGCGTAATGAGAAGCTGGGCCAAAAGCATGATCACGGCTACATCATCTACCTGGCCCAATACCGGCATCACATCGGGTAGGATGTCGAAAGGAAACAGGAGATAGACCAGGGCGGTAATAGGAAGACCAAATCGCACCCAGGGGCTGACGTTCGGATCGCGAAAAAGCTTCCAGGCCAGTTTGCCCTGATTGATGAATTCGGAGAATGAGAATTTATTTTTAGGATTGTTTTGCGTCATGCGTAGCGCCTCCAGAGAGGAGAGTGTGTTGTCAGCGTTATTTTCGTTACGTACGTTTTTGGGGACAGGTTTCATTGCCCCAAAACAAGACTCATCCCTCGCTGGCGACACAGTATCGAAAAGCTTACATTTGCGTTATAATGATTTGTGGAGCAAACTGTTGCTTTTCTCCATCTTTCTTCATTTGCGTCGATTGTAGCACTTGGCCTTGGTCGATCGAAAAAATGGTTGTAAATGCCTGGATGCATTGAAAAATGCCGCATTGGGTAGCTTATTCGTTTGATAGTTGATGTTTCGCGATCATTACTGCACATGCTCACATTACGCCAACATCTTGCTCAATTGGATACTGTAGAACTGCGGATTATCGCTCAGAATCAGGGAATACTGTTGGAGGATATCGCGGAGGACGATCTGTTGACGGCGCTGGTGGAACAGATGCTCCAGCCTCAACAAGTGCAGGAGGTGTGGAATGAGTTGCCAGAGGAGGCTCGTCTGGCGTTGGCTCATCTGGCGGGCGACCTTGGAGGCATGCCCGCTCCTGCATTTCAGCGGCGATTTGGCGAATTGCGGCGGTTTGGGCCGGGACGGCTGCAAACCGAGCAACCCTGGAAATCGCCCACCGGCCCGGGTGAAATTCTGTGGTACCGGGGCTGGATCGCCAATGTCTTTCAGCAAAGGCCCGAGGGAGCTTCGCGCTTTATTTGCATTCCCGAAGATCTGGCGGCCTTGTTGCCTTTGAGCGAGGTGGCGATTACGACGCAACCTCCTTTGCCCGCCCCGTTACCCTCCCCCCAGGTGCAGCAACATCTGGACGAACGCTTGCTGGATGATCTGGGTACGCTGTTGGCGTATGTTCAGAACCATGCGGTCTGGCTGCGCAGCAATGGCCGCTGGCGATTATCCGATCTCCAGCAGTTAACGCCCAGGCTGCGTCTGGCTGCTTTGCGCAAACAGCCCCTCGAGGCTGGCGGCCCGTTGCATTTGATCTTCTACACAGCGAAAAAGTTGAATTTGATTGTGGAGCGCAACCGTCGTCATCGGTTTGGCAAAGCATTGCGCCCATGGCTCGAGATGTCTCGCGACCAGCAGATGCAGAGCCTCTTTCGCGCCTGGCGTGACGCCGACGATTGGAACGATCTATGTTTGATGCCTGGCCTGCGCTGTCAGGATGGCGCCTGGAGCAACGATCCCTTGCGAACGCGTCAGGTGTTGCTCGAGCAATTGCGTCGGTTCGCAGCGGGTGACTGGTTCGGACTCGAGGATTTCATTGCCATGATGTATGAATATCTGCCAGATTTTCAACGGCCCGATGGTCTGTATGACACCTGGTACATTCAAAACGCCGCGGGCGATTTTCTACGTGGATTCGAGCATTGGCCAGCGGTGGAGGGCCGCCTGATTCGCTACATCTGGCACGGACCACTGTTTTGGTTGGGCGTGGTGGCGCTGGATGAAGCAGGCGAAGCCTGGAGTTTGACTCCACAGGGGCGGCGTCTGCTGGACGAAGCGACAGCGGAGCAGGATTCGGACGCCCCCATCCTAAGCGTTGGGCGAGATTTCAACATCGTGCTGGCCCCCCACATCGGTTTGTGGGATCGACTGCGGGTGGCGTTGTTTGCTTTCTGGCAGGCCAGCGAACCACACTATCGGTATCAGATCACCCGGCGGGGGCTGAAGCGGGCAGCCAAACGCGGGGTCTCTTCGCGACAAGTTTTAGATTTTTTGCATCGGGCCAGTGGTGGCGAGCTCCCCCCTAACGTGCGCAAGGCCCTGGAGTCCTATCGACCATGATCGAGAGCATGGTTGCTTTTCCTCTGGCATTGGGCCTGATTCTTTTTGCCCAAATAGGCGAAGTCAGGCGCGAGGTGCGTATGGTTGTTTATTGGCTGTTGTTGGCATTGGGAACGCTGATCATTCTAGCTGGCGTTGTCGTCATGGTCGCCCCGCACACGCTGAACCTCGCTGAATCACTTCTCGATAGCACGCAACTGGGCTGGACATTGCTCATCGCTGGAGGACTTATTGTCTTGCCGACGTTCGCCGGCACGCGTTTCGACCGGCGTTCTCCATCTCCCCGCCTGGCAGGGATTCCCTGGACGCATCCTGTGCATCTCACCGCCTGGGCCTTGTTAGTGATGTTCATCGGCAGCAATGTGGCGCTGACTTCCCTGGAGTCGTTGTCGGAAATCGAGATTACGCATCCATTGACGATTATCATTACGCAAAATATCACTTTTGTTTTGGCTGCATTGTTGGGCGTTGGTTGGGGCGTGCGTCGCAACTGGCAGGGGGTGACGCGTCGTTTGGGGCTTTCTCGGCCGCGGGGGCGTGATGTTTGGCTTGGCGCCACGATGGCGTTGCTGATGTTGATGAGCACGATGTTGGTGGGAGCGCTGGTGACTATCATGTTCGGCGATGGTTTGGCCGAATCGACTGGATTTAACCAGCAAATTATTCAACAATTGCCCGGCGTTGGTGGTGTTTTGCTGATGGGCTTTGCTTCGGGGATAGGGGAGGAGTTGCTTTATCGCGGCGCACTGCAACCTGTGGCCAGACTGTGGCTGACCAGCCTCCTTTTTGCACTCAGCCATATTCAATATCTCAGTCCTGCGATCGCTATTATTTTCGTTTTGGGATTGTTGTTGGGCGCAATACGCGATCGTTGGGGGTTGAACACTGCGATTTGGGCTCATGCTGTTTATAATACGCTTGTGGGATTATTCGCACTGCTGGCCATGAATTTTGATCAACTGACCTTTGGCATGTAAGATGTCCACGCCATCCTTTTTTCATCACTTGGTTTTCGCGCATGAACGAAGCTGAAATTGTCTCTATCAATGTTTGGATTCCCCTGGTGGCCGGTCTGATCATCGTCGCTGCCAATGGGTTTTTCGTCGCGGTCGAATTTGCTCTGGTGGCCTCCAACAGGATGCGTTTACAGCAGGCGGCTCGGGAGGGGAGTCGGCCCGCGTCCATTGTACTGAAGATGCTCGAAGACCCTGATCGGGCCATCGCGGCAGCGCAATTGGGAATTACCGCGGCCAGCATTTTGTTGGGCGTGGTGGCTGAAGAGCCGATGATGCACCTGATGGAACCCTATTTAACGCCAGTTCTCGGACATTTTTTGGGTTCGGCTGCGGCCGCGGGCATTGCGGGCGTATTGGTTTTGCTTGTCCTTTCCTACTTCCACATGGTTTTCGGCGAGCAAGCGCCCAAGATCATGACCTTACGAAATCCAGACCGGGTCGCGCAGATGGTGGCGTATCCCATCTGGCTGTTTGCCCGTCTTACAGCGCCATTTGTGTGGATTGTCGATAAAAGCACAGATCTGGTCTTGCGGGCATTCGGCATCAAAGGCGCCACGGGCGGGCATGGGGTGATTGCCTCGCTCGAAGAGTTGAAGCTGGTGGTGGAGCAGAGTGAGCAGGAAGGGATCATCGAGGAGGAAGCGCGTGAGATGTTGACGCGCGTCTTCGATTTTGGCGAACGCGTGGTGCGCGAGGTAATGGTTCCTCGCACCAATATTGTTGGCGTCGAGCGACATCAAACCGTGCGAGAGCTGCTGGAAGCATTTCGCGATCGTCGCCACTCCCGATTTCCCATTTACGAAGAAAACCTGGATCACATCATCGGCGTCATCGCCATGAAAGATCTTGTGGCGCTGTTGGTCGATTCGCCAGATCTTCTGGAGCAAGAGGTGGGATCGCTTTCCATCATTCAGGAGCCATTGATGGTGCCTGAATCTCGTTTGATCAGCGATCTGTTCGAAGAGATGCGAGAAAAGGGCATTGGCCTGGCGATTGTGATCGATGAGTTCGGCGGCACTGCAGGCCTGGTGACTCGTGAGGAGTTGGTGGAGGAAATCGTCGGGGCGATGAACGATGAATGGGCGCAACAATCACATGTTCGTCGCATCGACGCCCATACCGTAGAAATGGATGCGTTGATGCGGGTGGATGAGGTCAATGAGGCGTTGGATATTGATTTGCCCGAGGATGACGCTTATGAAACTCTGGCCGGGTTGATTCTGTTTCGGCTCCGTCGCATTCCCCAGATTGGCGAAGAGATCGATGTTGGGGATTTTAGATTACGGGTGACCGAGGTGGATGGCCCTAAGATCACGCGCGTTCAGATCTCTCGACGGAGTTGACAGCGGTTCCTCCTTCCTCATGCGTTTGACGCCGTCTCTGGGCTGTTGTTTCACCATGAACGCCGGTTCCATCCTTTACTTCCTTCCACGCTTCGAAAGGGGCGGGAATAGGAGCGGTGGAAAGGTATACAAATAGCGCCACTGGTCGTCCTACGGCGACCTGAACGGCGGATGCCGTCCACCGAAGTCGTCCAGGAACGCGAAAAACGCCCCCATTGTGACCACATCCCCTGCGGATGGGTGCGTTTCAAAATGGAGGCAATCATTGCCAACCCGCCGGATTTATGAATCCGGCTCCGGAGCGAAGCTCCCCAGGGCGGATTCGCAACCCGACCGGCAAAAAAGAAAAGCGCCCGAAATTGAAACGCACTCCCTGCGGATCTATAGCGCCATGAAAGAGATAAAAGTGTGGTATAATTGCTTTTTGGCAAGGGAATTGTTAGCTCTTGTACACCAAATCGTTTTAACATAGGTTTATGAATTCACAAACGCTTCGCAATAGTATCGTCTATATTGTTATCATTGCCATTCTTGGCTATTTTCTGTGGTCTTCGTTGATCTCTGCCAATCAGTCGAGCAACGAGATCAAGATCGAGGATTTGAATGTTCTGGCTGAGCAAATCAATGCTGGCCAGGTGCAAAGCATCGAAGTCGAGGAGGATCGACTGACGATTGCTTATCAGGACAGTGAGAATATCGGCATTGCCCACAAGGAGCCTGGCGTGAGTTTGACCAAGACGCTAGAGCTTCTTGGCGTGGATCAAAACGCGCTTTCGCAGATCGACATCAAATTCACCTCTCCAGGATTTTGGAGCAACTGGCCATTGATTCTCAGTTCGATTCTGCCATTTGTGTTAATTATTGGCATCTTCCTCTTCATTATGCGTCAGGCGCAAGGTGCGGGCAATCAGGCGTTTTCGTTTGGAAAGAGTAGAGCCCGTCTGATCACGGGGGATAAGCCCACGGTGACTTTTGATGATGTGGCCGGGGCCAAGGAGTCGAAGGAGGAATTGCAAGAGGTTGTCGAATTTTTGCGCGAGCCCGAGAAGTTTGCTTCATTGGGGGCGCGTATTCCCAAGGGGGTGCTTATGGTTGGCCCTCCGGGCACAGGCAAGACCTTAATGGCCAAAGCAGTGGCTGGTGAAGCGGGCGTGCCTTTCTTTTCTATTTCAGGTTCTGAGTTTGTGGAGATGTTCGTGGGCGTGGGCGCCAGTCGGGTGCGCGATCTCTTCGAACAAGCCAAGCGCAATAGCCCTTGCATTATCTTTATCGATGAAATCGATGCGGTGGGGCGGCATCGCGGCGCTGGTTTAGGCGGAAGCCATGATGAACGTGAGCAAACCCTCAACCAGATTTTGGTGGAAATGGATGGGTTTGACACCGACACCAACATCATTGTGATCGCAGCCACCAACCGGCCCGACATCCTTGATCCTGCATTGCTGCGACCTGGGCGTTTCGATCGTCAGGTGGTGATGGATCGTCCCGACGTGAAAGGGCGCGAGGAGATTTTCAAAATCCACGCTCGTGGTAAGCCTATTGCCCGGGAGGTCAGTTTTGAAGTGTTGGCGCGATTGACGCCCGGCTATGTGGGAGCCGATATCGAAAATGTTATCAACGAGGCGGCCATTCTGGCGGCGCGTCGCAACAAGCGCTTCATCGGCATGTCCGAATTGCAAGAGGCGATCGAGCGGGTTCGTTTGGGTCCAGAACGGCGTAGCCGTTTGTTGACGCCACGCGAGAAGGAGATCATCAGTTATCATGAGGCGGGCCATGCAGTGGTTAACTATTTCATGAAACATACCGATCCCGTGCAAAAAGTGACCATTGTCCCGCGAGGGATGGCCGGAGGTTATGTGATGCCATTGCCTGATGAAGACGCCATCGAAAACCGCAGTCGTTTACGAGATATGATGGCCTTCATGCTTGGGGGTAGAGCCGCAGAAGAAGTGATCTTTGGCGTCCCCACCACTGGGGCCAGCAATGATCTGGAGCAAGTCACTCGCATCGCCCGAGCGATGGTCACCAGTCTGGGCATGAGCGATAAACTTGGTCCGCTCACCTTCGGACAAAAACAAGAAATGATGTTTCTTGGACGCGAGATTAGCGAGCAACGGAATTACAGCGAGGAGGTGGCCCGTCAGATCGATCATGAGGTGCGTCAGCTGGTGAGCGAGGCGCACGAGCGGGCGTTGGTTGTTTTGCGTGAGCATCGCGACAAGTTGGAGTTGTTAGCCAGGCGTCTGCTCGAGGTGGAGACAGTGTCTGGCAGTGAGTTCTACGCGCTTATGTCGGGGCGCATAGATTCGTTTTCTACTCTGGCGGAAGCTTGATCGCAACCAGATAAGTTGTGGCAGGTAGGATCATCACGGAACGGCGATTGTTGCGCATCCTGGCGTTTTTTTCGCTGGCGTTGCTCATCATTCATCTCTTTATCCGACAGCTGCCCGCCTCGTGGGGGGCGTTTTGGTATCCCCAGGATCTGATCGGGCCTGATGGCATTGTGCCAGCAGGAGAATGGTTATGGGGTGCGTATCCATTCAGCCATCTCTGGCGATGGCTACAATGGGCGTTGGCGGGGGCAACCGCCGCAGCCACGATCTGGCTGGGATTCTCATCCTCCCCGCTTCTTTCCCGCCCGCATCTGCGATTCCCCAGACGCCATCGCTTTCACGCCTTGGCGGCATTGCTCAGTATCCCTCTATTTTATCTGGCCCGTATTCGCCACACGAACTGGGGCGATTCCTACATCATCGTCAAAGCCATTGCGCATCCTGAAGTGCGGTTTTTCTACAATTGGCAAGCGCCATTAGACACCGTTGTCCACGCACTGTTATTTCGCTATGGCGAGAAGCAATGGGGTTGGGTTGATGCGTTGCCTGCATATTGGATTTTGTCCTCGTTGGCGGGCGGCGTGATGGTGTGGGCGCTACTCCGGCTGGCGTTGGAGGTCGGGCGAGACGATATGGAACGCTGGCTCCTTTTGGGACTGCTGGCGACGCTTAGTCCGATGCAGTTGTTTTTTGGTTATCCCGAAAATTACACTTTTATCAGCGCGCTGATGATTATTTTTTTCTGGTTGGGATGGCGATTTATCCAGGGGCGGACATCATTGTGGTGGGTGAGCCTTATTCTTGCGTTAGCTAATGGCAACCATCCGGTAACGGTGGCGCTCCAGCCCGCGTTGTGGTTTCTCGCCTGGTGGGGGTGGCGTCGCCGTAAGATACAGCTGCGCCGCGTGTTGCTGGAATTGGTGTTGCCCCCTTTGCTCATCGGCGGTGGAGTGTTTGTGATGATGAGTCATGGCGGCCATGGTTTGGCTTCGCTGATGGGGCCCGAGGCTCCCGGAGGCGGGGATCATCATCTATGGGTGCCGTTATCGCAGATATCGACCAATTGGGAGCATTACACCATGTTTTCTTTGTCCCACTTCATGGACATCATCAACGAGCAGTTGCTCACTGCGCCCTTCAATTTGTTCACATTGGCGCTATTGTTGCTGTGTTGCTTCCGAACCATGCCCCGTGACGCTTACTCGTTATTTTTGTTATTGGCTGCTGCCATACTGTTGCTGTGGACCTTCACCTGGAATGCAGATTATGGCGGGCGGCAGGATTGGGATTTATTTTCCATCGCGGCCTGGCCCACCACGCTGCTTTTGGGCTATGGAATCACACGCGCCCTGTCGGCCGACGCCAGCTTCCGCTCGGGCCTGATGATCATACTCAACCAGGGGCTCTATACCCTGGCCTGGATTTACGCCAACACCATTCCCTGGCCAGACAAACATTAGAAGATCTGATATGCGACTTTTCAACTGACGTTACGCACTGCCCCAGATAAAGCTGATCCGCAATGCAGTTACCGAAAGTTCCCGAGAAATGACGAACAGAGATGAAGGTGGACGAAGAAAGATGCAGGTTGTGTCCTCGTTGGTCTATTTTCGCCCATGTTCGTCTGAATGCGTAGGCGCTTTTCTCAAGTTTCAAATGTGCGTTTAACTCGGAGTGGATGTTTTTGATGATGAGGCGATTTTCCCTTTGATTTTTGAAGGATGGGCGGGAGGCGAAAGGGAGCGCATCGTTCGGGATCTGTTGCGGTGGGCGATGATTTGACGTCGCACTTGAGGCAATCTCAGCAGCAGCAAGAGAATCAGCCCTCCGGTCCATAGGAGCGGTTCGCGAATATCCGCCTTTTGCACCCAGATGTAATGCAACATCACCAACACACCCGCAACATAAACCCACTTATGCAGTGTTTTCCAACTTTTCTTTAGCCGTCTTTGCCAACCTTTTGTGGATGTGACCGCCAGTGGGATAAGAATGAGAAAGGCAGCAAAACCTACGAGTACGTAAGGTTTTTCATAGATTTCAAGTCCAATGAGTGTCAAATCCCAACTATAATCCAACCAGGCATAGGTCAAGAAGTGTAGTAATGCGTAAGCAAAGGCGTAAACGCCCAATGCTCGGCGCACTTTTAGCCCTGATTTGAATCCAAACATGGTGTTCATGGGCGTAGCCGTCAGGGTAAGCACCAATAGCGCCATCGCCGTCTTGCCGGTACGGAAGGTAATGTCCTGGATGGGATTGACCGATAGTTGCCCTTGCCATAAATCCCATGCCAGGAGAACGAGTGGCGCCAGTGCGCCCAGATGCACAGCAATTTGGAAGCGACTAAAGTGAAATCTTTGAAAACGTCGTGACATGATTTCTTGTGGGGCGCGAATGGGGATGAATGGGGCGGAGAAAGGATCTAAGGAGCGCTGGATTCGTTTTCAGGGGGAAGGATTCGGTAGGAAGCATGAACATGAAATCTGTGTCAGGTTGCCAGATAAAAATTAAGTGACTTTTCGTTACTACTAAGGTAGCCCGGCTAGAAACCACGAAGACACGAAGCCACAAAGGCACGAAGAAAAGAAAAAGCTTTGAAATTCTTGGTGTTCTTAGTGTCTTTGCGCCTTTGTGGTGATTGAAGTCGGGTACGTTAGT
>CAZYSY010000124.1:0-4509 GCA_964650295.1 uncultured Caldilineales bacterium | reverse complement strand
TCCCCCCGTTACGACAGCCGTCGCACGGGGGGAGGAGCCCGGCGAGAGCAAAAAATCTTTGTAGCTGAAGGGCTCCCTTCCTCGAACGCGAGCGTAGCGAGTGTCGGGGGAGGGCCGGGGAGGGGGCAAAAAGGAGGCGGGGAAGCCTCAGATAAACGCTTTCTGGCCGGTTTTCCCTAAATTTGGAATTGCTGATTCGCATCTCATCGGAAGAATGCTTCGGGGCCACGCGCCTGCGACGCCGGGTCACAGACCCGGCTAGGGAGCAGGGGAGCAGGCCCGGCTGGGGAGCAGGAGAAAAGGGGGGCGCAGGCGAGTCTGTGACTCCCCGAGCGATGCGCTGGCGCGAGCGCGAGCAGCGCCCGAGGCTGCAACCCTCGGGCTACCACTGCGAAGCCCGCTGGGCTGGGGATGGCGCAGGCCGTCCACCGGCCGCAGGCCTGAAGCGCCCGACTTGAGTCGCCCAGGAGCACCAGAGACGCCCCCATTTACCTGGGCCAGATTGACAACAACCGCATGCGCGTGCCACAATGACATCATGGCAAAATTCACCGATCCCATTGATTTTCCGCCAGACTGGCTGACAGAGCTGGACGCATTGGAGGCCCGCTGGCAAGGCGGCGACGCAGCCGCTCAGCCAGAACTCGATGCGGCGCTGGCTCTGTGGCGTCAGCGACTACATCATCCAGCGGAACCTCGCGAGGAACAATTCGACATCGTGAACGCTGCGGGCGAGCCGTTGGGGCTGATCGCCCCGCGCTGGTTCGCTCATCTCACCGGATTGCGGCATCGGGTCGTGCATGTGCTGCTGACCACGCCGCAAGGCCATCTGGCGCTGCAAATGCGCGCTTTCGATAAACTCGAATGGCCCGATCACCTGGATACGACCGTGGGCGGGCATCTCAAAGCGGGACAAGATTGGGAGACAGGCGTCATGGCGGAGATACATGAGGAGATCGGTCTGGCGCCCGCGGATCGTCATCGCTGGCTGGCGGAGAGGATGTTGACGCGCGTGGGCGAGCCCTTCGAGCGGTATGGACGTGATGAGGGACGGCCGCCTGTGCGCAACCGTCAGGTGAATCAAATTTACACGGGGGCGCTCACTGCCTGGGGATTGGCGCATCTGCACTTTGCCGATGGCGAACTGAGCGGGATGTTTCTGACGACAGTCACTGAGGTCAGACGCATGATAGCCACCCGAGACCCACGTCTGGCTCCCGGATTACGAGGCGTTTTCCCCATCTGGCAGAAGTTTCAGAGAGGGAGCGAATCGCATGAGCGCCCCGCAGAGCGCCATACCAACCACTGAGTTGCTATTTCGATGAGTCTTTCCCTTTATTCCCAATTTCGACAGCAACAATTGGAAGCGCTGCTGGAGATCACCCGCATCTTCGCTTCCAGTCCCGATCTCTCCACCTTGCTGCGCACCATTTTGGGCTATGCCGCCGATCTGGTGCGGGCGGATTTTGGCTACATCGCCCTGACGACTTCGACCGGCTCTCTGCGCATTACCACCGGCTATCGCCTTCCCACCGAAGTCTTCGAAACGCTTTCGCCCTATTTAGCGCAGAAATTGCCGGTGGAGGATTTTTGGCGGGAGAGCGAACTACATCGACAATTGGAACTGGTCAACAGTGTGGTGGGGATGCCGCTGGAACAGGTTGTGGCCCTGCCGCTGGTGCTGGAAGATGAGGATGTGGTGGGGGGCATTTTTCTTTTTCGATCGGGCGCCTTCGCCTTCACGCCAGGAGACCGGGTGCTGTTGCGAGATTTTGCGGATCAGGCCGCGGTGGCGGTGCGCAACGCCCGCCAGGTAGAGCAATTGCGCACCGAAAAGGCCCGGGTTGAAGCGATCATCGAAAACAATCCCAATGGCATCATGATCTTATCCCCAGACATGCAGGTGGACGCTATCAATCGCGCCCTATCTCGGCTGCTGGGCGTCGACAAAGAAAAAGCTTTGGGAAAGCACTGCACGGAAGTACTCAAACTCGAAAACAAGACGGGAGAGCATCTTTGTCTTGGCAGAAATGCACTGCCGCCCCCCACCCGTATCATGTACGGCGAGGGCGACGTCGTGCGGCCGGGACGTAAGAGAGCGACTGTCGGCGTTACCTATTCCCCCCTGTTCGGCGGTGATGGCAGCCTGGTCAACATCATCATCACCTTTGTCGATATCACCCGCTACCGGGAGGCCGAGGAGCTTAAATCCACCTTCGTTTCGGTCATCTCTCACGAACTCAAAACGCCGGTCAGCATCATCAAGGGGTACGCAGGCACCCTGGCCCGGGAAGACGTTGCTCCCGATCCGGCCTTCGTGCGCGAAAGTGCGCAGATCATCGTGGAGGAGGCGGATCGGTTGACGGAGCTCATCGACAATCTGCTGGACGCCTCACGTATTCAGGCCGGGGCGCTCTCGCTGGATTTACGCGCACTGGATGTCGTTACTCTGATCAGGAAGACCGTGGAGCGCTTTCGGGGACAGACAGACAAGCATCAGATCGTCGTAGATGCGCCCGAACAGCTTCCCCTGGTGCGGGCCGATGATAGACGTCTGCGACAGGCCCTGGACAATCTTATCAACAACGCCATCAAATACTCGCCTGAGGGGGGCAAGATCATCGTGGGCGCTCGCAGCATGGGGGACAAGGCGCTGGTCTTCGTACAGGATGAGGGCATTGGCATTCCGGAAGAGGATCAGGAAGCTATTTTCGAGCGCTTCTATCGCGTCGATTCCAGCTTGAAACGCAGCACGCAGGGCGCGGGCCTGGGGCTATTCCTGGTCAAAGCCATTGTGCAGGCGATGGGCGGCGATGTTTGGGTGAAAAGTGAGCCAGGACAGGGTGCAGCATTCTTCTTCACCTTGCCTTTGGCCGAATAGCGACCGCCCAGTTCATCGCTCTGCAGGAAAAACATAATGAAAAGCCCCAGCCCCCTTTTGCCAACGCTGCGATATTCGCACGAATTTCTACATCAGCTTATACATTTCCCTTTGTTCAGGAGTGTTATTGCATCTTCAGCCAAACCTGCTTGATTTAAGTCATCTCCAGACCACTGGCAGTCTTTGTCTCCGGCGCAAGTGTCACCGCAAGCGGGATGTTGACAGGTGCAACCATACCCCTTGCAAGCATTGATGTTACACACACCGGCACCCAGGTCCGGATTAGTTTCACACGCTAGCGACTGGTCATCTTTTGTCTGGCAGTCGGCATCGGCGGTGCAGTCGTACTCACTGCCATCGGGGTTTTTGGGTTTCTGGCCGCAAAGGGGCGTGGAACAGGTGCAGTTGTAGCCGTCACATGCCAGCAGACGGCACTGGTAGTCGCCGGCGGCGTTGGCCAGACAGTTGTTGCCGTTGTCACCGTCGCAGTGGTTGACATAGCCGGCGGTGCAGGTTTGACCACAAGGGATGGGAGTCGTAGCAGGAACAGGTGTTGCTGCATTACAGCCGGCAACGTAACAGTAATGATTTGACCCACACTCCCACGTACCGGCAACACCGCCACCGCAGTCGGCAAAGCCAGTGCAATCATCTTTATCTTGACAGGCCCCGCCAGCAGGCAGTCCGGCGTCGCCACAGTCGGGCCAGCAGGCGCGGTCGGGCACGGTGCAGGAGGGGTCGCAGATGGTGTAACCCGAAGAGCCGTCGGCGCAAGTGATGGTGCTGCAGAGGTTGGACTCATCTTGCGGACAATCCTGCGAGCAAGAAACGTAGGTCTCGCCGGCTTCACAATCGCCATTGCCACATTCGGCCGATGGGTCTTCGCATTTGTGGGTTTGCTTATTGCACACTTGGGGAGGGGTACAATCATCATCTTCGCTACACCCCGTCCCCCCGCCGGGCGGTGTGGTGGGTGTGGGGGTGGGCACTGGTGTGTTAGTTGGATGCGCCCCGGCCAAAACCGGCTGAACGAACGTGACCCTTTCAGAGAAAAACCAGACGGCTCCGCCAAAATATAACCCCGCCAGCAGTATAAAACTTATTTTTTGCCTCACCCTCTCAGTTTAACAAATCTTTGCTGATAAAAACAAGGGGCATTAGCGGAGAGGAACAATGATGGTGGGACTAGCACCACTTTGCTGTCCACTGTTCCAAGTATCAATACCACTTTGGTTGTAAGGCAGATCATTAAAGCCAATCACATCGCCAACTTTGATGTCATTCGGGTTAATAGGCGCCTGAATGATGCGCATATAGTTTATATCACCATTGATTACTTTCCCATAGCCTAAGTAGGGGTAGTTGGAAGGATTCTGAGGGCGACCATCGAGATAAATCACTACATAGCTGATGTTGCCATGGCCTGTATCCACAATGAGGCTACGATAAGGTCTGCCATCTCTTTTTGCAATCCCATCCTCCCAACCTAAGACTCGGCCAACGAACATATTCGGAAAAGCATGAAACTCAATTTTAGCTCCTTCGCCGGGGTGGTCGGTGTAAACCACGCTCACCTGGCGGATGTCGCCTACCTGCCACTTGGCCCGCTCACCGGCAAAATCCGGGTC
>CAZYSY010000123.1:0-9462 GCA_964650295.1 uncultured Caldilineales bacterium | reverse complement strand
CGTGGCCTTTACCATCGAGTAAACTCAGACTCTCCAGGCGCTTTGCGCCAGCGGTCGACCTCCGTCGACCGTCTCTGGTTGGTGAAGGGACGGCGTAGGCCGTCCGTTGGCCAGAGGCCAATAGAGACCGACTTCAGTCGGCCTGTCGGGCCGGCCTTCTTCCCTCAAAGCAGACTTGACTTAGTGCTAGTTTTCTTTCTATGGAGCTTGACTTATGAGCGAAAGTTTTGCCCATCAAAAACATGATCACTTCGGCGTGCCCGATGAACCCCGTCCGGTGGTCATGATTCTTTCTGGGCCTTCGGGTGTGGGCAAAGATTCAGCGCTGGATGCTCTGGAAAAATTAGGCGTTAAATTCCATCGCGTTGTCACCGCCACCACCCGCCCGCCCCGTCCCGGGGAGGTCGATGGCGTCGATTATCATTTTGTGAGCATGACTCGTTTTGCGGAGATGATCGAAAATGACGAACTCATCGAGTATGCCATCGTCTATGGCGATTACAAAGGCGTGCCCAAAAGTGAGATCGTCGGGCCGCTGAAAGACGGCATTGACGTGGTGATGCGTGTGGATGTCCAGGGCGCCGAAACTATGGCCCGCAAACTGCCCGGAGCCATTACTGTCTTTCTTACCACTTCCACCGAAGAAGAGTTGATTCGTCGTCTGAAAGAGCGCAAAACAGATTCCGACGAACAGATCGCCATTCGCATCGCCTATGC
The DNA here is from genome assembly GCA_964650295.1 of uncultured Caldilineales bacterium. Taxonomy (GTDB): domain Bacteria; phylum Chloroflexota; class Anaerolineae; order J102; family J102; genus M2005. Next base: position 8,745 of record CAZYSY010000123.1, on the reverse strand, counting down.
CCGCAAAGAATTGGAAATGTTGCCCCAGTTCCAATACGCTGTGGTCAATCGGCACGACCGGCTGGAGGAGACCGCTCGCGTCCTTTGGGCTATTCTTACTGCCACCCGCGCTCGCACCGATTACAAACGGGTGGAGTTGGACAATGGTTGAATGAATGTCGTAATTCGTCCCGGGTGCATGGGAGCGCAACCCCACCTTTTTGTTTCGCTTCAGATCGCATGCCATTCGAGCTGAAATGCTCATGACCTCATCTCGTTTTGCCCGAGTTGTCGTGCTCGTCCCCATCGACCGGCGTCCGCCTAAGCCTGACGTGCAACGTCGACCAACGGCTCTGGTGGACTTCGATCCACATCGCCAGATTTACACCTATGGCATCCCGCGGGAGCTGCGCGGGCTAATTGCACCCGGTCAAGTAGTGCAGGTTCCTTTCGGACGGGGGATGCAGTTGGGCGTGGTGATGGCGTTGGTGGAGACAGCGCCTTCGGACATCAGTGTCAAACCCTTGGGCGAGCCCATGACCGAGGGCCCGGCCCTGACCCCCGAACAACTTGAGTTGGCGCTCTGGATGAGTCGGTATTACCTGGCGCCCCTAAGCGAGTGCGTGCGATTGATCCTGCCCCCTGGATTTACCGCCAAAAGTGATCTTTGGGTCGAGTACACACCAGGCGCTCCCATCTATCCTGATGATTTGACGCCTGCACAACAGGCATTGTTACTGCGGCTAAAAAAGGAGCCCATGCGCCTGAAGGCGCTACGAGAACTCGACCGGCGTTTGGTCTCGGAAAACGTATTGGGAGAATTACGACGACATGGCCTAGTGCGGGTGGTGGATAGAGGCAGGCTCAAACATCCTAAACCCAAATTGGAAACTCTGCTCACCTTGAGTATTCCCCCGCACGATGTGGACGCCGCCTTGATGCGCGCAGGACGGGCCAGCAAGCAGGCGGAGATTCTGATGGCGCTGGCGCACCAGGGAGGCGAGATGTCGCTGCATGCGCTCAAGAAGATGTTGGGGGTGTCGAGCCAACCCATCAAGGCGCTGCTCGAGAAGGGGCTAATAGTTCGGAATGGCGACACGCTGAAGTTGGACGTGACGCCAGAAGCCCTGCCCGAGGCGGTGATGGCGCTGCGGGCCACCATTAAATATCGGGCGGGATTGCAAGCCCTGGCCGCTGCTGCCAAGCAAGCCATGCTGCTGAGCGAGTGGCGACAGACCACGGGCCTGGGGCTGCCCGCGGCCCGCAAGCTGGCCGATTGGGGAGTCATTGAATTGACGGAGATCGACGTGTGGCGAGATCCATTGGCGGGCCGCGTATTTCACTCTCCCCGCCCGGCGATGCTGACCGAAGACCAAAGGCGGGCCTGGGAGCAAATCGAAACGGCGCTGGAATTCAGAGGCCAGAGGCCGGAGGTCGGAGGTCCACAATCGGACAGCCCAATCTTCCTTCTTCATGGCGTCACTGGCAGCGGTAAAACCGAGCTTTATCTGCGTGCGCTGGAGAAGGTGGTGGCTAAGGGGCTTCAGGGCATTGTGTTGGTGCCTGAGATCAGTCTCACACCCCAAACCATCCGTCGGTTTGCCGGGCGTTTTCCGGGACGCGTGGCGGTGGTGCATTCCAGGCTGACCGCGGGCGAACGTTACGATGCCTGGCGCCGAGCCCGCGAGGGCGAGGTCGATGTGGTGGTGGGCTCTCGCTCCGCACTGTTCGCGCCCTTGCCGCGCATCGGAGTTATCGTTGTGGATGAAGAGCATGATCCAGCGTACAAACAAGTGCGCACACCCCGCTATCATGCCCGCGATGCCGCCACGACCCTGGCCCGGCTTCATGGCGCAATTACGTTGCTCGGATCGGCCACGCCCTCGCTTGAAAGCGCATTCCGAGCGCGTCGTGGGCTCTATACCTTGCTGAGCCTACCGCGACGGGTGATGGGACATCGCGAGAAAGGTGAGATTAAAATGTTAGAGTTGCCGCCAGTGAACATCGTGGATATGCGCGCAGAACTGCGTGCGGGCAACCGGTCCATGTTTTCGCGCACCTTGCGCGATGCGCTGAATGCCACCCTGGACCGAGGTGAACAGGCCATTCTTTTTCTCAATCGCCGGGGATCCTCCACGTTTGTCATGTGTCGCGACTGCGGCGAAGTCATCCGCTGCCCCCGCTGCAAGATTCCTCTCACACATCATCGCGGCGATGTGCTGGTGTGCCATCATTGCAATTATCGGCAACCATTGCCCCGAGTTTGCCCCAAGTGCGGCAGCCATCGTATCAAGACTTTTGGCGCGGGCACCGAACGGGTGATGGATGCTCTACGGGCCGAATTCCCTCAGGCCCGACCATTGCGCTGGGATCGGGATGCCACCGGCGGCAAAGATAGCCACGAAGAAATCTTGCAGGATTTTATCGATCACAAAGCCGATGTGCTGGTGGGAACCCAGATGATCGCCAAGGGGCTGGATCTACCCATGGTGACGCTGGTGGGGGTGCTCAGCGCTGATACGGGCTTGTTTTTGCCCGACTTTCGAGCGGCAGAACGTTCGTTTCAGATTCTGATGCAGGTGGCTGGACGAGCTGGACGCTCTGAACGGGGGGGGCAGGTCATTTTTCAGACCTATCATCCCCGCCACTATGCCATTGTTGCGGCCAGCCGACATGATTATGATGCGTTTTATCACACCGAAATGCGTTTTCGTCAGGAAAATGGCTATCCTCCCTACCGTCGTCTTATCCGATTACTCTATCTTGACGCCTCACGTGAGCGTTGCCAGCAAGAGACCGCACGAGTGGCGCAGGCGCTCAAAGATCGGGCTGCGCGCCTGAACCTGGAAGCATTTGGACTCATTGGGCCTGCGCCCGCGTATTTCAGCCGTGAACGCGGCAAATTTCGCTGGCACATCCTCTTTCGGGCTGAGGACCCGGCAGCGCTTCTAGCGGGCGTCTTTTTGGACCCTCATTGGCGCATCGATGTGGATCCAGTAGATGTGTTGTGATGGTAGGCATGCATCCAACGTTCTGAGCGAGCGCGATGATTTGTTGCATGACGCGTCCCTCATCCTGCTCAGGTGTTTGGAATATAGAGCTTTTATCCGTTGCTTTGTCGTTGACGAAGCGCCCACTCCAAAAGGAAGGAACCCATGCGAAATCGACTTCTCATTGTGTCGGCGCTTGTATTGACATTGGTCATTGCGAGTGTGATTATTGTCTCGGCAAGTCCTCCCGTTCAGGCCCGGGGGCCAGCATTCAAACATCTGGCTGGCCCTGCTTCCGAAGTTTACTCTGGGATGATGGCCTTACCTAATCCTGCCCAGTTGGGCGTTCGTTCGCATAGCGCCATGTTGCCCGTGCATCTGCAACAGCAGGAGGGGGCTTTTCAGTGGCAGGCGCTGGTTCCGGTGGACACTGCCGACGGGGTGAGTTTTGTGCTGTTATCGCCTCAGGCGGAGAATTGGCGTATCGACGTCAAGACGCCGGGAGAGCGTAGCCGATGGTCTCCGTTGGAGAAAACGCCAGGGGTAAACGTGGAAAAACGCGTCGAATCCTTTGGTTATGATGGACTTGCCTATCCATCCATCGTCTATCACATCGCCTCTCGGGCGCCACAAGGTCAGTGGCTTGTGCAAATAACTTCTTCGCAAGCTGGTGATGGTTACCTCATTGTGGGGGCGGAGAGCTCATATCGACTCTACGCTCATCTTGCCGACTACAACCTTGCAGTTGGCGAGCGCGTCGGGTTGGTGGCTTACATCTACGACGCGAACGCTGCATCCAGTGGGGAGCCCACGCCTTTGTCTGGCGTGGCCCATCAGATGGCGCTGCGCGTGATGCTGCCTGCCGGCGACGAAGTCATGGTGGAAATGTTCGATGATGGCAAACATCGAGATGGCGCCGCGGGCGATGGCGTTTTTGGCGGCGATTTCGTCGCTCGCAGTGCGGGTTTATATAAGGCGCAAATCGTTGCTCGCGGCATTACGCCTCATGGCCAGGCTTTTCTGCGTACCAGCCAACACATTTTTCCTGTGATTTCGAAACGGGCTATGTTGGGCGAAAATGTCACCGTGGCCCGCGCGGATGATGTGCGGTTGACCATCGGTCTCCCCGTTCGCGGTCTGGATGAGGGCGCGTTGGTGAGGGTGTACGCCGAAGTGTGGGGCGTTGATGACGCGGGCAAGGCGGCGCCAGCCGCATGGATCGGCGGTTTGAGCCAGGTGCAGCAAGGACGATTATCAATCCTGTTCGATTCCCGTTGGTTGAGTTATGCACATATCCAACCTCCATTGGAACTACGTCATGTGCGCCTGCAAGATAACGCCACCAGCATACCTCTGGCCATGCGATCGCAGCTGAGCCTGTCACTGAAGTCACTACCAAAGGCTGCTGTTCAGCCCATTTCGCAGATTACCCCAGAGATGTTGGTGGGGCCACGTCCAGCACAGGCGGATGTTGCCCCGTTGACCGCTACCGCCTCTGGTGGAAAATTGATGCTGGTGCATGGCTATTGTTCTGAAGGAGTGTGGCCCACCAGCGATTTTACCGATGTTGCAGTCTTCCAAGACTACAATCAGAATCGCAGCCATGACGAATTTGCACGGCTTATTCGTGATTTTGGCGCTCAGTTCCCCTCCTTTGGCGTGGTCGCCCATAGCCAGGGGGGCGCGGCATCGTTGCATCTTTACACCTATTATTGGAGCGGCCTGGATTACTCCTCGGGAGATCGGCTGATCCAGTCGGTGGGAACGCCATATCAGGGCACCGCGCTGGCGGGCAATTTAGCCTTGTTAGGCGAAATATTTGGCGCTGGATGTGGTCCTAATTGGGATCTTACCTATGACGGCTCCGCGCTGTGGCTCGCTGGCATCCCCTCTTGGGCGCGTTCTCGCGTTCATTATTGGACGACTTCCGATGAAGATGTCTGGTGGCGTTGGGATTACTGTAGTGCAGCCACCGACATCGTTCTGGACGATCCTGAGGATGGTGTTGTGGAACGTTGGGCCGGACAGCTTTCCGGCGCTTACAATCACGGACACAAAGAAGGCTGGTGTCATACCAATGACATGCGTGATCCCGCCCAGTTTTTGGATCATGACCGCAATCATGAGATGAACACCTACGCTAATCGTTAACGCCACCCATGTCCTTCCTCTCCATAGCGCACATCGACAAAACATTCGATGAGACGCCCGTGCTGCACGATATCAACCTTGTTGTGGATCGCGGCGAAATCGTGTGTTTGCTGGGGCCGAGCGGCTGCGGCAAGACAACGCTTTTGCGCATCATTGCCGGGCTTGAATCTCCGGATGCCGGTCATGTGTTGCTGGAGGGGAAGGACATTACCTCGTTACCCAGCCACCGACGTGATTTCGGGCTGATGTTTCAGGATTATGTACTCTTCCCCCACATGACGGTGAAAGAGAACATTGCTTTTGGGTTGAAGATGCACAATTGGTCGGTGGAAGCGACGGATGCTCGTGTGGATGAACTGTTGGGAGTGGTTGATTTGCTGGGGTATGAAGACAGGCGCGTGTATGAGTTAAGTGGGGGGCAGCAGCAGCGGGTGGCGCTGGCCAGAAGTCTTGCTCCTAATCCACGATTGCTCATGTTAGATGAACCCTTGGGCGCGTTGGATCGAACGTTGCGAGATCAGTTACTGGGAGAGCTGCGGGCGATTCTCAAACAGGTGATGCAAACAGCGATTTATGTAACGCATGATCAACTGGAAGCGTTCGCGGTGGCGGATCGAGTGGCGCTGATGCAAAATGGGCGTATCCATCAACTCGATAAGCCCGAGGCGTTATACCGGCGTCCTATTTCGCCCTTTGCCGCTCGTTTTTTGGGGATGCAGAACATTCTGGAGGGGCGCGTCATTGCTCTGCAACCTGTTTTCATTGAAACCAAAGTTGGCGTGCTGCAACTCCGGACAGCGCCTTCGGGAATGCGCGTGGGGGAAGCTGTGATGTTGGTGGTGAGGCCTGAAGGCGCCCGCGTAACATCTAAGGTGGTGCATGCCCCCAACCACCTGACATTGATCTTGGTGAATCGTTCTTTTCGCGGCGCACACAGTCTCATCCAACTCACCACCAAGGATGAAACAGTGTTGCTTTCATTCGAGGTTCCCGGGATAGGTTGTAGCGCTCAACCGGGCGCACAGGTTCATCTCACCATTGATCCTGAATCGATTGTCATTTTTGAGGCATCTGTTGCTCACGGCTAACGTTTGCAAACTCAGGCGCCTCCTTTACGTCAGCTTACGCTTCAGTAACTGTTGCACCACGTTCGGGTTGGCCTTGCCCCGGGTCTCGCGCATAATCTGGCCCACAAACCAGCCAAAAAGCTGGGTCTTGCCTTCGCGATAGCGGGCCACTTCGTCGGGATGCTCGGCCAGCAGGCGATCCACCAGGCCTTCCAGCGCGGCCGCGTCGCTGACCTGGGCCAGTCCCTCCCGATCCACGATGGTCTGGGCGTCCTCGCCTGTCTTGAACATCGTCTTCAGCACCTGGCTGGCGGTGTTGGCGTTGATGGTTCTGGCGGCCACCAGCGTTAGCAGACCCGCGAATTTAGCCGGAGTGACCGGGATGTCGGAGATGGGCAGGCTGCTTTCGTTCACCAGCCGGAAGAGATCGCCCATGACCCAATTGGCGATCTTCTTGGGCGGCATGGCGTCGCCCACCGCGGCCACCAACGCGTCGAAGTAATCGGCCACCGGACGCTCTGCAGTGAGGACGTCTGCATCCTTCTGGCTGAGGCCGTACTGCTCCACAAAGCGCTGACGCCGGGCCAGGGGCAGTTCGGGCAGGGCCGCGGCCAGCTCTTCCACCCATTCCCGCTCGATGTGCAGGGGCGGGAGATCGGGCTCGGGGAAGTAGCGGTAGTCGTGCGCGTCTTCCTTGCTGCGTTGCACATAGGTGCGGCCTTCGTGCTCCAGCCAGCCCAGGGTGACCTGCTCTACCTGGCCGCCCGCGCGCAGCACCTTTTCCTGCCGGGCGATCTCATAGGCAATGGCGTTGCGCACCGCCCGAAAGCTATTCAAATTTTTGATCTCCACCTTGGTTCCCAGCTCCTGGCTGCCCGCGGGCCGCAAGGAGATGTTGGCCTCCATGCGCATCGCGCCCTTTTCCAGGTCGCCCGTGCTGGCCCCGATGTAGATGAGGATCTGGCGCAGGCGGGTGAGATACTCGTTCACCTCGTCGATGGAGCGCATATCGGGCTCGGATACGATTTCCAGCAGGGGCACGCCCGCGCGGTTATAATCCACCAGGCTGACGCCGTTTTCGTGCACCAGCTTGCCCGTGTCCTCCTCCAGATGGGCGCGGGTGATGCCGATGCGCTTGACGCCCTCGGGCGTGTCGATATCCAGCCAGCCGTTCACGGCCTGGGGTAGCTCGTACTGGGTGACCTGATAGCCCTTGGGCAGGTCAGGATAGGTGTAGTTCTTGCGCTCGAAGCGCACATCCTCGGCGATGGTGCAGTTCAGGGCCAGGCCCGCGCGGATGGTCTGGGCCACGGCCTCGCGATTGATGACGGGCAGCGCGCCGGGCATGGCCAGGCAGACGGGGCAGACGTGGGTGTTGGGCGCTGCGCCGAAGAAATCCGCACTGCACGAACAGAACATCTTGGATTGGGTGATAAGTTCGGCATGGACTTCCAGGCCGATGACGACTTCGTAGGGGGTGGTGTTGGGCATGATGATGGTGTGGGGGTGATGGTGTTGCACTGCAAGAAATGATGGGGCGGTTGTGCCACGACCGAAGACCGGGGACGGAGGACGGGGAAATCGCGTCAATCAAATGGGGTGGCAAAATCAGCGTTGACCTGGTATACCACATCAGGCTCTTTCAGCCAGGAACCTTCCGGGGCAAGGCTTCGGCGCATGGCGATAAGCTTTCTGGTCAGGATTTCAGCATCACGGTAAGCTTGTCGCAGGTCGGTGCGATCCTCCACAAAATTCATCCGGTGGATGATATGAAGGCAAGCGACGGTTTCAAGCAAAGATCGCAAAGCCATTCCCAAAAAGCGAATTTGCTCGGCATCCGATTGGCCGGTTGATCCTTCCGCGATGTTTAGATTGACCGATGTCGCGGCTCGGATGATTTGAGAACGAAGATTGTAGCGTTCATCTTCTGGCAGATCCTCTGCGATACGATAGATCAAAGTCAAATAATCCAGCGAATTCTGCCAGACGTCCAATCGTTCGAATTTGAAAGTCATAGGAGAGGGAACAATAATCGATGCAGAGGAAGGCAAACCGAAGCTGTTTAGGGGCGGATCTCTCGGTCCTCGGTCCCCGGTCTTCGGTCTATTTCGAACGCGTAGCCCATGCGGAGGAGGGTGGCTTCGTCCAGGGGGCGACCGATAAACTGGATGCCCACGGGGAGCTGCGCCCCGTCCTCCTCGATGAAGCCCGCGGGCAGGGCCAGCGCGGGCACGCCCGCCAGGGCCGAGGGCAGGGTCATCACATCCAGCAGGTAGAGGGAGACCGGGTCGGTGGGGGCTTCGCCGATGCGATAGGGCGGGATAGGCGCCACCGGTGCGATGATGGCGTCGTAGCGCTCAAAAGCGTTATCAAAATCCTGACGGATGAGGGTGCGCACTTTTTGCGCTTTGATGTAGTAGGCGTCGTAGTAGCCCGCGGAGAGGGCGTAAGTGCCCAGCAGGATGCGACGCTTGACCTCGGGCCCGAAGCCGCGGCCCCGGGTGAGTTTGTAGTTCTCTTGCAGGTCGGGAGCCTGGGCGCTATACCCAAAGCGCACG
>CAZYSY010000122.1:0-10229 GCA_964650295.1 uncultured Caldilineales bacterium | reverse complement strand
GCCTCCTCCTGGTGGTATGGCCGCAAGCTATCCGGCCCCTTCGATGTGGTTATTACTTCATCGCCCCCCCTGTTTTTGGGGCTGACTGGCGTGGCGCTGGCCCGGCGCTTCCACGCCCCGCTGGTGTTCGATGTGCGGGATATGTGGCCCGAAATCGCGGTCGAACTTGGGACCTTTCGCAAAAACTCGCTGATGGACCGCATTTGGGGGGCAATCGCGGACTATACTTATCACAATGCGGCTGCAGTTATTCCCGTTACCGAGGGCAGATTCAACGATATGATCAAGCGGGGCATACCCCCAGAAAAGCTCCACATCATCCCGAATGGTGTCGATTTAGAGAATATCCATACTGATGCACCAAACTTGAGAAACGAATTGGGTATTCAGGACAAATTTGTCGTCCTTTTTGCCGGACTTCTGGGAGTGATGCAGGGCGCTGAGATCATTATTGAGGCAGCAGCATTACTACAAAACCATCAAAACATTCACTTTCTCATTGTGGGAGATGGCGTTCGCAGGGATCAGATTGCTGCACAATTGGATAAACTACAATTGAACACGGTACAATTGCTCCCGCAACAGCCCCGAGAACTTATCCCGAGATTTCTAAATACGGCAGACGTATGTTTAGCACCTCTGGCCAACAAGAAAGTTAAGGGTGTAATCCCTTACAAGATGCTCGAAGCCTGGGCATACAGACGCCCCGTGATAATCACAGATGAGGATGAAGGGGGGAAATTAGCCGTCTCTTGCAATGCAGGCCTGGCAACGCCGCCGGGTGACACCCGGGCGCTGGCCGACGCTATCCTGCAAATGGAAGCCGATCGTGAACAGGCCCGGCAGATGGGCGAAAACGGCCGCCGCTGCATCGAAGAGAAGCTGAACCGCGAGAAACTGGCCCGAGAAATGGCGGACGCGCTGCGCGCCATTTCTGGTTGAATTCCGCAAACCAGCAAATCGTCCCCTTTTACCCAATACGAAGTGCGCCGAAATGGACGTCATATAGATCGAAAGATGCGATAGCGATGCTCTCGAAGATTGCACGGATTGCATCTGTACACTATACTTGAACTCAGGTTACGCATCCTCTGTTCCCCCTTACCCAATCAAAGATGGCATCCCGCATGGAAATCACTTATCCCGATGTGAGCACAAAGGGAAAAAAACGTCGGGGGCGAGCCTCACTGCAGTTTGCCGAACGGAAGCTGGTGTTGGTGGCGGTCGATCTGGCGATCTTGAATGGCGCGCTGCTACTGATGCTCTCCTTGTGGCCAGCGCCCATTTTCGCCCGTATGCTGGAGCGATTCCCCTGGTACGCGATCCTTCTTTCGGGGATATGGTTGGTGGTCAGCACCTTCTTCAATGTCTACGATCTGGCCAAAGCAGCGAGCGCCATCCATTCTATCTGGGCTGCGGGCACGTCGGTGCTCATCACCTATACCATTTATATTCTGATCCCCTATCTCTCGCCAGTCTTGCCCGATCGACGCACCCAGATCACCATCCTCTTCGTCACGGGGCTTCTGGGCATCACCACCTGGCGTTTTCTGTACGCGGTCGTCTTCTCCCATCCTTCGTTTCAACATCGGGCCCTGGTCATCGGCGCTGGCTGGTCGGGAAGGACGTTGGTGGAGGCGATTCAGGAAACCGCCTCCGAGACCGGCAATCCCTATTTGGGCACGGGATATGATTTGCTGGGCTTTATCGATGATGATCCAGCCAAGCAGGGGGATGATGTTGCGGGCGTGCCTGTGCTGGGCGCGGGCAAGGATTTGATCCGTCTGGTGCAGGACCTGGCTCCCGACGAGATCATCATCGCCATCACGCATTCCCAGCTCATCAACCCGGAGCTATTTCGGGCGATTCTCGTTTGCTACGAAATGGGAATTCCCATCACGACGATGGCCACGCTGTACGAGCGCATGACCGGCCGCGTGCCTGTGCAGCATGCGGGGCAAGATCTGACGGTCTTGCTGCCCGTTTCACGCCCCTCGGGCTTCCGTTTCTATTTGGCCCTGCGCCGCGTAGGAGATATCGTTCTTTCGTTGCCGGGATTGATGATCGTGGCAATGGTGACGCCGCTGGTCTGGCTAGGCAATCTGCTCACCAATCCGGGAGCGATTTTTTATCGCCAAGTGCGGGTGGGAGAACATGGGCAGCCATTCGAGATCATCAAGTTTCGTTCGATGGTGGCGAATGCTGAATCGGAAACCGGCGCGGTCTGGGCGCAGCAGGATGATCCTCGCATCACGCCCGTGGGGAAGTTCTTGCGCCGCACCCGTCTGGATGAACTGCCTCAGTTTTGGAATGTGCTGAAAGGGGAGATGACGCTGCTCGGTCCCAGGCCCGAACGGCCAGAGATCATCGCACAGCTTTCTGCGGACATTCCATTTTACAGCTTACGCCACGTGGTCAAGCCAGGCATCACAGGTTGGGCGCAGGTGCGTTATCGCTATGGCGCTTCAAAAGAAGATGCTTTTGTCAAATTGCAATACGATCTTTACTACATCAAACATCTTGGCCCCTTCATCGACTTCTCTATCCTCATTAAAACAATTCAAGTCGTTTTGGGAATGAAGGGGCGATAGATGTATAATCTAAAGAGTCCGACCGCGGCCGAGCCATTGCCGACGCCCAATTCCCGAAGCGCGATCGGCGAATGGTGAACATCTTGGCTTACATTGGACATCGGATATTGGACGTTATTTTTCGAAACAGTAAATGACTTCTGGACATCAATGCGTCCTCGGTGGCGGTGCAACTCTGCTCTAAACCGCCTGATCAAACTGGGCTTTTCTTTATACTGGCTGAAATAGATTTCGGTTGTCGTAGCTGTTAGCTCCGACCGGAATTGTCTATGTCCTTTGTTTTTCTGATGGCGTCTTTCCGCATCGGAAAGGCGGAGCATGGAATTTTTCGGGGCACAGGTCGTGTGGACTGCCGCCGATTTTCATCTCATCACTCAACCAAATCACAAACATCATGCCCGCAAACTCTATCAATATTGCGGTCGTCGGTCTGGGTCATTGGGGCCCGAACCTGGCCCGCAACTTCCATCGTCTTCCCCAGGCGGTTCTGCACACCCTCTGTGATGCAGACACCGATCGTTTGCAGCGGGCCGGAACACTGTACCCCGCGGCCCGTCTCACCTCCGATTACGAAAGCATCCTCACAGATCCCGCCGTCGATGCGGTGGTGCTGGCCACGCCCGTGCACACCCATTTCAAGCTGGCCAGCGCCGCGCTGCAGGCAGGCAAACACACCTTCGTGGAAAAGCCCCTGGCCCGCACCAGCGACGAGGCCCGGCGGCTGGTTGAACTGGCCGACGCCCAGAAACGCATCCTCATGGTCGGACATGTGTTTCTTTACAACGCGGCTGTGCGCCAGGTGAAACAGTACATCGACTCGGGCGAACTGGGCGATATCTACTACATCTACGCCCAGCGCCTGAATCTGGGCATTGTGCGGCAGGATGTGAACGCCCTGTGGAATTTCGCCCCCCACGACATCTCCATCATCAATTACTGGCTGGATGGCACGCCCATCAAGGTGGACGCGCACGGCTACGCCTATCTGCAGCCAGGCATCGAGGATGCAGTGTTTATGAACCTGGAATACCAGGGAGGGCAGGCCGCCAGCGTGCACGTAAGCTGGCTGGACCCCAACAAGGTGCGGCGCATGACCGTGGTGGGCAGCAAGAAGATGGTCGTCTATGATGACGTCAGCCCCGACGCCAAGATCAAGCTGTATGACAAGGGCGTGGACCGCAAGCCGGGCAATGGTCTGGGCAGCTACGCCACCTTTGGCGAGTTTCAGCTGCTGGTGCGGGCGGGCGATATTCTCATCCCCAAAATTCAGTTCACCGAACCGCTTCGGGTCGAGTGCCAGGCCTTTGTAGACGCCATCCGCACGGGCGAACCGCCTCTGGCCGACGGGCGCAACGGTTTGGCCGTGGTCGAGGTGCTGGAGGCGGCAGATCGGGCGATGAAGACGCAGGAACAGAAACCGTAAAACAGATACTGGCACAATGTCACAACCAGCGCGGGACTTTTACGAAAACGCCTATCAGGGAAAGGATTACATCTCTCCTGAAGCAGCAGAGCAACACACAGCTTACTCCCGGTTGAGTGCGTTCATTCAAGCATATCAATTACAGGATAAGTTATGCCTGGAAGTCGGAAGCGGAAGGGGGGGCTTTCAGGACATCGTCCCCAACTACGTCGGCATCGATATTGCGGCATCAGCCGGAAAATACTTCCACAAGCCCTTTGTCGCGGCTTCAGCCACGAACATCCCATTCCGAAATGACGCTTTCGATGCTATCTGGACCATCTACGTTTTTGAACATGTCCCCAATCCGGAAAAAGGGCTGGAAGAGCTCTGGCGCGTCCTGAAACCGGGCGGATATCTTTACTTTGAGCCCGCCTGGCATTGCAGGCCCTGGGCGGCACAGGGGTATCCCGTCCGCCCCTATTCCGATTTCAATTGGAAAGGAAAACTTATCAAAGCCTCGATACCCATCCGGAACAACATCCTGTACAGGTCGATTAAAACTTTTCCTGCCCGGTTAATTCATTTTTTAGGATACCAGATTTCCCGCCAACCGACATCGTTCCCATATGGTAAACTGGAACCGAATTATGAAGTCTTCTGGATGTCGGACTCCGACGCGTTGAACTCGATGGACCCATTTGATGCCTATTTGTGGTTTGTATCACGTGGCGGGGAATGCATCAACTATCCGACCATGCAAAAAGCCTTTTTTATGCGTCACGGTCCACTAATCATCCGTAAACCGCCAGCCACCGGAAATTTGCACGACTGAACCCAATGACCTCCAGGTTCCAGCATTTTTTGCATCAGATACGCTCCCGGCCGACTGTCAGGGAGCTGCTCCGGAACAGTGCTTTCTTTTCCTCGGGGCAGCTTTATCAACTGGCGCTTTCGGCCCTGCTGAATATCCTGCTGGCCCGCCGGCTGGGGCCCGACCTGATGGGCATTTACATCGCTACCCAGTCGATGGTCGGGCTGGTGATGGTCTTTGCCAACCTTGGTATCGAGGTTCCTTTCAAACGGGAGGCATCCCGGGACAAAAACAAGTTCCCGATTTACTATGGCAGTGCACTGGCCATACGACTGACCATCAGCGCCCCCATCACCTTCATCGTTTCCATCATCGCCGGTACGATTCTGGGTATCGGATCTGTCCCGGTTGTCACGTTGATGGTACTTCTGATGGTGACCATCAGTTTCGGAGCGCTGACCAAAGCAGCCTATCAGGCGCTGAATCATTTTGATATTGCTGCCAAACTGACCATCTTTGCTCAAACAGTCTATGTCGGCATTACAGCCCTTATCCTGTGGCTGTCTCCCGATCTGATGATCGTCCTTGCGTCTATGGCATTGCTGCAGGCCGGTATTTTATCCGTCAACCTGGGCGTGCTGTGGCGAATGGGTTATCATTTCAGGCTGTTATGGGATTTTCAGTTGTGGAAGAGAATGATCCGGGAAGCCCTGCCGGTAATGCTGGCCAATTCCGGTGAATATGCCAATCTCCGCTCAGATAGTATCATTATTGCCGCTGTCTTGGGCTCATTTTTTGCGGGCATTTATGGCGTTGCTTACAGCTTTTATCTGATGATGGCCATTATCGTGTATTTGCCATCCGTCAGTGCGTTTCCAACCCTGGCCCGCTACTCCGCTTCGCACGATATGCGGGCGTATCGTAAATTTGTCAACAAACTGGGTCTGGCAATCGTCGGATATTCAGTTGCCATTGCCATCGTTCTTTTCTTTCTTGCACCGATTCTGATTCCCCTGCTTTATGGACAGGAATACCAGGCATCGCTCGATCCGTTGAAAATCCTCGTTTTTGCACTACCATTTGTTGCACTGAACCGGCTGATGGTTCAGAGTCTCAATGCATCCGGTCTGCAAAAATGGACATTCATCGCCACCGCAACGGGCGCCTTCTTCAATATCGGTGTCAATTTGCTCCTCATTCCCCGATTCGGTATTATGGCAGCAGCAGCAACTACATTGGCAACTGAATTACTCGTGTGGCTGGTGGCATCGCTGGGTTTACTGACCACATCGAAAAGAACGCCAGTTGTTCATCCCGGCACCTGAGATCTCCAACAATCTTATGAACGCTGATTCGCCTCTCCGCATCATCATCCTCTGGACCGAATTGTCCGGCTATTTCAACGCTTGCCTACAGGCTCTGGTGAAAAATCATCCGATAGAGCTTTCGGTCTTTCGCGTTGCCAGGGCGGGAGTGACAGCCCATCCCTATAAAGATGAATTGTTTTCCTGGCTGCCACGATTGCAAACGCTTCCCGATGGCTCAAACAGACAACTGGAGACGGTTCAGAAAGAAATTGCTGATTTTTCACCCGATATCGCTATTGTTTCCGGGTGGTCCGTGCCGGTTTACCGCAAAATTGCGAAACAGTTGAGAAAAAAAGGTATTTTCGTTATCAGCGGCCTGGATAACCCCTGGCGCGGAACGAAAAAACAACACCTGGGCGTACTCGCCTCACGGTTTTATGTACAGCCGCTTTTCGATGCTATGTGGGTGCCTGGTGAACGGGCCGGAGTATTCGCCCGCAAGCTTGGCTTTACCGGCTCGAATCTGCTTTATGGTCTCTATTCTTCAAACCGTCCGGCGCTTGCCCCTGTGGCCCAATGGCGTCTGGCCCAGTCATCCACTTCGCAGGGATGGCCACCGCGGTTTCTCTTCGTGGGACGATATGCCGAAATTAAAGGGCTGCCGGAGTTGATCACCGCGTATCAGCGCTACCGCCAGGAAACCGATGCCCCCTGGGAACTCTGGTGTGCGGGAAGCGGCCCTCTGGAGCACCTGCTAGAAGGTGTGCCAGGCGTGAAAAATCTCGGTTTCGTGCAGCCAGATCGCTATGATGAAGTTCTCAAACAGACCGGTGTCTTTGTTTTACCCAGCCGGCATGATCCCTGGCCCCTGGTTATTCACGAGACGACTTCTGCCGGGATGCCCATTCTGTGCACACGGCAATGCGGCAGCTCGGTGGAGCTGGTGCAGGAAGGCCACAACGGCTACCGATTCGAAGCTGGCGACACCGATTCGCTGGTCAAACTGATGCACTTCATCTCAGGGAAAGAAACTGACCTGAGACTGATGGGAGAACGCAGCTTCAGAATGTCCGAACGTTACAGCCCTGAATGGTGGGCCGACAATCTGATGAACTTTTTGCAGCTGTATCGACCTTGATCATTTGATGGAAAAACAAACCACTTACATCAACCCACAGTACAAACCGAAAAGTGCTACCTTCTCCTTCAGGAAAGTGCCATCGCTGATCTGGCTGATGCTGTTGGTGATCGGCCTTGCCATTGTCGGCGAGACGGGAGCGATGCTGGCCTGGGGTGTAATAGCGCTTTGGGTATTAAAGGGAGTTGATGAGGCCATCGAAGGTCTGTTGCTCGCCCTTTTGCTGGTCTTTCTGAACCCGGAATTGAACAATAGCGGTGGTGTTGCGTCTGTGGCCAGGTGGGCCATTATCGCTGAAGCGACATTGCGGATAGCCTTCGCATGGTGGAAGAATCCGCAGCGATGGCCATCCTGGAGCAAATTCCTGTTGCTTTTCATTGGCTACACTGCATTCACATCATTTTTGGTCAGCTGGTGGCCCATTGCCTCCCTGGCCAAACTGGTGACCTTTTCGGTTGTGGTTATGATGACCTACTTTGGCATCAAACTGAGCAAAAAAGACTGGCAGCAAAACCTGATCATCTTCGGATCGGTCGTTACCCTTCTCAGTCTGCCGCTGATCGCCATGCCGCTGGGATATGTCCGTAACGGGCATCAGTTTCAGGGCATCCTGAGCCATCCGCAATCCTATGGCGTCATCATCTCCATCCTGATGGCTGTGGCCATTGGGCGCTGGCTGTTGGTGCCAGGCAAACGAGCCAGCCTGTGGCAAATTATCCTGCTGATACTGATGGGGACCACGGTGCTCCTCTCCGGATCACGTACTGGTTATTTTGCATTGATACTGGCATTCTTCTTCACACTGCTCTCTGAGCGCTCTTCCCGAGGCATTTTCAAACGCCTCATCTTCAATCCATTCACCTATTTCATCCTGGCAATTACCATTGCCTACGTGGGAGTGACGCAGCCAGTTGAGCAATTCAAGAAACTGATCTTCGAACGAGATGTCAGCGAATATGCCTACTACGGCGTTACTATCGATGCCAATCCATCCGCTTTATCCTACCTTCTGGCATCCCGCAGTGAACTTATTGCTCGTTCGTGGGAGAATTTCCTGAGCAACCCCTTGTTCGGTACGGGATTCGGGCTGCCTTCCATCCGCATCGCCCGCGACACCGTTTCAACGCTGGCAGGCATTCCTGTCAGCATCCCCTACGAAAAGGGATTTACCGGCACAGCCGTGCTGGAGGAAGTCGGGATCATTGGTGCGCTACTACTGCTGGGGTTGCTGATTAGCCAGTTCAAAGCTATCCATAAAAGTCAGGCCATCGCGGCGATGCTGCTTTTTCTTACAGCCATTTTCGTGAATATGGGTGAATCAGTTTACTTCGCCACCGGCGGCATCGGCTTGCTGGTGCACATCGCCATTGCAGTCGCGTTGGTGACAGCAGAGAGACGTTCATCAACAGCGCAGGCACAACCGAAAACCGGCGCTATCCGCCGCTGAACTGACCGTGATACCCCCACAGCGCCCAATCATTCTCACTGTGACCTCCACCTTTCTGCCCGGGTTCAAGGCAGGGGGGCCCATTCGGACGCTCGCCAATCTCATCGTTCATCTGGACGACGAATTCGATTTCCGCATCGTCACATCGGATCGGGATTTTGGGGATGAGACACCCTACCCGGACATCAAGCCCAATGTCTGGATCAATCGAGGACACAGCCGGGTGATGTACCTTTCAAAGGCCCGTCAAAAGGTCGGTGGACTGAAAACCGTGCTGGCCGGACAAGAGTATGACATCCTGTATCTCAACAGTTTCTTCGCTCCCATCACCATCAAGACGCTGCTGCTGCGCCGCCTGGGGAAAATCCCCAACCGGCCGACCATCGTGGCACCACGGGGCGAATTCTCTCCCGGCGCTCTGCAGATCAAGTGGCCCAAGAAAAGGTTGTTCCTGTACGCTGCCGGCCTGACAGGACTCTACCGGAACGTGATCTGGCAGGCATCCAGCGAATTCGACACCGGCGACATCAGCAAAAATATCGGCCGGTTCCACCTGGATCGCGATCCAACCATCCTCGTGGCCCCCAATCTGCCGCCCGGGCTGCCGCCCTCACAAAATCACGAAACGCCCGCCAAATCGCCCGGGAGCGCCCGTATCCTCTTTCTCTCCCGTATCGCCCGGATGAAAAACCTGGATTATGCGCTCTCGCAGCTGGGAGACATCACCGGTCAGGTGACATTCGACATCTACGGCCCCATCGAAGACGTAGCCTACTGGCAGACCTGCCAGCAGCTCATCGATCAGTTGCCCGCCAATATCCAGGTCCGCTATCGTGGCCCGGCAGCAGCGGATCAGGTCCAGGCTATCTTTGCAGACTATCACGCGCTCCTGCTTCCTACACGGGGGGAGAACTTCGGCCATGTGATCCTCGAGGCCCTCTCCTCGGGCTGTCCGGTGATCACCAGCAACCGCACACCGTGGCGGGAGCTGGCGAAAAATCGGGCGGGATGGGACCTGCCGCTTGAGCAGCCGCAGGCCTTCGTCGAGGCCATCCAGCAAGTCATCGATATGAATCAGACCGAATGGAGCGTCTGGTCCGACGGTGCGAAACAGGTGGCTGAGACGTTTATCCACGATCCAGCAACCATCGAAGCCAGCAGGCAATTGTTCTACACGACCCTGGCTCAAAAACGATCGGAGTTCTGATGTTCAAAGACAAAATCCTCCTCATCACCGGCGGCACGGGCAGCTTTGGCAATGCGGTGCTGCGCCGGTTTCTGCAAACCGACGTGCGGGAGATCCGCATCTTCAGTCGGGACGAGAAAAAACAGGGCGATATGCGTCTGGCCTATCGCAACAAGAAGCTGAAATTCTACATCGGCGATGTGCGCCGGCCCGAGAGCCTGCTGGATGCGATGGTGGGCGTGGATTACATCTTCCACGCGGCCGCGCTGAAACAGGTGCCCTCCTGCGAGTTCTATCCCATGGAGGCGCTGATGACCAACGCGGTGGGCACGGAAAACGTGATG
>CAZYSY010000121.1:0-8669 GCA_964650295.1 uncultured Caldilineales bacterium | reverse complement strand
TTTTGGGGATGTGGTGATCACGTTAACGCCGCAAGAATGCGCACTGCTAAAGATATTTGCCTCCGAATCGAACCGTACGTTTTCGCGTGAAGAACTGCTAAAGTTGGGGTGGGGAATTGAAACACCCTATGAAACCAAAACAATCGATGTCCATATTTACAAAATCAAACGCAAGCTTGCCCGGCATGATATCGAGAATCCCTTTGTCGCGATCCGCGGCAAAGGCTACCGAATTCGACAACGTTAGGAAACCAACATGAACCGCATCACCTACCAATTTCGAGTGTTTCTAGCCTATGCCATCATCGTTTTTATTGTTTTGGCGTATACGGGCCTAGTTTCCATCAGCGTCTATACTCGGGGCATGACTTCAGTTCTGACCAAGCTTGGCGTTCAGCAAAGCCAACATTATGCCCGACTGGCCTCGGAAATGATACAATCGGGCATGACTCCTGAAAAAGTGAAGGAAATTTTCACGAATACCGGCTCGAACAGCATTGATTTTCATGAAACGCTTCCGCAGGATTCTGACATTGTCAGTCTAACCTCTGATTTCGCATTTCGACTTACCCCAACAGAAAATCAATATTACCTCAAAATCCCAGAGTTAAATTCGTATTTGAAATTATCTTACCAGGTAGATTTTCAAAAATTAGTCGACAAAGCTCAGCAAACCTTTGTATGGGAATTTTTCATGATCTTTGTGGTAACTGCCACTATTGGATTTTATCTCACCTGGTTTACGTTGCGACAGGTAAGAGTGCTGCGTCAAGCACTAGAACGAATCGGACAAGGGGATTTTTCTGAGCGATTGAATTTTCAGAGTCATGATGAGTTTGGCGAATTGGCCAAGATGATTGACCGCACAGCGGAGCAATTGGAAAAAATCCAACAAGAACGTAACACGATGTTAAATCGAATTTCACACGAACTAAAGACTCCAGCCTCGGTCACCACAAACCTTCTTTATGTCGCGTCAAAACTCAGTGATAAGGATGAAGTCAAAGTAAAAATCGAGATGGCACGTAAGCACTTGTTGTTACAAGCCAGGTTAATCGACGACATCTTACAAGCGCCAGGCATTTATGATGAGTTATCATTAGATCCTGAGCTGATCGAAGTGGCTGAATTGATATCGGATGCTGTGGAACCGTATCGCATTTATCTCGACTCTTTGGGAATCGCCTTGAGATTGAATATGCCTGAAAACTGCCAACGCACGCTGATCGAAATTGACCCAAAGCGAATTCGGCAGGTGTTTGGGAATATCATCCACAATGCCGCCCGTCACCTTTCTGGCCAAGCTTCCCCAAGACTCAACGTCATCATCCGATGCGATCCACAAAATGTTATCATCCAGATAACGGACAATGGCCCTGGGATCCGTCCCGACATTATCAACCGCATCTTTGAACCTTATGTATCCGCCCCAGGAGAGCCCCGTGAGGGGATGGGCGGCAGTGGCCTGGGATTAGCCATATCAAAAGAAATCGTAGAAGCACACGGCGGCGTAATCAGCGTAAAGAGTCCTGTTGCCAATGGACGTGGGGCTAGTCTGATTGTTAAGTTGCCAAAATTTGACGAGGAGTCGCTTTTTACATGAATATATGGCTTCAATGGTTTGCTCTTGGACTATTAGTGCCCATTGTTTGGTATTGCGCCTATGTGGACATCCGAACGCACAAAATCCCAAATAATGTTACTTATCCCGCACTCATATTCTTTGGGGGATTCCAGTTTTTACTTCAGTCAGACAAAACGAGTATGTTGATCGGACTGGCAGTTGGATTTCTTTTCTTTTTTCTCCCCGCCCTATTTTTGGGTAGCAATGCCATCGGTGTCGGAGATGCCAAACTTGGCGCTTTAATGGGAGTGGTTCTGGGCTGGCCTGGGATTTTATTGGCGCTGATTATCAGCCAGGTAAGCGCCTTGCTTTTTGTCGCCCCCATGCTATTAACTCGTCGGATGACCTTGAAAAGCAAACTCCCTCTGGGACCATTCCTGGCGCTGGGGTATACAGTGACGTTGGTATGGGCATTATTCCTGGCAAGGTATTAGCGAAACCGTTAATAGAAGTGCGCCTAATCGTAATCGATCTCCGGCCACAAGGGGAGCTGGATGCAAGGGACGTAGTGGCAATCCATTCAAAAAAACGCCGTTAGCGCTGCGCATATCCTCCACAAAAATCCCTCCCTCAGCGCATCGAAGTCGAGCATGAGCTTTGCTGATTGTGCTTGCCACCTCGGGCGACAGCGGCAGTAGCTGCGTTTCACCCGAACGCGCTAAAGCTGAGAGATAGGCGCCTTTTCGTCCCAATACCCACTCTTGCAGTGATAAGCGCAGCGCGTCGCCAGAGACAAATTGCAGCAAAAGACAAATTTCGTCACTCATACATCAAGGTTCGATCCCCGGACGCGTAACAGCATCGCCTGGCTGCATAATTCCCCCCAAATGAAAGACGTCAGGCTGGATGATTTCTCCAGGATCGCCAATCGGTCGGATCAGCAACCGGACCTCCTCTGCAAAATTAGCCATATATGCCAGTTTTAAAGCATCTCTGGGGGTTAAAGCGAGATTAACCACGGTATCGTTGACAGGCTTGCCTTCAGGAGTAAATTCCTGAGAAAGGTCAACATCGGAATATTGAGGTTTTCCCGAAACAGGATCAGGAAAAAGAACAAAACGCTGCTTGCCAAAAATCGAAAGCACCAAGACATTTTCAAATAACATCTCAGTATAAGCCTGACTATTCCCCTCATCATCCCACAAGACATAGGAAACAACAACATCGACCCGATTTCCAGGTCGCACTGTGCCCCCAACGCTGGTCATCTGATTCACCGCCAACCCCACAGCGCGCATTCCTTGCGGAAGCCCACCGGTAGTGGTTAGGACTGTTTTCTCAATGACGTTGCCAGTCTGCAAATCAACTTCTGTGTAATAAAGCCCATAATCTTTGATTAATTCAGCAGGCGTTGTAACATCATCGGGAACAATAATAGTGTATGGTGTGACATATTCCGCCGGAATCGTTTTAAAGCCGAGAACGCCTTCCGTCTCCAAGGCGCGATAAAAAGGGGTACCCGCCGGAATTACACCAATTGATTTCTCACCACTCGGGTCATATACATCCATCAGTCCATCTTCAACAACAAGCACCCGCACCTCCGGTATGATTTCAGGTGGCGGGGGTTGCGTTGCCTTGAAAACGAGAAAGAAAGTAACGATGGCCAGTAATAGACCAGTAATCAATAACAGACGACCGTGTTTCATGATATTTGAGAAATTGA
Source organism: uncultured Caldilineales bacterium (assembly GCA_964650295.1). Taxonomy (GTDB): domain Bacteria; phylum Chloroflexota; class Anaerolineae; order J102; family J102; genus M2005. The sequence goes on along the minus strand of CAZYSY010000121.1, from coordinate 5,379 downwards.
TGGATCGTTCATCCCAACTTCGACACAATGAACCATATCACAGCACCAAGGACCAAGGCAAGTATGAAACTACGCAAAGCCTCCAAGAAGGCACCGGCAAAATCACCAGTACGAACTCCCTTGATAACAGGAACCGCAACCCAGAAGAAAAGAGCAGCGAGCAGAATCAACCAATAGGCCAGGCTCATGCCCAACAAGGCTGGCATCTCACTCGCCGGAGTTGTCACCAACCACACAAATCCGCCCAGCCAGAGGAGGATTCCAGCCGCATCGAAGAGACGTTCCAATGATGTAGAATCAGACATAAGCAGTGGGTGGGGTGATCTCAACTTTCGGATGGAAACAAGTAATCATCGTTGAGTATTAAACGCACCCCAGAGGGGAGACGCACCGGGGTATTGAAATAGCCAGTATAGTAGCCATCACAGGTCTTGATTGTAATATCATAAGTATATTCCTCGACAGGAAAGGTAATGGATTCTCCCGGCGGCAGTTTTCGCAAACGTAAAAACCTCCTCAGTAGGTTTTTGGTGGGCAGATGATAAGAGCCAGCGGGGTGAATTTTGATCGAACAGATGGGGTGACTACTTTGATTCTCAATGGTTAGAGGGACTTTTTTAGGATTATCCATCGTGCAAGATGAGAGAAACAGCACAATTGCGCTCAACAGCCAGACAAAGTGTATCATGCGGCTGAACTTTGGAGAAGAAGAAAGTATATGCTTCATTTTCAGAGTAAAGAAAAAGCGCTCTGCAACTGACTCTGTAGCAGTGAACGTGATAAAGGCTGCAATATGGTCATATCAGATGCAGCGCCAGTGCTTTCCCCCTGGAGACTCCAACAATTCCCTTTACGACACAAAATGGTCAATGCTTTTTCATACGGACTCACATGCTCTCCCTGCCATGATGCCACATAAATGAACCACTCGAGTTCAGGAGCATCCAAGGCTTCAACAAATCGTTGCGCTTCATGGCGAGGCATGTCGTTTTGAATCAAACGGACCAGAGCCTCTCCCACCGCCCTGGAGGTTGCCAACGCTTTGACTTCTCGCAGCGCATGGGTAGGCAGCAAGGTCAAAGATGCTGAAGTGGCCTGAGGGAGGAATGGCGCCAATTTTTCGAAGATAGCCGCCACGAAGTTTGGTCGCTCAAAGGTGACATCCAAATGGTGAACACCAAGGTGGGCATGGTGAGTAATGGTAATCTGTTCTTGATCAATGAGATAGTGATAGGTGGCGGATTCTCGGCCAAACACACTCTGGACTTGGGTGACAATGTGGTTTGGACGCAATGCCATTACCAAGATTTTTTTTACAGTCTCGTCGATTCCGAGCTCTCCTGTTTCAAGTGGGGCCAGGTAACCGCGCGCAAGCAAAGAGTGAGTTGCAGCTTGCTCAACCAACTGCCGCTCATGATCCGCCAACAAAACAAGGGGGGATTCCCCCATTCCCATGAGGGTACTGTTGCCCAAAGTGTTCACCAAAACAGCCAATTCTTCGATTCCAAAACTCAAACGGAATCCATCTGATGCGGAGGTAGGTGCCATAAGCCAATTGTCGGACGAGAAAAGCGATTAGAAGGAGATCGACAAAAAGAGAGCTATTCCAGTGCCCTCACCCCAATTAAGTGTCTCCAGACTTGATCGTCCAAGTTCATTATCAAATGTGGAGATCACAAAGGGAGTGGCGATTGGAATAGCTGTCTCAGATAATCGATGGTGGGAGTTTAAGGTGTTGTTGGAGAGAAAGCAGGTGTTGGAGTGAAAATGGAGCGTGCGGGTGAAGTTCGTGATGACATCTGGCGAGGTGTTGAATTAGGGTGAGGGACAGGCGAAGGGTGAGTAGGGGTCGGAGCAGGAGCGGACAGAGGTGAAGATACAGATTCACTTGGCGAAGTAGTGGGCGGAGTTGGCGTAACGTTGGGAAGAGGAGTTGGGGAATGAGGAGTAGGTACAGGAACCGGTGTAGGATGAATTGCTTCGTTTTGCGGGGTTGGGGCATCGGAATTAAACAGGTACTTCCAACCCTCATACAAACTCAATCTAGGAACGCGAGCGATCCCTTCGCCGATGCTATCGAAGCCGCGATCAATGCTAGTACGCCAGTTATCAGGCATAAATTGAGTCACTGCTCCCACAACATGATGCGCCCCGGCATTGATAGTGACTGCTGCCTGATGCAGAGCGACCTCAACACCTCCACTAACAGCCCGTCCCAATCCTCCAAGGACACCTAAAGGATCCATGGATTTCACACTCTCCCAAGAATGACTGAGCCCCTCAGTGATATCTTGGACGCCCGCACGGGTTTTATCCATGCCTAAACCATATTGAGCCAAATCATCGTCAGAAGCGCCGAAATATTGAGCATCCCACTGGTGAATCTCAAAAGGAAGTCGACGCTGAGCCAACTCGGGACTGAAAATATATTCGCTATGAGGACTAGCCAGGCTACCGCCGAGAGGAGTATCGGTGGCATAAGGAATACGATCATTAGTCACCTTTGGCAACATCTCAGGTTCAACTGCAGGGCTAATTCCGCCAGAAACACTACTCCCTAACAGAACCGCACCAGCAGGCCCACCGAGCAGCCATCCCGCCCCAGCAGCGGCAGGCCCAGCTTTATCGCCATCGATAAGACGGATGGGATCATTTTCAAGCAAAAAGTTGTAGTAATTCTCCTTGCCAACCCGTTCGTTATAAGGAGCACTTCCAGGAGCGCCAAAGGTGATTACACTACCAATGGTATATCGATCCACCAGCGATTGATCATCGGCCAAATTCATCGCAACATGTGCGCCCTGGCTATGCCCCATCAATCGAATGGTGGCCCCCTCAGGAACCATATCTTCAATCAACGATTTAACATAGAGCTGATAGGTTGAGGGCACACCACGCCCAGAGCTGAGATTGGCAGGCCAATCGTTCGCTCCCACAAGACCATCACCATCGGCGTCAGTGCCCGCGATGCTAACCAAATAATCGTTCTCATTGATTTTAATGATGGCAACTGCAGGATCATCGCCCGGCGCCCACTCTTTTCCATCATGCAATCCCGCAGCTCCCGGGTTGTTGATGCGATATTGTTGCTCGATAACTGCTGCCAGATCTTGAAAATTAGCTTTACGTCCCAACGATGGCTCATCCAATCGCAAAGCTGGCTGCGCATCCAAATTATGATATGGGTGTACGGGCTTTTGCGCCGGAGCAATGGGCGTTGGCGTTGTAGCTGGTGCGGCCGGCGTAGGAATAGGTGCAGGGGGCGGGGTAGGCGTAGCAGGCGCAGGTTGAGGTGAACGCCGCTGGGATGAAGGCGTAGGTGTAGCGCTGGGTGTGGCCGTGTTGCTCGGTGGCGTCGGAGGAGGTTCAGGCGGATGCTCAAGAGGCGTTGCCGATGGCAGCAAATCAATATCAGAAGCATTCTTTGCACCTTCCTTGATGAAGATGCGAGTAAACCGCTCGCCAAATGAACCAAAAAACGCTCCCAGCGGTTTAAAAACATTACCAACCACCAGCCGAGAAAACCCCGACAGGAGTGCAGCTGGAACATCCTTCCATTCGGGGCCGTCTTTGACCAGATTTCCCAAAAACGAGCGAATTGTCGTCCAGACGGTAGCGCCGAAGATTCCCTTAGTGAATCTGGCAACGATCCCGCCTCCGAAGGCCCTGCCAAAAATGCCTGACTTCAAAAAGGAAGGAATGTATTTAACACCTAAAGCAATTAAGGCAAGATCAATGGCATAGTGTGAAAATGGTTCCAAATGATGATTTATCAGGAGATCGACAATCCCGATTTTAGCGATGATATACGCCCCCCAATGCCCTAAAATGCTCTTAATCACATCAGAAGCTGACTTACCGGCATTTCCATTGGCCAACCACGCCCATACTCGCAGGGCAGCGCTCTTAATCGCAGGCCAAGCTGTATTTGACATCCAATTACCCACCTGAAGCGCCGCTTTTTGTATAGCTGGCCAAGCAGTTTTTGTTAACCAACCTGCAATGGTGGCCCAATTGGCAGCAACCAAGTATGTGGAAACAAAGGCAATGATACCTACTCCCAAAGAGGTTATTAAAGCTTTCGGAAAACTGAAATCAACATGAGTAAGGCCATGCCAGATTCCCGCAGCAATAGCGGCGACAGCAGCCACAGCTGTGGCAACAATCAGTGCCGCGGTTATGGGAACTCCAGCGACCACCGCCACCACCACGCCGACGACGATAACCGCTGCCGCGACCAGCCCCGCCACCAAACCTTTGAACCATCCTGGCGTACTCTCCCACCAGGCCGAAACACTCTCAACACCAGTTTTGACCCAATCCGTTACCGTATTCCAGACCTCACTCACCCCAGATTTAACATCTTCCCAAGCCTGATCCCACCAACTCACGTTTTCAATAGGAACAGTTGAATTAGGCTGCACACCAGCAGCCCCGACTTGCATGGCCCCGGCGACTGCCTCGCCACACTCCTGGGAATTATACATGCAGTCGGCAACACTTTGCTCTGTACTTTCGAACTGATTTACCACCTGGGTAGCGCCACCGGAGGCAAAGACATACCACACCGCCGACAGCATGACTGCAGCAACGACCCCCAACAGGATCATTTGCAAAGAAGAAAGACCGTCTTCGGTTTTTAGAAGAGAAAAATGTTTTCTCATGATGACGCACTCCGGGACAGTATCAGGTTGGCGTTTAGCTTCGTAGCAAGTTCACAGCTAAAATAAACAGGCCCAACAAGGCCATTTCGACAGAGACGGTGATGACGGCCTCCTTGACAGTTTTTTCACCTTTGCTTAAATCACCCAGGACAAAGCCAACAAAAACTAGTGCAAGCACGGTGACGCCAGCAGTCAACAGCAATATTGGATGTTTATTTTCAGCTGGCGGTATGCGGAAAACGTAAACTGTACCGATTAAGGCCATTACAGCAGCAATGACAATCAAAATCCAACTAATTTTGTTCAAATTCGTCATTGGCTTGCGTTCCATAGATAATAGCGATTTCATAACATGGGTATGGCAACAAAATTGCTCACAGCGGCATCAACATTTTATCTACGCAACAGAGTCGACAACATGATAAACAAACCTAGCATGAGCATCTCAAAGACAATGGTGATAGCCGCCTCTTTGGCATTCTTTTTGCCAGCATTCATTTCCGTCAAGGCCATGCTAACTAAAATCAAAATTAAACCAAATAAGCCTATCGATAATTGAAAAACTGAGCGAACATTGGTCGGGCCTGTGATGAAGATGAGATAGCCGATATTAATTACGATCAAACTGAAGCCGATTCCCATCAAAATGACATCAAGACGTTTTGTAAGCATATGAAAATATTTTCCTGTGACGGATAACGTAATCTCGATAGAA
>CAZYSY010000120.1:0-8603 GCA_964650295.1 uncultured Caldilineales bacterium | reverse complement strand
GCGCGCCCGGCCATCCAGGATCTCTTCCGCCATGAGCAGACCGCACACAGGTCCATGCATAAATCCGTGTCCGCTGAAGCCAGTCACCGTGTAAAATCCTTCCAACGGCAATTTGCCGATGATTGCTTGGTGATCGGGAGTAACTTCGTATAGCCCTGCCCATTGTGCGAGAAGCTGAGCCTGTTCCAGCAGGGGAAAGCGCTCGATAGCCTTTTCCAGATGATAGAGGGTCCAGTCCTGATCCACGTCCTCTTTCTCGCCCGGCGTCTCATTGGGATTGCTCATGCCCGTGAGAATGCCGCCGCTCTCGTAGTGGAAGTAGAGGCTTTGGGCGAAGTCGATGATGAAAGGCATGTCCCGGGGGATGCCCATGGGCCGGGTGACCACGATCTGGCGGCGCAGGGGCACCACGGGCAGGTCGAAATCCGCGGTGGCGGCCAGTTTGCCTGACCACGGGCCCGCGGCCAGCAGGGTAACGCCCGCCTCGATGCGCTGGCCGTCTGCGGTCTCTGCGCCGATGATGCGGTCGCCCTGGCGTAGAATGCGGCGCACAGGCGTGTCTGTGCGGATATCTGCGCCCAGGTATCGGGCCTGTTTCGCATAGCCTTGGACTACTGAATTGGGATCTACCAAGCCATCCCGCTCATAATTCGTGGCGCCAATGATGACCGGCTCTGCATCTAGGTTGACCAGCGGGGCGCGGCGGGCGATTTCGTCGCGGTCTAAAATCTCCGTCTCGATGCCCAGGCTACGTTGCAATTCGACATTACGGCGGAAATCGGCCATCTGCTCCTCGGAACTGAGCAGGAAAAGATAGCCGACGAAATGCAGGCCGATATCCTGTCCCATCTCCTCAGGGAAGCGCTCCATCATCTGGATGCTGAGGGTGGAGAGGCGGATGTTAACTTCGGTGGAGAATTGGTGGCGGATGCCGCCCGCGCATTTGCCAGTGGCTCCCTGGCCCAGAAAAGGCTGTTTTTCCAGAAGCAGGATGCGGCCAGCCTTGCGTTTGGCCAGATGATAGGCGGCGCTGACGCCCATGACGCCGCCGCCAATGATGAGAATGTCGGTGGTAGTGGGGAGCATAGTGTCAGGCACGGGGATGTTTCCTCTTGTCATCTGTCTGGGTGAATTTGGGGGAGACGTAAGGTCGGATGGGGAGGCCCGCAGCCAGGAGATAGGCCTTGAGCTCGGGAATGCTGAGCTGGTTGAAATGGAAGAGACTGGCGGCCAGGGCAGCATCCGCTCCGCCGATGGTCAGTGCGTCGCGAAAATGCTCCGGTTGGCCAGCGCCGCCGCTGGCGATGACGGGCACATTCACCGCCGACGTCACTGCTTGCAGCAGGGGGATGTCATAGCCCCTTTGGGCGCCATCCCGATCCATGCTCGTGAGCAGGATTTCGCCCGCGCCCCTGTCAACGACTTCCTGCGCCCAGGCCACCACATCCAGGCCCGTGGGCTTGCGCCCGCCGTGGACGACCACCTCCCAGCGGTTCGGGTCTTGCTGTTTGGCGTCGATGGCGACGACGATGCATTGATTTCCGAACAGCTTCGCGCCCTGGCTGATAAGGTTGGGATTTTTTACCGCCGCGGAATTGACGCTGACCTTGTCCGCACCCGCAGCCAGCATCTCGTACATATCATCCACCGTGCGCAGGCCGCCGCCCACGGTGAAGGGGATAAAGACCTGATCCGCCACGTCCCGTACAATCTGCCGCATAATGCCGCGGCGCTCGTGGGTGGCGGTGATGTCCAGAAAGACCAGCTCGTCCGCGCCCTGGGCGTCGTAGATCATCGCCTGCTCCACCGGATCGCCAGCATCGCGTAGCTCGACGAAGTTGACGCCCTTGACGACCCGGCCGTCCTTGACGTCCAGACAGGGGATAATGCGTTTTGCCAGCATCGATTACACTCCTGCCAGCGTTTTTATTTTGGCCTGATCCTCTACTGGTATAACCGGATTGGCGGAAATGCCTTTGGTCAGCGTGTCATCACCCAAGCAGGCCTGGTAAATAAGGATATTGAGTGTCTGTTTCATACAAGTTGTTGTGGAGGTGGTTAACCGCTGAAGCGCACAAAATGGAATTGGGCTGGGGGCAGATTATCCCCCTTGACCATATTCACCATCGATTCGGCGAAGAATCGAAAGTTGTTAGGAAGTAGATAGGTTTGGGCGAAGTTGGTGGTGAGGTCAACCGGTAGCCCGAAAGCCTCGCGGTTGTGAGAGATGGTCCAGATTCGCAGATGTTCCAGTACCCAGCGGATGTCGGAGGGTGACAGACCCGGTTTCAGGAGCAGCAGTTTGCCCTCGGCCCAGTGCATCTTGGGGAAGAAATAGGAGTGCGCCAGGGCTGCAAGACTGCCGTTACGCCAGATGAGCAGGGTTTCGGCGTAGACTTTTGTGCTTGCCCACGAGATCAGGGGTAGATAGTCCAGGCTCAGCGAGATGCTGTGGCACAATGCCCGGATGGCGCTCTCCACCCTGCCCGTTTCTGCCGCGGGAATGGACGTGTAGCGCTGGGTATAAAAAGGCGACCGTCCGGTGATGATGGGCGTATCGGTGTGCCGGTATGCGTAGATGGAAAGACCATCCAGCCTGTAACCCAGATGCTGATAGAAGGCCAGATTTTTGATAGATGTGGGCCAGGTCATCAAGCCCACAGCGGTGACGCCCTGTTGGGCCAGGTATGACTCCGCATCGGCCACGGCCTGCTGTCCCAGGCCCCGCTTCTGGAAGGTCGGATGCACCGCTAGGGTATGAAACCAGCCCAGATATCCATAGCTGCGGCAGACATTGAAGGTGATCAGTTTGTCCCGCCATACCCCGACCCGGACGCCGTCAGGCTCTCGCTCGACATAACTCTCAATCTTGGACTCCTCATAATGTCGCCATTTTCCCAGTGGTGAGTTCTCTCCGTAAATCTCGCGGATTTGTGGTTCGTAAGCAGCATCCACCAGGTGGCTGGCTTCGGGGATCTCTTCAGGACGGATGGGGCGGAGGATGAGTTGCATTAGGCAATAATCAAGGCTATGTTTAGGATGGCACATATCTTCGCGCGCTTTTCTCATTTTCGCAAGTCGCTACGCATATCCTTTCTGACTATTCCGGCGTCACAATGATGGTAGATTCGGCCCCACATTGAATTATTCCATAAACTGCATGATGTGGTTTATAATGCATGGTGTTCATACGCATCACTTTGGTATTGCTATTACATTCTCCTATGGATTTGAAAGACGTTCAAGAAAATTGGAATCGTTTCGGCGAGATCGACCCTTTTTGGGCCGTATTGGCTTGGCCTGGTATGGAAGAAGGGCGTTGGGATCCCGAGGCGTTCTTCGCCACAGGTCGTATTGAAATTGACGAGGTCATGGCCTATGCCGCCTCCTTGAACGTTGACATCTCTTTTGGACGGGCGCTTGATTTTGGCTGTGGTGTGGGCAGGATTACCAGAGCTTTAACTTCCCATTTTCAGCAAGTGCATGGCGTGGATATCAGCGAGCGCATGATTGAACTGGCTCGCCAATTTTGCAGCGATGGAGATCGTTGTCAGTGTCATCTCAACTTGCGTGATGATTTATCATTGTTTGAGGATGATTTTTTCGACTTTATCTACTCTAATATTACTTTGCAACATATGCCTCCACGTTTTTCTCGTCGATATTTGTTAGAATTCCTGCGGGTATTAAAACCTGGAGGAGTGATGATTTTTCAAATTCCAGCGCAACCTCGTAGTTTCGGTAAGCGACTATTGCAGCCGCTTAAGGCCACAGTGCTATGGCGTTGCTATCAGAAGTTACGCTACGGCGATCGTCCTGTGATGAACATGTACGGCATTCCTAGTGCGACCATCCAACGCCTTATCAGCGAAAATGGTGGTAGTGTTATTGACGTTCGTCCTGACAAAAGTGCTGATGCTGCCTGGATAAGCTACCGATACGCCGTCCAAAAATACTAATTTTGTTATCATAACACCTTGAGAAGCCGCATGGAAACGAAAAATACAATTAACTATTCTGTTTTGATGCCTGTTTATAATGAGGCTGCTACATTGCATACCATCATTAAAAAAGTGCGTATGATGCATGATTTTGATCTTGAAATCCAACCCCTATCTGGCGAGCCTCCACGCACTGTTGTGCACCTGCATCAAGAAATTATTGCGGTGGATGATGGCTCGCAAGATGATAGCTTAGCGATTCTCAAGGCAGCTGAGAGTGAAGGGCTTCTCAAAGTTGTTGCGCATGAGAAAAACCAGGGTAAAGGGGCGGCTATCCGCACTGCCATCCAACATGCAACAGGCGAGATTTTGCTAATTCAGGATGCAGACCTGGAATATGATCCCCGCGATTACCCCCAATTGTTGCAACCCATTTTGGAAGGCCGAACCCAGGTTGTGTATGGTTCTCGATTTTTGGGCGGGCCGCGTAAGGCCATGCTTTATCGTCATATGCTGGGCAACAAGTTCCTTACATTCCTAACCAATTTGCTGTATGATTCCATTCTCACAGACATGGAAACGTGCTACAAGGTTTTTCGGAAGGATGTATTGGATGGGGTTCCGTTGCACGCCCGTCGGTTTGAGCTCGAACCTGAGATTACGGCCAAGATCCTCAAGCGGGGTTATCGAATTTACGAAGTGCCGATTAGTTATACTGGTAGGGAATATGAGGAAGGAAAAAATATCACTTGGCGTGATGCTTTTCCTGCCATGTGGGCCTTAATCAAATATAGATTTGTCGATTGATGCCAGTATTATGTCGTGGGTAGCGGTTTTGCTTGTTTTGTTTGCACTTATTGTGGAGGATATCACTGAGTTGAAACTTCTCTATCCGATATTATCGAACCTGTGCAGACGCGACTCAACCCTTCTATTTCACTCTAGGGGGAGTGATTACCATTGACTCACACATCATAATTAAAGAGGTTTAAGTAATTATTCAGGACTCTGGTCCCGACCTCTCTGTTCATTACCTGGATCGGATGTTTGAAAGATTCTACAAGGTCGACAGCGCCCGCAGTGGAGTCGGTTCATGATTGGGATTGGCGATCGCAAAGCATATTGTTGTGAGATATGGCTGACGCATTTGGGCAGAAAGAGGGGAAGGGGCGAGGCCGCATTCTATTTTACTCTGATTGGAGCCTGAATCGATTGGACGTTGTTTTTGGGAAATAAAAAAGTGGTTGGTCGCGGCCAACCACTCATGACCGGCTCAGGGCTTTCCGCCCGAATAATTACTGCTGGTTTAACAACTCCTCGATGGCTTTGGTTAGCTGTTCTTCCGAAAGTGCCCCCATAGCTACCCCACGTATGCGTCCTTCCTGATCGATACGATATGTGGTGGGCAGGCTGCGAATGCGGTAGTGGCGAGCTATCTCGCTGGTGCGATCATGGGTAATGGGGTAGGTGACGTTGATGGATTTTGCGAATTGAATGAGATTGCCGGGGCTATCATTGATTCCCACGCCAATGATAATGACCTGATTATCATATTTCTCATAAACCTTTTGGAAGGAAGGCATCTCCATCCTGCAGGGAGGACACCAACTACCCCAAAAATTAAGGAATACGATTTTGCCCCGAAAGTCGCTGAGTGCGAATTTTTTACCGGTCAGCAAATCTTTTGCTGTGAAGTCATAGGCCAGGGGATATTCATTTTCTTTGCTGTTTTCGTCCTTTTTCTGTTCCTCTTTGGCGACTGCGGTCGGGGTGGTGGTAGACGAAGGCGTTGGGCTTGCCACTGCCCGGGGCGGAGCCGAGGTAGGAGCAGTAGTGGGACTGGGTGTTGGCGACGATGTGCAGCCTATCAAACCCATGATGATTGGTAGCAGGAGGATCAAGGGAAGGGGAGATATGCGAAATTTATTTGACATAACGAATGTGTTGGAGTGAAATGCAAAAGTGAAGGATGACGTGCGATCCATTTCCTTTTGATGCGTTCAATTTACGGAGCGTTACTCCCATGTGCGTAAATCGGTGAGAACGGGCGCGTCGACAGGGATTTCATCTGGTTCGACAAAGTGAACTTCATCTACTCTCACCCGGCATAGTTGTTGAATTTCACTTTTGATGCGAGCAATAGCAGTCCCGACATCGGCGGGCCATTCCTTTGGTGCGATTTTAACTATGAACTTATCGCGTAGGTCGGGGCGGGTAATGACGCTCTGAATCGCCTGAAAGGTCGTGACTTGGCTTACGGCAAAACGAAGTTGATTGGGATGTACGAACATACCGCGTACCTTCACTGCTTCGCCGCTGCGCCCCACCAAAGTAATGGTTCGCTCTTCCTGCGAACTTTTACCGGGAGCCGGATCGTTGTAGATGGCCATATCGCCCGTGCCGAAGCGGATGAGGGGGTAGGCAAAGTTGAAGTTGGTGACAACCACCTCACCTGCTTCGCCCGGTCTTACCTGCTTGCCCGTATCGGGTGCCACCACTTGGATGATAGGGGCGGGGAGCAGGGTCAGAGGGAGGCCCCCCGTTGTGTTGATTGCCAGAAATCCTAACTCTGCCGTGGCGTAGGCGTTTCCCACCTGAACGCCATAAGCTCCTTCTAATTCTTGTCGTAGGCTAGCAGGTAGCGGTTCGGCCGTCACCAGTGCTTTATTCAATTTGAATTCATCCCAATTCAGCCCCAGCTCCTCCGATTTTCTGATTAGCTTCATCAAAAAGCTGGGCGTACCCACATAACCTGTCACTCCAAGCTCCAACATCATCGTCACTTGCAGATCGCTGTTGCCGATGCCTCCTGGAATCACCGTGCATCCCATACCAGTCAAAGCTTCGTCCAACATCAGGCCAGCAGGTACAAGGTGGTAGGAGAGCGTATTGATAACCACGTCTCCGGACACGAATCCGCTTTGGTGTAGAGCCTCTTGCACCATTGAAACGTGCAATGGATCGTGTCCACTAGGATCTGGTTCGTAAAGTGGTCCAGGAGAAAAGTAGATGTGTTCTACTTGCGTCAAGGGAATGGCCAGCAATCCTCCGAACGGCGGCTGTGCTCGTTGCATCTCCACCACGGCATCCTTAGCCAACACTGGCAGTTTGTCTAAATCTGCGATGGTTTGAATATCTTCGGGGGTCAAGCCGATGTTTTGGAAACGTTTGCGCGTAGCCGGGGAATTTGTGTAGGCATGGTGTACAATTACCCGCAGACGTTCTTCTAGCGTCATAATTAATGCTCCTTAAATGGCGTCAAGGCAAGAGAGATGCTTTTTTGGTTCACATGCCCGGGGCAGCTAGTTTTTTGATTTTGTCGAATGTTTCCCGCCAACTAATTGGGCTCAAGCCCAGTTTCAGGCGCAACGCTTCAGGTGGTGTGCCAAACCGATAGGCCCGCACTGCTGAGGTCCAACGTAAAATCTCAAACGAGACATGATTCCGCTGCAATCCAGATGCCTCGGCGAGGTCAGAAAGTACATATTCCAAATTGCGGGGACTGCATTCGAAAAGTTTTTCCTGCGGTTGATACTTGCGCAGATATTGCTTGTAGACGGGAATAAATCCTGGGCCCAGGAAAAGTTTTCGTTCCTTGTGGGCGTAACGAGGGTCACTATAACGCACAGTCACCACTGGCTCGCGAGGGTTGGATGCGTCGATGTCAGCCAACTCCAGATTCATCACCTCACTCTTTTTCATGGCGGTTTGCAGGAGCAAGGTCACCAGCAGATAGGGGCGGGCATCAGGCTTACGGGGTGACCAAAGCATATCGCGAGCAGTGTTTTGAAGACGTTCCACCTCATCATCCGTGAGGATGCGCGGCAGCGGGGCGCGGGCGCTACGCTGCACCACATCTGCGGCTGGATTTTTTGAAATTACATTCGTTGCGGATAGCCAACCAAAAAAAGATTTTAGTGATGTCACACGGCGGGCATAGCTCTTGGCGCTGCACCCTACCTTATTCCCCTTTTTCTTGCCCTTTCCATACCTGCGTTCATGGCACAACCAGTGCAGAAATTCGTTTAGCATTTGAGTGGTGATTTCCCCAAGGGCTGGGTTTTCATCTCTTCCAGCAAAATATCGCTGCAAAAGGCGAATATCGCTCAAAAACGCCTTGATGGTGTTTTCTGCTCTCCCTTGTTGCTCCAAATAGGTGCGATATGGGGCATAGGCGGCAGTGATTTTACTGGACGCTGAAATGGCCAGGGGGATGTCTCCCACTGGTTCTGGGTGTTTGCCAGGATCGATAGTTTCGTTAGCCTGGCTAAAAAGGTCTTCCGTGGACATTGCTGGCTCCGAAAATGTGCTGTGGCGGGTTGTTCGTATAGCCATACTGCTATGATTGCCAACATAACACAAATTTAGATGTGTGTCAAAAAGTGTTTTTGAAACTTGTTACCTGACACAAATTAGCTTTATCTGCTGTCACTGGCCGAATGAATTCGATTCTCGGGGCTGCTCCCCGCTCCCTCCTTTGCTTCCTTCCCTCCTCCGACACGGGCTGGGGGCAGAAAGCATGAACATGAAATTTGTGTCAGGTTACCAGTTTTTGAAATAGAAACTAGTACTCAGTCCAATGTGGTTTGATGGAAATCCTCTTGTGGCTGTGGCCTTTACCATCGAGTAAACTCAGACTCTCCAGGCGCTTTGCGCCAGCGG
>CAZYSY010000119.1:0-8678 GCA_964650295.1 uncultured Caldilineales bacterium | reverse complement strand
GAGAGAAAGCGACGGTGGGCCGAACGCGGAATGCGGAAGGGCTAACGCGTTTACGCCAGTGCATTCAGCACATCTGCAGGCGTGAGGAAATGAGGGTCACGAAACAATTTGTTCACCTGACTGGAGAAAATCAAAGATTCGGTCATAATTCGCCGCGAGGGACCATCAACCACAATCTCCCCCTGTGACATGATCGCCACCCGATCTGTGGCGGCAGCCGCCAATTCTACATCATGGGTGGCCATGAGAATGGTTTTGCCCTCATCACGAAGTTCCTGCAATATCTTGGCCAATCGTTGTTTTTGCTCATAATCAAGACCACGAGTGGGTTCGTCAAGCAGCAATACCTGGGGTTGAGGCACCAAAATAGCGGCCAGGGCCAGGCGTTGTTTTTCGCCAACTGAGAGATCGTGCGGATGCCTGGCCCATAGATGTTCCAGGCCCAAGCGGGCCAGCAACGCCCGATCTGCATCTGGGTCGGGCGAAAGATTGTGGCTGCGACGACTAAAAGCCAGCTCATCGCCAACACGCTCGGTGAACAGCAACCGCCCAGGATTCTGAGGCAGATAACCGATACGACGGGTAAGGATTTCGGTGGGCGTGGCAGCGGCATTCATACCCAACACCTGTACGCGTCCTCGATCTGGATTCAACAAGCCGACAAGATGTTTGAGAAGCGTGGTTTTACCACTGCCGTTTCGCCCCATCAGAGCCATGAACTCACCAGGATATATTTGCATCGATACCCCACGCAAGGCTTCTTGCCCCGAGGGATAACTATGCCACAAACGTTCAATCAGGATGGATGGGGAAGAACCGTTACTGCCGAGGGCCTTGGTCAAGGGGGGCGGATGCAACCGATCCTGAAGTTGGCGTGCGAACTTGCGTCCCTGTTTAATCGTAAGCGGAAGTGGATCCCAGCCCAACGTTTTGCCCAACGTGATGAGAGGAGGGGTCAGAGGCGTCTGTTGCAAAATGTCGATAGATTCTCCAAAATGCGGTGACTGGCCATGTCCGGGCCAGTAGAGAATGTAATCCACATACTGAGCCACGCGCTCCAGTCGATGTTCGGAAAGAATAACCGTTAGCCCCAGATCTTCATTGAGCTGGCGTAATGCCAGCAGCACTTCTTCCGCAGCCTGTGGATCGAGCTGGGAGGTGGGCTCATCCAGCACCAAAATTTCGGGATGCAAGGTCAGCACCGCGGCAATGGCAACGCGCTGTTTTTCGCCACCAGATAGCTGGCTAATGGGACGATCACGCAGGTGTGCGATCTGCAACTGATCCAACGCTTCTTCCACCCGCTTGCGCATCACGTCCTGCGGCAATCCCAAGTTTTCCATGGCGAACGCCAGTTCATCCTCCACCACGTCCACCACGAAACTTGATTCGGGGTCCTGGAAGACCATGCCAACAAGATCTGCCATGCCGCGTGGAGCCCGTTCCACCGGATTACGATTGCCAACAAGCAGTTTTCCCCCCACAATGCCGCCATAGAAGTGTGGGGCCAGCCCATTAAGCGTACGCAAGAAGGTGGATTTTCCAGCGCCTGATGGCCCCATCACTAACACAAACGCCCCCTCAGGGATGTCCAGGGTAAGATCGCGCACCACGGGTAAATGGGCGTCGGGATAGGTATAGGTGAAATGCTGATAAGAGATCATAAGCCAACTCAATCCATTGTCGGATGCTAAAGGTAATTTGTCAATGTTTTGCAGGCGGTGGTAACAACAAGGCGGGTAAGATGGGCAAGGTGTATATCAACCCAAGGAAAAGGTTGAAGTCTGGCGTGAAGTCATAGGGCGGATAAGGATAATAAAAGAGTGCATGGGGTGAAATCCAGGTTAGCAAAAGCACACTGGCCAGCAATAGGCCCGAACCGGCCGACAAAAAGATATCGCGCGGACGCCACAACCAATGACGATACCGCGAGCGTTTGACGCTCCGTCCGCCTCGCCACAAACTAATCGTCAACAGCAACAGTCCTGCGGTCAACAATGCCAGGCCCGTCCAAAAGGCTGATGCGTCGTAAGAACGAACCACAAATCCCAACAGCAACAACAACAATCCCGCAATGGCGCTGATACGGATCAACCAGGTCTCCCGCGCAGAGGATTGCAGCAGACGTCCACCAAAGCCGCGCGACTCCATGCTCTCTGCTAATTGAATGGCTCGATCCAACCCATAGCTTAACAAAGAAACGAACAGCGGCAAGAGGTCACGCACCCCCTTGACATTGTGCCCGCGCAGGCGTTGAGCTTCACGAATCTCCTCCCATGCGATGAGTGTTTGAGGCACAAACGATATCGCAATCGAAACAGCAACACCGGTCTGATAAGCAAAACCAGGGATCATACGCAAGATGATCTGCGGGCCCAAGACACTATTATAGATCGCAAAAATCAAAATGAGATTCACAAAGCCAAGCCCCGTGACAAACCCGTAGACGATCGATTCCATGGTAATCGGACCGCCAATGATAGGCCAACTCGCGGGTAATGAGAAAAGAGGATGGGCCCCCACATGCACGGTCAAAGCATTGAACAAGATGCTAAATCCCCACATGAACAACGCCAGATACACAATCGTACGCCAGGCCAGCACCAGACTACGGCCTCCGCCATGATGTTCGCGCTCGAATCTACGCAGAAGAACCGCGTGCAAAAAGCCTGTGACCAACAACAGGATGACAAGATACAGGGGATTGCGCGTGACCAGCACCGCAATCGCACTTGCAAACAACCATAGCGTCCAGGCATAGGGATGATACCCATTGGGCATGACATCACCTCGACTGGCGCCTCAGCGCCCAGGCCCCCGCCACCAATATCAGCACCAAGATTAGACCGAATCCACCGAAATAGAACAATATACGACCACCACCGCCAACCGTCAACACAGGAGTTGCATCTCGCTCGACAGCCCCGCAGATATCGGAGAAACGCATAATCGGAGGCTCGGCATTGGTGGAGCCTCCCTCGCGAGCGCCCGAACCCCAGGCCCATCCTTCCACATCCCCATCCTTCACCAACCAATGCGAAGGACCAACTTCAGAATATACCCATCTACCATTCTGAAAATGATAATACGCCCAATACACACAGTGGGTCCCCTGACAGTGGCAAAAACACTCCTGCGCCGGGTAATCGCAGCCATTGCTAGCGCCGCCACTACTAATCTTGCAGATGGCTTCGCCAAATCCACTATGCGGATCAACCACCACGCTCAGACCAGAACGGCGCAGCAATTCAGCGCCATCGATGTTCTCCGCTGTAAAATCAACACAGGCCGTTACAACGCTACCATCACCAAATTGCACCACTAGCGCCGCACGGTGAGATTGCTGAGCAAATCCCATCTGCCATCCCAGTGTCAGCGCCAATAGCACAAGAAGCAGCGTATTTACTGTTCGCATATGTCTGTCAAGGCAGCCCCTCCAAGAGGATCGAAGAGGCTGCCCAAGCTAAAGAATCAAGCGTTTTGCTTGCCACGCTTCATGAAATAAAAAAGTAACAACAGGATCGCGACAATTGTCAAGACCAGCCCAACGATCCAACCTACGGAGCGCCCAGCTCCGCCGTCCGACGCCGCTTGAATATCCTCAAAAGTCTTGACCGGGGGAATCACTTTTGGTGCATAGTTGGCATCGAAATCAGACCAGGCGAAGCCCTCCACCGACTTATCTTCGGGCGTGTAGCCACTAATGCCTACATCAGAGACTACCCACTGCTTTTCGCCGGGATCCAGGTGGAAATACGCCCAAAAATGTTCGGAATCGGCAAAACAATCCTCCGTGGGGCTGCCCACATCATTGATATTGCATACAGCCTTGCCCCAATCGGTGTCAGCCATGCCAACGTTCAGCGTAGAAGCAGCCAAAACATCGGCAGTGGTGGCATCGACCGGAACAGTGACAATCTCGGTATGGACACCGTCGGGGAATTGCACGACTAAACCGACGTGCTTTTCTCCTCCCTGGGCAAAAGCAACCGTTGCAAGCAATAGCAGCAGCAATAGCACAAAAAAGACGATGAGAGAATGTTTACGCATGAGAGAACTCCTTTGGGGAATGATTTCACCGCCACCGCATACGAACTCGATCATGTACACGTCCTTGCGAGCCGGGCGCTAGTAGCAGCTATGAAATGAGAAGAAAATTATAGATTCATGCGCGATGACCCTCAACAAAAAACCCTTGTCCGGAAGGGAGCAAGGGTCTTGTATACTCGGGATACAGACCGGGGCCCGTCCGCGCAGGCTTCCGATGTTGTCACAGCACGGGTTTTCTGGCTCGGGTCGAAACCCTTACAGTTGCGGGACAGCGCCGGAATCTCACCGGTCTTACCCCGTTTCGGCAATTTGCGAAAAGCTGTGACCAATCGGTTTTCACTTATTGCACATTGTAACAGGCAGCAATAGAGATGTCAAAAAGCAAATCAGGAGGGGATGTGTTTCAAAATGAGGGCGCTTCTTGCTTTCCCAGCCGACCCAAGTCGGGCGCTTTAGGCGACTATGAGCGCTATCTGAACACCTTTCCACAACTCCTTCTCCGCCCATCTCGAAGCGGGAGAGGAAACCAAGGCGGGCTGAGCGGTCCAGGCCTCTGGATAGAGAACAGCCACCACCATCCGGAGCTGCGGATTGCGTCTACTACCTACCGTAGTCAAAGAAAACAGGCCCTGCCGAGCAGGCAGGACCTGAAAAGCATCCTTGTGTGTTATGAGGTATGGGAGCGACGCCATCGGCGCCCGAACCACGCCAAAGCGCCCAAGACCAGTATTGCCCCCACCAGCATCCAGTTGAAATCCAGATGTATTGCATCAGGTGAGGTAATCGTGACGGCATTGGGGCTCGTGTTCACCCCGAAGTCCACAGTCATGTAGGCGCTGCTGTCGTAATAGCCGGCGGGGTCTCCCTGATCGGAAGTGGTCTGCCCTTTTGCCGTAGCAGGGAAGGGTTTGGCCACCACATATGAACTGACAGGAATCCCATCATCCTGATCGTCGCTGGCGTCTGGGTTGCCGCCACCGCCGGTGCTGCTGGCAGAATAAGTGGGTTTGACGCTGTTTGAATCCAGAGCCACACAGTAGTTGGTCTTGGGATCATTGGCATCTGATGGCGTCAGATTCAGGAATTGATAAATCCCACCGCCAGAAGTCGTTGTGGTGGTGATAAAGGTATCGGAGCCAGGTTCGCAGACGCCATCGCCATCACTATCCTGATACAGGTTGAGCTTGGCGCCATCAATGCCCGTTTCGGCTGTGGGAGCATTGGCAGAAGTCTGGACGACGCGATCGAAAACGCCATCATTATCGACATCGTTCCAAACCAAATTGCCGATGGCGACCTTATCAGTCTTTTTGAAACCGAAGTCAAAGGTAAGGTCGGTCTGATTATCGGGGAAACCGTTGGGGTCGGCGTCGTTGCCGGCGTTGTCCGTCGCGGTCAGGTTGATGGGATCGGGGATTGAGAAGTCCGGACCATTGACCGCAGAACCAGCGCCTCCCACAGGAACGCCATCAGAGTCGAGCGCATCATTGCCGCCCTGATCGGCAGTCACGGCCTGGGGCGTGTCGGAAGGAGGCGTGGGGATTTCCACCCGATAGGTTCCGGAGACCAACCCGCAGAAGTTGTAGATGCCAGAGCTGTTGGTGGTGAGTGTGTAAATGCGATCATCCCCCTGCGCCGCACCATCGGACGCATCAGTCTCAATGTTACCATTGACGCCGGCGTACACCAGGCGTACACTAAGGCCACTGATAGCGCTATCACTGGCGTCCTGGATGTTTTCGGTGGCGCCTGCAGAGTCATCCCAGACGTAATTGCCCACGCACGCCAGCTTGATCATGTAGTCCTCAACCTCGCCATCGCTGGCTCCGCCCTTCCAACTGGTGGCGGTCAGCGCATCGGTGGTCAGGCGGAAGCGTAAACCGATCTTACCGCCGTTGAGGGTGGCGCTAGAGGGAACGGTAAAGCAGTAATCCCGATCATAATCGCCATTGCCGCCCACTGAGAATTGCTGGAACTCATTAGAATCAGGCGTGTTGCCAGAGCCAAAGTCGCCATCGCCGTTGAAGTCCCACCAGGTGTAGAGCGTGGCGTTTTTGCCTGTTTCGTTGTGCGCTTTGAAGTGGAAGCATGTTTGTTGACCGGGAATCAGGGGCGAGATGTTGGTGATGCCATCTTCATCAGCCCCATTGGCCTGATCGTTGGGCGTGTTCGGGTCCACAGGCTGATCGTCATCAGTGGCCATGCCGTTACTGTCATCGGTGCGATCTACGAAGCCATCGGTGTCGGCATCCACATTATCGCCCATGTAGAGGTCGACTACCTGATCGAAGTTCTTATCCACCAGATCATGCCGGGGGCCATTGAAGTAACGTTTTGTGATGTAGGTGGAGGGCAGGTCGCCGAAGTCTCGGCCGATCTTACAACCCGCGGCATCGTTGGAACGGGCGTCGCTGCTTCCCGTGCCCACGTATTCCAGGATGGGCTGGCTCTGAGAGACATCGATGCGATACACTTTGTACCCGGGATTGCCGCCGGTGTTGGCCAACGAGTAGAGATGGCCGCTTTCATCGAACACTGCGCCGCCCTGCCCCGCGGGGAAGGTGTCGCGCATGGTCTTGATGGTCATCACGCCGGTGGCAGGATCGATGGTGGCGAGTTCGTTGGTCAGATTGGTGTTGTTGGAATGGGCGTAGTAGAGTTTGCCATCTTCAGGATTGAAGCTGAAATCGCCAGCGCCGATTTTTTCGGGTGCGCCATTGAGGGTAATTGGAAGCACGCGGAAGGTCATGGTCTTGAAATCGGCAATGACCATGTCGGAAGAGTTGGTGCTGCCCAGGTAGATGTGATTCTGACGATCCACAGCGCCGCCATTGAGGACGTTCTGAGCGATGAGGGGATCGCCCTGGTGAATCGTGTTGCCCTGGAAGGTGTAATCGGCATCGGCCAGGATGTCGCCCAAAATCTGATAGCCGCCAGTGTTGGGGTTGATGCGGATGAGCCAGGTGCGACGAGGCGCTGGATCGGTGGTCTTCCACATGTCGGCGTAGATGTAGCCATCGACGACGTTGTAGCCTAACGCATTGACATCATACTCGCCGTTGACGATATCCTGAATTTTGGGCGATGGCCCCGCGTCCTTTTCGGTCTCGCCAATGGGATCGTAATCGAGGTTGAGCTCAGAGAAATGGTAATTGGCGCCAGGAGCGGCTGCCCGGGTTTGATAGTAGGAGTCGTCGCAAGTGTCTTTCGGACCGCCCGCGCCAAAATCACGAATGGTGAGCTTGTAATCTTCCACCTCGCCATTAGAGGCCTCGCCACGCGCCCGATCATCGGGCGCTGAACTGCCACCATTGTGGGTGAGATTATCGGTGGTGATGCGGAAGCGGGCATAGGTGTCTCCGGCGGTGATGTCGTCGGGCACCACCCAGGCCAGCGTTGCGGTGGCATCGTTCTGATTCACCGTGGTCATGGCCATTTCATCCGCATCGAAGGAACCATTGCGATCGAAGTCCACCCAGCCATAAAGGTTGGCGGTTGCGGTGCTGGTGACGGTGACGCTAATGGTCCAACGGCGAGTGAATCCTGGATCGGCCGTGGAGAATTCATATTGTGCGGTCACATCGACGCCATCTTCGTCGTCGATGCCGTTGTTATCATCACCGTCTGCGCCTGTGGTGGGCTGACCATTGGTTTCTTGATCGAATTTGCTTCCCAGATAAAGCCCGATCTTGCGGACATGACTGGCGCCAATGCCCTCACCGCTATTGTCCTGATTGTCGGTGGCGTAGCTATCGGGGGCATCTCCCCAATCCACGGTCTTGAATCCGAAGTCGACAGCCAGGTAGGTCTGGTTATCATTGTAGCCGGGCGGATCTGTGTCATTGGGAGCGTTGTCATTGACCGAGATGGAAATAGGATCGGTAAAGGTGAGTTCCGGGCCCTCCACCGAGAGATCGGACAGCTGCGAGCCGTCAGAATCCAAGGCTTCGTCGCCGCCAACATTCGCGGGAACCGCCGTGATTGCATGGGCGGGAGGGTCTGGCAACTGCACCTGATACGTGCCCGGAGGTACGCCGCAGAAGGTGTAACGGCCATTGGAATCTGTAGTGGTGGTATAGATGAAGTCGTCGCCCTGAGCTGAGCTATCCGACGCATCGGTGTCGATGGCGCCGTTGAGACCAGCTACCACCAACCGCACCGGCAGGTTGGCAATGGGGGTGTCCTGATTATCCTGAACGCTGGATTGAGTCCCAGTGGAATCATCCCACACATAGTTGCCTATGCATGCCAGCTTGGTTTCATAGTCTTCCACTTCACCATTAACGACAAGCCCTTTCCAGTCGGTGGCGTCCATCGTCTCGGTGCTGATGCGGAAACGCATATCAGCTTTGCCAGAGCTAAAATTGGCCGTCGAAGGGGTTTGGAAGCAAAAAGTTTTATCTGTGATGTCGCCATTGGGGATGGTGACGCGGCTGTTGTTGAAGTTTCCGCCTGTGCCGCCGCTACCGCCAGTCAGTCCTTCAGACGATGTGAAGGTTCCGTCGCTGTTGAAGTCAATCCAGCCGTTGAATGAAGCATCGGCCAGGCTGTTGTTGTGCATGCTCGCCTTGACGCAGGCCTGCTGACCAGGAATCAGGGGGGTAATCAGGGTGACGCCATCCTCATCG
>CAZYSY010000118.1:0-20751 GCA_964650295.1 uncultured Caldilineales bacterium | reverse complement strand
GCCTCGCGAAGCTGACGCCCCAACATGGCTGTCACGTATTCGTTCTCGGCATGAACCCCAATCACAGAACCAAGGTCCCGGCTACGTAGCAGACCGGCGTAAAGGACATCATCATCCACCCGTTCGAAATCCACACCGCTGGCGCTCATGAACGCCTTAAATCCAACAACGCCTTCAGCCTGGAGACCGTCAAGGGCCTCAAGGTTGTTGTCCACCAGTCCTCCCCAGTGGGCGTAATCAACTACAGATTCATGCTGGACTGCCTCGCGCTTGTGTAATAGCTTCGCCCTATCAATGGATGGGGGGATGGCATTGAGAGGCATCTCGATGAAGGTGGTGATGCCACCCGCGGCTGCCGCCATGCTGCCACTGCGATACCCCTCCCAATGCGTGCGTCCTGGTTCGTTGAAATGAACATGCTCATCCACCAAACCGGGCAGCACGATCTTCCCCTGAAGATCAATCGTTTCCGCAGCCTCGATGCTCTCATCGTCACCCGCGACAAGCTGTGAAATCTTGCCGCCAGCAACAACAACGCCCCCCACAAAAGTATTCTCTTCGGTTACGATCAAACCATTTTTCAAATAGATGTCTGCTTTCATTTACATTCAACCTGACGCAGCTGGTGTTATCCGGCAATGATGCTTGTGCCTGTTTCGCCATTGAGGGCGCGGGTGATGTTTTCCGGGTTGGTAATAATCGCTTTCTTGCCTCCCCTTTCGAGGAACCAGATGCAGGCCTGGATTTTGGGAGCCATGCTCCCCTTGGCAAAATGAGTTCCCTCCGCCAGATATGCCTTGGCCTCCTCCACCGTCATGCTATCCAGCCAGGTCTCATTGGGCTTGCCGAAGTTGAGAGCCACCTTCTCGACAGCTGTGCTGATAATGAGCAATTCGGCGCCAATCACATTGGCCAACAGTGATGAAGCGTAATCCTTGTCGATAACTGCTGCAATGCCTTTGAGTTCGCCGTTTTCGTCGGCCACGACCGGAATCCCTCCGCCGCCAACGGTGATGACGCACGCGCCTGCATTAATCAAATGTTTGATCACTGGTTCCTCGACCACCCGCTTGGGCAATGGTGAAGGCACGACCCGCCTCCAACCCCGGCCAGCATCTTCCACCACGTGCCAGCCTTCCTGTGTTCTTTTCCGTTCAGCCTCTTCAGCATCCATAAATGAGCCGATGGGCTTTGACGGATTTTGAAAAGCAGGATCGTTGGCATCGACCTCAACTTGCGTAATGATGGTGGCGACAGGTTTATCGAGGTTCCTTTTCAAAAAGTGATTATACAAATTCTGCTGAAGGGCATAGCCGGTTGCCCCCTGAGTGTCGGCGCCACAATAGTCGAGAGGCACTTCGTGGATGCCTTCAACTCGATGGGCGATCTCAGAGCGGCGCAGCACAAATCCAACCTGAGGGCCATTGCCGTGCCCGATGGCAACTGTCCACCCCTGCTCGATCATATCGGCAATGTGGCGACTCGTCTCATGGACAGCCTGATATTGATGCTCCATCGACACCCTTTCTTTACCTGTGATCAAAGAATTTCCACCAATTGCAATGACTGCAACTTTGCCGGACATTCATACTCTCCTTTGTTGAGGGAATAATCTTAACCAAGAATGCTCGCCACCAGCGCCATGCGGATAGAGACGCTGTAAGCGATTGCTTCGAAGTATTGCTGGTTCGGCGTATTATCGATGCGCAGATCCATCTCGCCTGCGCGGCGTGGCAATGTGTGAGTGACTCGAATTATCTTCCCCGTATCCTGGTACACTTTCTCCAGGGTCTCCCAGCGGACGAAATAATCATCCATCATCTGCTTGAACTCCTCGGCAGCCGCCCCTTTTGGAGCGCTGCAGCCGGGAAGATACACGAGATCCATGCCGGAGATCAATTCGTTGAATCCATCCTGATCCAGATCCAAAACCTCTTCGACATCTCCACCAACTTCTCTGAGCTTCGTCATAACCTCTGCCGGGGTGCGATGCGCTTTGGTGGAGGCAATGGTTACCTTGGCGCCCAATCGAGCCAACCCATACGCCATTGAGTGGCCCGTGCGGGCGGCCACCATGTCGGGGCTGGCCACACACACCTTGACGCCTTCAATCCGGCCTTGGGTGCGCCACAAGGTGTACAAATCCAACAAAGCCTGCGTTGGGTGCTCCCAATGTCCAAAGCCGCCGTTGATGACCGGTGAATCAGCATATTTGACGCCTTCACGGGCCTCCACGTCGTTGGGATGACGCAGGACGATGACATTTGCATACTTGGAGACCACTTTCATCATATCCGCCAGGCTTTCCTCTTTGGCAGCGGAAGAGGAAACCATTGGCGTGGCTTCGGTAACGACAGCCCCCCCCAGGCGATGCATCGCTGTTTCAAAGCTCATGCGGGTGCGAGTGCTGGGCTGGAAGAATAATGCAGCCATCACTCGCCCAGATAACAGATTAATAGCTGATCGATTCCACGGCTCCAGTGCAAGGGCCAGTTCAAACAAACCGTAAATTTGATCGTTTGTCAAATCATTTATCGACAGCAAGCTTTTTCCTGAAAAATCAATTTCTTTGACAAGTGACTGAACAGTGCGAATTTTACTAGCGGCGCCCATAGAATAACGCTCCTTGATAAAGTGGGTGAGTCATAATAATCAGTTTTTCTACTGAGGGCCTGGTACAATCAAATGTTTCTTATCTTCCAATCTATCATATTGGCGATAAGGGAGGCATAAAGGATGCGTAAAGAAAGGATAAAGATTTACCAGCGATCTCAGGCATGATATTGCTATGATAATTTCCCCATGACATGTAATGTTTTTTACCCGCGGCAACAGGATGGCCAAACCTGACAGATGGCGCCCTGACATCGAATCTGAGTTATCAGCCTGTTTTGATGCAAGTTAGCGCAACAATTGCTATCGGCTCAGCAAGAATTGGCGGAATCCCTGTAAAGCCGTGGCCAGAACCAACACGGTGCCCTGCATCGCATATTGCCAATGAATCGGCAACCCCAACACGACGACTAGATTCAACAACATGATCAGCAATGTCACACCGGCCGCCGTACCAAAGAGGTTACCACGTCCTCCGGTGAAAGTCGTACCCCCAACGACGGCCGCAGCAATTGAGTTCATGTTGTAGTCAGAGCCCAACCGCAGATCCACATAGCCGATATAGCCGCTCAGCAGGAGCCCGCCCAAAATGGCCAGCACTGAACAAAGAATATGTGCGCCAATAAGAACCCAGTCAACGTTGATTCCCGAATACCGAGCTGCGCCAGGATTACCGCCTACGGCGTAAATCCATCGCCCGAAGCGCGTATAACGTAAAGCAAAGATGAAAATGGCGTTAACAATCAACCATACTATCAGCGCTGCGGGAATGGGCCCAAGTGGCTTGATGCTAATGGCCCGCAATAAATCAGGCACTGTTCCGCTGGCCTGTCCCTTGGTATATGCTAAACGGGCGCCGCCCACAAATACAAGCATACCGAATGTTGCGACAAATGGAGGCACATGGCGTTTGGCTACGAGAAAACCATTGACCAAGCCAATGAGAGCGGCAATGGTGAAAGCCTCAACGAGAGCGAGTGTAATAGAGTTTCCCGCCTCGGTTTGCACTACAATCACCGCGCCTAAAGCCAATACGGCGCTAACCGACATATCGATAGAACGGGTTAGAAGGACCAGTGTTTGACCAATTGTTACGATTCCCAAAACAGCAATTTGAATCGCCACTGATTTTAGGTTTGTTGGGTGATAAAATGCAGGCGCAAATATGGCTGCAGCAATGAGAATGATGCCAATCATGATTGGCGCAGCCCATTGTCCCGCCAAATCGACGCCACGCACCAAGCGCGGAGTGGGACGAATGTTAAACAGCGAAAGGCTTAAAATGGTTGGTTTAGTGGTTGGTGCTTTCATAGCGACCCCAATGATTTTGACTTATAGGCGGCAACGGCAATGAGGACGATGGCTCCCAACAGCAGTTGTTGGAAGAAGATATTGACCTGTGTCAAGTTAAAGAAATTTGTTAACAGGGTTAGCAACAGCACCCCTCCGAGCATTCCAAAGGTCGATCCTCTACCACCATAGAGACTAACGCCCCCCACAGCGCTGGCCACGATAGATTGGAACGTCATGCCCGCAGCGGCGTTCGGATCGCCCACCCCCGTCCGTGCCAGAAGAAACAGCCCCGCCAACGCTGCAAATACGGAACTCATGATATACGCTGAGACCAAAGTCCAGTTGACTTTGATGGCAGAAAGGCGGGCAATGCGCTCTGAACCGCCCACAGCGTAGATGTTACGTCCTGGTTGTGTGCGAGTAAAGAAAAGCCAGACGATTATCCATATGAAAGCCATGCCTATGACATTCCAAGGGATGATACCAATTTTGGCATCGTAAAGGTTAAGATAAGCGTCTGGAACGCCTCGAATCGGTGTGGTGGAAATAGCCAGGGATATGCCGCGTAAAATAAAGTACGTGCCAAAAGTGATGATAAATGGAACTGCGTGAGTGCGTGTGATCAGTAGTCCATTTATCCCCCCCAACACGGCGCCGATGCTAATGCCTAACAATACCAGCGGAAATATCATGCCTGGATCGCTGCCTGATGCGGCGAAAAGCGTCGCCACCACCAAACCAACAATGCGGGCGACCATTTCTACCGATATATCCATCCCACCGGTCAACAAAACCGCACTCTGGCCAATAACCAAAAGCCCCAAAACAATTGATTGTCTCAAGATATTGACCATATTTGATGGGGTCAGAAAACGATCGGATTTTATGGAAGCAATGACGCCCAAAAGCACGATAAAAACGTAGATCAATATCACCGATCCATTATTGCGTACAAAAGCAGACCAGCGTTTCGAGCGCAGTGCCGAGTCGGTGTTGGAGTTATCAACGGTTGCTGTCATGGTTTCACCTGTTATGTATACAAATCCACAATACTAGGCTGGGATATGTTCATTTTCTGTATCTGTTGCGGTTGCCAACCGCATGATGGCCTCCTCTGTGAAATCCTGTTTTTCCAATTCTCCCGCTAAACGTCCCTCATGAAATACCAAAATGCGGTCACACATGCCAATCAACTCTGGAAGCTCTGACGAAGCCATCAAAACACCCACTCCTTGCCTTGTCAATTCGCGAATACGAGCATAAATCTCAGCCTTGGCTCCCACGTCAATTCCTCTTGTCGGCTCATCGAAAATGACAAGCTGTGGGTGTGCTAACAGCCATTTACCAACGACTACCTTCTGCTGATTTCCTCCGCTCAAGTTCTCTGCTAATATCTTTGGGTTGGCTGGCCGGATCCCGATATCCTCGATAACGTTAGATACGGCTTGCTCTTCCAGGCCCGAACGCAATACGCCAAATCGTTCGAACTGGGACAAATTGGGAAGAGCCAGATTGAATCGCATGGTTTGATTCAAGATCAACCCATAAGCCTTGCGATCTTCTGGAACCAAGACCATGCCAACCCGTGTAGCTTGCGCCGGAGTTCGTGGTCCTGGATTGCCACGATAGTGCACCTGCCCCGAATGAATATCGCCCAACCCCACCAAAGCGCGGCACACAGTAGTGCGACCGCTGCCACCTAATCCGGCCAGCCCAACGACTTCCCCCGCTCGAACCTGGAAAGAAATATCAAAAACAGTCCCCTCAACACATAGATCCTGAACTTCGAGCAAAACGTCGCCAGGCGTGCTGTCAGATGGAGGATACATATCTGTCAATTCACGACCAACCATCAACCGAACGAGTTCATCCTCATTCGTATCAGCAACATATTTCGTTGCCATGGTCTGACCATCTTTGAGGACAGTAACTCGGTCAGCAAGCTCGAATATCTCATTGAGTCTGTGTGAAATATAAATAATACCTCTGCCTTCTGCCCGAAGCGTTTTGATGACAGCGAACAAACGCTCCAAATCACGACTGGGAAGCACCGCAGAAGGCTCATCCATAATGAGTATGCGAGCATCTATAGCCAAGGCTTTAGCAATCTCAACAAGTTGCTGCTCCCCTACCGTCAAGTTCTTGACCAGCTCCCGGGGATCGATATTCCGGTGCGCCCCCAAGCGTTTCAGCAATTCATAAGCTTGTTGTGCTCGCCGTCTTGTGTCGATTAATCCAAATCGCTTTGGCGGCGAAGTAAGGTAGATATTCTCCGCCACCGACATATCCGGCAAGAGGTTGAATTCCTGATACACAACGCCAATACCCAGGTGACGCGCTTGCTCCGGTGTTAGATGCGAATATTCGACGCCATCAATAACGATGACCCCCGCATCAGGCGTATAGGCTCCAGTAATCGTCTTGATCAAAGTCGACTTTCCTGCACCGTTTTCCCCGACGAGAGCATGTATCTCACTTGGCCGCAAATCAAAAGAGACGCCGGCCAAAGCGCGGGTGCCGCCAAACGTTTTCTCGATCCCCTCTAAAGACAGGATTATATCGGATGTCGAATGACTGGAATCAGTAATAGTTGTCATGGATATCATTTGTGTTGACCACACCTGCCAGGTCATCGGCGATCTGGCAGGTGTGGTTCATGTTGAATTTAAACGTGGATGGGCCTATTTCCGTCCAAAACCGCCATCGATATAGTATTGGATATCAACAGTTGCTGGCGGAATGAAATCGTCGTTGAGTTCAGGAACGTACCATTGCTCAAAGCTTGTGTTGTCGTAAAGGTCGGCTCCTTCCATGAGTGTGCGCAGGCTGATAAACTTTGTCACTTCCTTTCCCTGCAAAATGTCTACAGCCGTTTGGAGACAGTATTTCGACATGGAGGGAGGATCTGGAGCGCCTACAAACTCATAACCATATTGCTTTGCCAAGCGCAGGAAGCCGTTAGGGACATTCACCATGGCAAATTTCGGAGGCTCTTTACCTGCGTCCTCATAGGCCAGGGCTGCGCCCAACGCCATTTCGCCACCACCGGCCCACACGCCGTCGATTTCTGGATTGGCCGCCATGATGGCCTCCATCTTTTGCTTGGCCGTAGCGATGTTCCATTGAGCGTACTCCGTGGCAATTACCTTGATGCCCGGATAATGGCTGAACGCGTCCAAGGCGGCAGCCTGCCAGGTTTCGGTGGAGTCCACTCCAGCGATCCCGTTGAAGACGACTATGTTGCCCTCGCCTCCCATCAGCTCTGCGAGGCCCACGCCCGACTTATAAGCCACCTCGTAAAAGTCGATATCCACACGGGAGGTGAAATCTTCACCCTCAATGCCATTGGCGCAGAGCACAACGGGGATTCCGGCTTTAATGGCCCGCTTAATCACAGTTGTGGAAGCAGCGCGTCCCAGAGGTTCAACAACGATGGCGTCGGGCTGCTGTTCAATGAAGTTTTCAATATCACTGATTTGCTGGTTGGCATCGTTCGTAATTGACGTGAGTAATGGACCAGCCAGGACCCCTTTATCCTGTAACTCCTTACCGTAGGCTGCGATAGTGATATTATACGTATTGCCCCACCCATTGCTAGGGTCTTGTTGCGAAACGGCAATCGTGTAAGGCCCATCTTTTTTGTAGGCGGATGTGTCAACAGCTGTTGCCATATCCTTGAGGATGGCCTGGGAATAGTCCGAAGCAAGAGCTGCTTCATTGACTTCTGGACTATTGATGATTTTCATAACATCAATTTCCTTGGCCTCTTCTTTAGGTTCTTCTTTCTGTACTGCAGTTGCTTTTTCAACAGTGGGAGCTGTTGTGGCGGTAGCTTCCTTAGTCTCGGTGGTCGCTTGGGGGGTTGCCTGAGTGCAAGCTGCAAGTAGACTCAAGAGTAATAGGAGGGACAAAACTGTCCACAAATTTCTCTTCACAATATCCTCCTGATCTGGGAAAAGCGTTCCGGTAACCGAAAATGTATTGAACAAACTGCGTTATCTATCTGAAACATCACCTCCTCTGGGTAAAGGATAAAAGAAAAATGATTAACGGAAAGAATGTAGCCATTATTATGATGTGGAACGATATACACTCCGGCACAATGACCGAAGCTATGGCAAGAGCACAATATAACACCAGCTATTGTATAAAATATCACAATTTTTGTAAGGGAGGCATAAAGGAGGCATAAAGAAAAGATAAGGATTTTCCGACAGCAATAGAGACAACCTACCTTTTCCTCTCGGCCATAGCATTCCCCGTTTACCAATGCGGCTTCGAGCAGGTCGTCTTATCCTATTGAGAATGCAGCAAGCACCCCGATCACCTTGTGGCTGAATTGATATTATTCGAACTCGTGATAAACGAGCATAAATCAATCCATTACAACGCCGAGTGGCGGAATCTAAGCTGAATGACTACTTATCGCGCTTGTCACGAGCGAAGCGATATCCTACGCCAGGTTCTGTCAGAATGTAGGTGGGACGTAATGGGTTACTTTCGATTTTACGACGGAGCTGGGAAATGAAAACACGCAGATATTCTCGTTCTTCTCCGTACTCCGCCCCCCAGACTGATTGTAATAACTTTCGATGAGTAATGACCTTACCACTATTTTGAGCCAAATAATAGAGGAGATCATACTCAATCGGCGTTAAATGGATTTCCGACCCCTTAATCGTGACCAGGCGTGATTCCGGATCAATCATTAAGTCGCCGATCAAAATCACTTTGTTCTTGTTGGCTGTATTGATTTGATAGGTCGCCCACCGCCTTAGGGCAGATCGCACCCGGGCCAAAAATTCTCCCATGGCGAACGGCATTACAAGATAGTCATCAGCGCCCAAATCCAATGCTTTGATCTTGAGTGTTTCGGCGCCAATTGTAGACAAGACAATAATGGGCGCATAACTGAGTTCTCGTATATGGCAACAAATTGCCAGGCCATCAATTTTTGCAGACTTGAAATCAAGATCAAGAATATACAGATCGAACTCATCGCTCGAAATCATCTCTGCGACCTCTTGATCATCCAAGGCGATCGCGACGTCGTATCCCCTGCTGGTGAGGTTTCGGCGCAGAATCCGCAAGATGTTTGGCTCTTCGCTAATCAGTAAAATTTTTGCAGCGTTCATCGCAAAAAATGTTTAGGCCTTGGATACAGTCGGTATCGTTAAACGCAGTGACGTTTCACCTTGCTCGCCCATCTGGACATCCAGCTCTATGTTTTGAAGCTGAATAATGCGCGAAGCGGTGAAAAATTTCAGGACGTTTTCTGGGGAGATATGATCAACCAGCATCAATTCATCGAAACGGTTCTGGCACAAATGATTAAGCGCCTCTGTGACCGACTCCTGGGTATCCAAAATATCCAGGAGCCAAGATCCTTCAAGCTCCACGAGCCGTAGCGTCAATTGTGACGAAACCATCCCAGATTCCATTAGCACGTCAAGCAATAAGCGTAATCCAATTGCCAGATATTCATAGTCGACAAGCACGGGGGTTCCCACAGGAGGACAATCGAAAACGACATTAAATTCTGGTTTCTCAATGGCGACAGTCTCCAATACTGCCGATAGTATTTCCTGTAGAGTATGTGGTTCGAGTTGCAATTCCAGCGTATTGGCTTCAGATCTGAAAGCCAACATCATTAGCGTGATTAAATCGGCGCCTTGATCGACACTGGTATCTATGGCTTCCAGAAATTCGTGTTGATTAGAGCCATCCCAAAAAATATCATGTTCCAATAAGCTTGAAGCCGCTGCTTTGATAGAAGTCGATGAAGTTTGTAACCGGCGGCTGACTTCCGCCAACAGAGTCCACATTGCTTGATTCTGGGCGCGCAGTTCGTCCAATTGCCGCCTTAATGCCAAAATTTCTTCTTGCGCCTCTTCCAATTTCATCGATGTTGATGAAATGTTCGGATCTTCATTCATGATGGATGTTTCGCCCTGGTCGAAATGGTGTCAAGTTCTTCGATAGGTAACGTTGCGGGAAGGCGAGATGCTAGAAAAACCTCAGATCAGCGTCGGGATCACCAATGCGTAATCCACTTTTTCTCGCCAATGTAGCGGGCAACTTACGCAAAGTGGTGATGATAACCTGTTCCCCTCCCCCGCGTAAAAATTTGACGGATGCCAGCAGCTTAGCCCGCACCATATTGAATTCAAACGTCTCCTGCTCCAATAATCTTTCTACTTCCTGAAGAGACAAGTGTCGATTGGTTTCGGTACTGAGACGCGACAGAACAAATTTATCGTCGTTTTCAATGACCATCAGCAAAATCTTGGCATGCAATTCATTCGCCAATATACAGGCAACTTGATCCGTATCCACTACGGCTTCCACACCCTCCAAGCTCCCATCTTCTTTGCGAACCACCGGAATGCCACCACCGCCAGCAGCGACAACAATAGCGCCGGAGTCGACCAAGCGCTTGATGTTTTCTATCTCCACCATTTCGATGGGCGGAGGAGCTGGCACTGCTCGCCGATAACCAAAACCAGGTTCTTCGACAATGTGCCACCCCCTGGTTTGACGATGTTGCTCTGCCTTGTCACGGTCGAAACGTGGCCCGATCGATTTGGTGGGTTGATGGAATAACTCATCATTTGAATCAACAACTGTTTGCGTCAAAACACAGACCACCGGCCGAACGCTATGGCGTTTATTCAGCACATTCATAATAGTCTGACTGATCATATAACCAGTCGCTCCCTGCGTGTCTGCCCCGCAGACGTCGAGTGGAATGGAGTGGAGCACATGACTGGCCAGCTCCGATCGAAAGAGCACATATCCAACCTGGGGTTTATTGCCGTGAAGAATAGCGACTTTTAAATCACTGTTTAAGATCGGGAATAAACCCTCAGCCAGTTCTTTTGTATTTTGGAACTGATCTGGAATAGTCGAATTGGGACCGCCAGCAAGAACCTCACCATTCACAAGAATGACAACTGCATCTTTCATTGACTGATCTCCTAAAAATAAACATGTTCATTCCGGTATAAAATGTGGTGGGTAATAAAATGCCCGCCAAGTCTTTCTTATGTCAAATCAATGTCATTCCGCGACCACACCTGACGATGTGGCGCAGAGCGGATACCTGACACACAACGCGAGAGAAGGCTAACAATGAGCCAAGTATTCATAAAAAGAATACCATATCCATACTTACGAAACAAAGAAAGCAGCCTTGACGGATTTTTCCGAAACTCAAGACCGACGCTTATGTACACAGGACTTTCGATAAAGAGGCTGAAAAGCAGAAGATGTTTCGTTATCATGCCTATAGGGTATCCGATTTTCAGCCAAATCGAAAGTCCTATTTGTGTCAGGTTGCCAGATATGAATTTGAAATGAACCTTGCAGACGATTACAACTCAACAGACGAAGCGCTAAGAAAGACGAATCTGGACGAGAGAATCGCCTACTTACGTCTATTTGGGTCTACATTCGTCATGTGACAGCTCACCGGACGCCCATCAGGCGTTAAGATATTTTTGGAGTCTACTTAGCTCCACAAAATCTCCATAATTTCTCCCCAATTCCTCCAAAATCTCCCGCTATACTGGGGGCAGAGTTAAGGATGACACGTTCATCCGCTCGCACAAACAAGCAACTTCACCCCCATTACCTTTTCGGAGGATACGATAATGAAACGCACCAAGACTTTCCTTGCAACCATCGCAGTTGGCGCCCTGGCGCTGACCCTGGCAGCCTGCGGAACCACAGCTTCTGCTGATGATAGCGCCGTCACCAATGACGCGGCCCCCGTGGTGCAGACCATGCCCGAGGCCAACACCGCTGGCACGGCCTTGCAGCAAGGCGGCGGCTACGGCCAGCAGGGAGCCAACGGCCACGGCGCTGCCCATCAGGCCCAGGGCGGCGAGATGGACCCGGCCGCCAACCTGCCCCCCGCAGGCGAGGTGGACGACCAGGAGATCGCAGACCTGCTGCACATGCGTGAGGAAGAGAAACTGGCCCGGGATGTGTACATCACCCTGGGCGAGCAGTGGGACTTCCCCGTCTTCACCAACATCAGCAAATCTGAGCAGCAACACATGGATGCAGTGGGCGCTCTGCTGGACCGCTACGGCATCGAAGACCCGGTGGGCGACAACCCCGTGGGCGTCTTCACCGACCCCGAGCTGCAAGCGCTTTACAACCAGCTCGTGGCCCAGGGCAGTCAGTCGCTGGCCGAGGCCCTGAAAGTGGGCGCAACCATCGAGGATGTGGACATCTACGACCTGCAGAAGGCCGTTGCCGACACCGATAATGCGGACATCCAGCAGGTGTACAAGAGCTTGTTGGCCGGTTCCGAAAACCACATGCGGGCCTTCGTGGGCGTGCTGCAACAACAAACCGGCGAGACCTACACGCCCCAGTACATCGACCAGGCCACCTTTGACGCCATCATGGCCGCCAGCAATGGCCACGGCCAGGGTGGACACGGCGGTCAGGGCGGTGGACATGGCCAGGGTGGACATGGCCAGGGCAAAGGTGGGCGCGGCGGCCAGGGCGGCCAGGCCTTCAACCTCACTCCCAACAGCTAATCCCAACCTCATCATCTGCACATCACCCTTTGCAATCGGGCCGAAAACATCAGCTTTTCGACCCGATTGGCATGTCTGAAAGGAGTCTGCGCCATGACACAGGCTGACATGAAACTCTCGGCAGATGCCTCGCGCTCTGTGCCCCGTCACGTGGAGCGCAATCGCATGAAAGCGGTGATGAACAACGTCATCCTGCATCTGCATCCCACCCGCGTGCCCGCTCCCGCCCTCAAATTCACCTACACCTGGGGCCTGGGCGGTCTCTCCGCCCTGCTGGTGATCATCCTCATCAGCACCGGCATCCTGCTCATGTTCCGCTACGACGCCAGCGTCGAGCGGGCTTACACCAGCATCCAACTCCTGGAAACGCAGGTGATGTTCGGATCCATGCTGCGCGCGGTGCATCACTGGTCGGGCAACCTCCTCATCATCACCGTCTTCTTGCACATGCTGCGGGTGTTCTTTACGGGCAGCTACAAAAAAGGCCGGGGCGTCAACTGGATGGTGGGCATCATCCTCTTCCTCATCGTCATCAGCTTCAACTTCACCGGCTACCTGCTGCCCTGGGATCAGTTGGCGTATTGGGCCATCACCGTGGCCACCAGTCTGCTGGGATACATCCCCATCATCGGCGGCGTCATCAGCGATTTTCTGCTGGGCGGGCCCGAAGTGGGACAGGCCGCGCTACGCAACTTCTACGCCATCCATGTGGCCGTCCTGCCCGCCACCATCCTGCTGGTGATGACTTATCACTTCTGGCGCATCCGCAAAGATGGCGACATCTCCCAGCCCGAAACCGCCAGGAAAGCGCCCAAGCTCACCACCATCCCCTACCTGGTGCAGATCGAGCTGGCCGCGGCTGTGGCGCTGATAGCAGGCGTGTTCCTGTGGGCCATGACCATGCCCGCGCCTCTGGAGGCCCTGGCCAATCCCGCGCATCCCCCCAACCCGGCCAAGGCGGCCTGGTATTTTCTGGGCTTGCAGGAGCTTTTGCTGCACATGCACCCCCTGGCCGCGCTGATGCTGCCCACCCTCATACTCATCGCCCTGGCGCTGGTTCCTTTCTGGGATAAAAAGTCGGAGGGAGACATCGGCGTTTACTTCCGGTCGCAGACGGGAAAACGAGTGGCCGCGGTGGCCGCGCTGCTGGGCCTCATTCTGCCCCCCATCCTCATTCTGCTGGATGAATTCTGGGTGGATTTCCCGGCCTGGCTGCCTTCGTTGCCCACCATCATCTCCAATGGCGTGATCCCGGTGCTGTTGACCCTGGGCGGCCTGGGCCTCATCTACGCCGCATTTCGCAAGTGGTTCAAAGCCAACCACAGCGAAGCTGCGCTGGGATTGTTTCTCTTTCTGTTTGTCAGTCTGGTGATGCTGACCATCACCGGCATCTTCTTCCGCGGGCCCAACATGGCGCTGATCTGGCCATTCTGAGGATCAATGATTAATGAATAAAGATTAAAGGTGCAAGCTTGAGAACGCGTCCGGCTGTCTCTTCAATCATTAATCATCAATCATTAATCATCAATTACCTTTCAACCAAGACATCAACCATGACAACCCATTCCCATTCCCATTCCCAAACAACTTCCTCCGGCCCGAAAATGAGCCGGCGCAACTTCCTCAAGCTGGGCGCGGCCACGCTGGGCGCGCTGGCCGTGATGGAGATCACAGCCGCGGGCCTGATTTTTTTGCAGCCCCGCAGTCTGGAGGGAGAATTCGGCGGGGTGGTGACCGCAGGCCCGGTCGACAGTTTTCCCCCGGGCAGCATCACCGAATTCCCGGCCGGGCGCTTCTTCCTCATCCGGGCGGAAGATGGCGGCTTTCTCGCGGTCTACCGGCGCTGCACCCATCTGGGCTGCTCGGTGAGCTGGGAGCCGGACCAAAACCAATTCGTCTGCCCCTGCCACGGCTCCCACTTCGATGATGTGGGCAACGTGGTGAACCCGCCCGCGCCCCGGGCCCTGGATACCTTCAACATCCTCATCGACGCGGGCGTGATCAAGGTGGACACCTCCAAACCCCGCACCCGCGACGAATTCGAGACGGCTCAGTTGGTCTATGCATAAGGCTGGAGGCCTGAAGCCGCGATCACGCTCCCCGGGCGCATCCATCGTGCACAGCCAGCCCCACCCTCCCAATTTCCCAATCTCCCAACTTCCCAATCTCCCACCTTCCCAATCTCCCACCTCCCCCTTCCTCCCCGAGACAACATGCTATGAACCGCTATGCCCTGATCATCTTCATCGGCCTGCTGATGTTGATCGTGGCCCTGCCCGTGTACGCACTGCGCGAGCCCGAACGCATGGCCGCCGCGCAGCAAGACCTGCGCCAGCAATACGTGGCCGACGGCGCGGTCATGTATGTGGATAATTGCGCGCTCTGCCACGGCGTGGATGGCTCGGGCATTGGCGCGTATCCGTCGCTGAACACCGACGCCATCCGCAACGCGGAGTACGACTTCCTCTACAAGACCATCGCCCGCGGACGCTACAACACCGCCATGGCTGCCTGGCATCAGGAGGATGGCGGTCCATTCAACAGCTATCAGGTGGATGAGTTGACCGCCTTTTTGCGCTATGTCGATTGGGATCAGGTGGCGGAGATGGCCGCGCAGCAGGGCGTGATCCCGCCCGCCATGCCCGTGCCCGACATCACCGACGACCTGTTGGCCCAGGTGGCCGCGCTCGGGCCCGAAGGCGATGTCTGGGCCAGCGGCCTCGCGGCCTACGCCGAAAACTGCACCACCTGCCACGGCGTCAACGGCGAGGGCACAGATCTGGCCCCGGCGCTGAATGACGAGGACACCCGGGCCACGGACGCGAGCGATCTGGCCCGCACCATCCGCGCGGGCGTGCCCGGCACGATGATGCCCTCCTGGGATGCGCAGCTGGAAGATGAGACCATCGACGCCCTGGTCGCGTTCTTGCAGCATTGGGACGCCATCGACGGGGCCGGCATCGCCCTGACCCCGCCCGCGCCCATCCACATCGACCCCACCAACCCTGAGGAGATGCTGGCCCTGGGCGAGAGCCTGTACGCCAACGCGTGCGCGGCCTGTCATGGCGAAAATGGCGAGGGCGGCAGCGGCCCGGCCCTGAACAGCCTGCAGATCCTCACCCGCAACGACGATGCGTCCCTGGCCCACACCATCATCTACGGCCCGCGGCGGCCCAACAGCATCATGCCCGCATTCGGCGACCGCCTGACTTCGGTGGAAGTGGATGCGCTGGTGCAGTACCTGCGCTCGTGGGAAGCCACCGCCATCTGGGTGGAGAACCCCCGGGGCACAGAGCAGGGCGGCGGGCCTCCCTGGCTGCGAGCCACGCCCGATCCCGATAATCCTATCCCACCAGGGCAGGGAGGCGGACCACCCGCGGGCCGCGGCCCCAATGCACAGGCGGCCCAGCCCACCGGCCCGACCCTGCACTTCACGGGGCAGGTGGTCAGCGTGATGGACAACCAGCTCACCTTCACCGATCAGGATGGCGTGCAGCGAGACGCGATGCTGGGCCCGCCCTGGTGGTGGGCCGAAAAGGGCATCGAGCTGCAACCGGGCGACCCCATCGAGCTGGAGGGCTTTGAGAGCCCCGATCACATGGAAGTCAACTGGATCAAGAACCTGCGCACGGGCCAGCGCATCGATCTGCGCACGCCCAGCGGCATGCCCGTGTGGTCGGGCCAATCCTGAGCCGGCGCCATGTTTGGGCAGCGCCCTGGATAGCACGGGGCGTAGGCCTTCTTACCCAAGGATGCAAATGCGATAAGCGTTTTTGACGCCTGGGCCTGAGGCTGTTATCCTAAGCTCCATGAGTTTTCAATATCCTCCCCCTGAGCCTGATTCAGCTTCTGAAATTAGCGAACCGTCTTCTTCCCTCACACCGGTCGAGGCTCCTGCAGCGCCACGCCACCCTGTGCGTCTGCCGCAAGGCGCTCCCTATGTCACGTATGCTCTGCTTGTCCTCACCGTTGTTGTATATGCATTGCAAATGGGCGGCAAGGCGTTGTATGGTTTTGATGTTGTCGCCGCCATAGGTATGAAAAACAACGCCGCCATCGCCGCGGGGCAATGGTGGCGTTTGATCACGCCTATGTTTTTGCATGGTAGTATTTTCCATATTGGATTTAACATGTATGCGCTTTATGTATTGGGGCCAGGGCTCGAGCGTTTCTATGGCCGATGGGGGTATTTGTGGCTTTATCTTGTGGCGGGCGTGGCGGGAAATGTGTTTTCCTACATTTTTTCCGGCTACAATTCTTTGGGCGCTTCCACAGCCATTTTTGGATTGTTGGCTGCGGAGGGGGTTTTTCTCTATCAACACCGCGATTTGTTTGGTCAAAGTGCGCAGCGTTCCTTAATCAATGTTGTCACCATCGCGTTGGTCAATTTCATCATTGGTTTGTCGCCGGGCATTGATAACTGGGGGCATCTGGGGGGATTCATTGGTGGAGCGCTCTATGCATGGTTTGCCGGCCCCAAAATGGAAGTAGTGGGACGCCCCCCCATGTTAGAGCTGAAGAATACGCGGTCACCACTTTTGGCCTCGATGGTGGCAGTATTGGTTTTGATGGTTTTTACTGCGTTGGCTATGTTTATGGGAGGCGCTAGTCCTGGCCGTTAGGTAGTTTGTTGTGGCTTTTCAATCCCGCTTTGCCGATTCAAGAGGTTGATAAAATGCGTCGTTTTTTGTTACCAGCATTGGTCATTGTTTTGGTCTTAGTTTTTGCCATCAGAGTTTCCGCCCAGGGGCCTGATGACGATGTTCAGGTCGTTCGGGTTTATTTCGACAATTTAGCGCAGCTAAACGAGCTGGCTGCGTTATTGGATGTGTGGGAGGTGGACCGTTCACAGGGATTTTTCGTGGCGATGGTGGGGCCTCGGCAGCGAGATATGCTTGTATCTCGCAGCTTGCGATTTGAGAAAGATGAGACGTTGACCCAACAAATGAACGCTCCACACTTGATGTTGCCAGGACAGACTTCAGGCATTCCCGGTTATCCCTGTTATCGCACTGTTGAGGAGACCTATGATACTTTGGCTGCACTGGCCACGGATCATCCAGATCTAGCCACTTGGTCGGATGTGGGCGATAGTTGGGAGAAGACGATCCCCGGTGGGGAGGATGGTTATGACATCAATGCGTTGGTGATCACGAATCGCAATATTCCCGGCCCGAAACCCAAATTTTTTATGATTGCCGCCATTCATGCGCGCGAATATACCACAGCTGAGTTGGCCTCACGCTTTGCCGAAAAGCTAATCAACGATTACGGCATTGATCCTGATGTCACCTGGTTGGTGGATAATTACGAGTTCCATCTTATCCCTCAGGCCAATCCCGACGGGCGAAAGC
This sequence comes from uncultured Caldilineales bacterium, assembly GCA_964650295.1. Lineage (GTDB taxonomy): Bacteria > Chloroflexota > Anaerolineae > J102 > J102 > M2005. The sequence continues at coordinate 2,939 of CAZYSY010000118.1, read as the reverse complement.
TTGCGGAAGCTGGCAAATCTTGGCGAAAGAATACTGATAATGATGATGGCTGTCCTAATAGCAATTATTGGGGCACAGATTTGAATCGCAATAGCAGTTTCAAATGGAACGAGGGCGGTTCCAGTGACTTCGCTTGTGATGAGACCTATCATGGCCCGAGCGCTGCCTCTGAACCCGAAGTTCAGGCCATCGAGAACTACGCTCGCTCCATTTTTCCAGATCAACGGGGGGCTGACGACTTTGACGCCGCACCGGATGATGCACAAGGGGTGTTCGTCACGTTGCACAGCTACAGTCAGTTGGTGTTATTTCCCTGGGAGTGGACTGATACGCAGGATGCCCCCAACAAGGCGGGATTGCAAACTCTGGGGCGCAAATTTGGTTATTTCAATCAGTATGAAGTGTGCAGCGATTGTCTCTATAACGCCTCTGGCGTCACCGATGATTTCACCTATGGCGAATTGGGCGTGGCCAGCTACACCTTCGAACTTGGCACCGAGTTTTTCCAAGATTGTAGTTATTTTGAAAATACTATCATTCCCAAAAACATGCCCGCTCTTATGTATGCATTAAAGGCTGCAAGACGTCCTTACCAAAACCCCAGCGGCCCAGATGTATTCGATTTGAGTTTGAGTACAGCGACTTCTGATGGTAGTAGCCCGGTTACAATCACGGCCACCGTGGATGATAGTCGTTATCATAGTGGTGGTCATGGCGATGAGCCTGTGCAGAATATTCAATCCGCTCGCTATACCATCGATGCGCCTTCATGGCAAGGCGCGGTGGTTCATGCGTTGACTGCAGCCGACGGTTCATTCGATGCGTCATCTGAAAACGTCACCGGCACCATCGACTCTTCTGGCTTGAGCAATGGTAGGCATCTTATTTTTGTTGAGGCGCAAGACGCCGACGACAACTGGGGCGTTCCTACCGCTATCTTTCTTGAGATCAACGCTCCCTGCACAACCGCCCAGTCTCCCACCAGCATGACCGAGACCATCGTCAACCAGGTTGATATGCGCCTTGCCTGGGCGCATGGCGGAGCTACGGCCTACTATGAAGTGTGGCGCTCAACGCATCCTTACTTCCAGCCTGGCGATTCTAGCGCTGAATTGCGCAAGACGCTTCAGGTTGCCGATGGCGTTTTCGAGTATGTCGATTCGGGTGTGGTGGGCGATCCATCCTCCCAGTATTTTTATGTATTACGCTCGGCCAATGCCTGCGGCGAGTTCGCTACCACGCAACCGCGTAGCGGTGAGTTCGACTTCCCTTTGATGCCCGGTGGTTGACTACCACCCCATAAATGGAATCGCATCGACAAGAATGGTGTCGATGACCATGCCTGCAAATAACAGGGCCAAATGGAGCAATGAGAATTTGTAAAGGCTGAATGCATCCTTTTTTTGGCCATTGCGTCGCATCCGATAGGCTCCACGCATAAAAAGGAAGCCTGTAACCAGCGCCACGGCAAGGTAAAACCACCCCATTGTGCGGAATATGGTGGGCAATAGCGTGCTGATGAAAAATAGCCACGAGTAGATGATGATCTGGCGCCTGGCCTCTTCTTCACCCACCGAAACTGGCAACATGGGTACATCCACCCGAGCGTAATCTCGTTTCACCACCAGCGTCAGCGCCCAGGTATGGGGTGGTGTCCACAAGAAGACGATGAGAAAAAGCAGCCAGGCGGTAAGACCAAGGCTGCCGGTCACGGCCGCCCAGCCAACCAATGCTGGGATGGCTCCGGCCACGCCGCCAATGGTGACGTTGTGGTGGGTGCGGCGTTTGAGTAGCATCGTATAGATGAAAACATAATATAGCGTGCCTAGCAAGGCCAGCATGGCCGATAGCAAATTAACCTGTGTTGTGAAAATCGCAAAGGCTAGCATATTCAGGATGACGCCAAAGGTCACGGCTTTGGTTGCGGGCGTCACCCAGCCAGCGGGAACCGGACGGCGTTTGGTGCGGTACATCAATTCGTCGATGTCGCGATCCAGGTAATGGTTAATGGCATTGGCTCCACCTGATGCCAAAGCGCCACCTAAGGTTGTCCACCAGAACGTCCACCACCCCACTTTGCCGCCTCCGGCCACTAGCATGGCGCCCCATGTTACGATAAGCAGCAGTAAGATGATTTTTGGTTTCATCAAGGCCACATACACTTTCCAGGCCGGGGGTGTTTCCTGCTGCTTGTTTCGGCCTTTTTCCGAGTCCTGGGGAAGGGTAGCTGACATGTTTTTGTCCGGTGGAGTGGCTGCTAGAGCAGAGATTTGTTGTACCCAAAGTCAGCGACATTGTAGCTGAGAGTGTCCATGATGTCAACATGACAGTGGTTTGGGTGCGTTTCAAAATGGGGGCAATCATTGCCATCCCGCCTGATGAATCTGGCTCCGGAGCGAAGCTCCCCAGGGCGGATTCGCAATCCGCCCGGCAAAATAGAAAAGCGTCCAACATTGAATTATGTCCTGACAATAATTGAAACGCACCCGTGATTTGTGGGTGCGTTTCGAAATGGGATCGTTTTCGCATGTATGGTCGACGAACGCACCTTCACTCTGAACTACGTGGATGAACTCCACCACTACTGGGCCTCAGACTGGACATTTTCACGCTTCACGTTTCATCGACGCGCTCCATTGGCATGTGCGACCCGCACTCAGATGAAGACGATCTGCGCGCCTTCGGCCATCTCCAGAAATTCCATGGCCCCGACGACGCCATCGACTTCACCGACCAGGTCGCTTTCGCTCAGGTCCATCATGTCCATGGCCATGCGGCATGCCCAGATGCGCCCGCCCGCGTCGTGGATCATCTCCAGAAATTCGCCCACGGGCGGCATGTCGATCTTCTCCAGGCCCTTGTGCATCATCCTGGTGGCCATGGGCGTCATGCCCGGGATGGCCGCGATGAAGTTGGGCATGCCGGTGGAGGGGTTGCCC
>CAZYSY010000117.1:0-7151 GCA_964650295.1 uncultured Caldilineales bacterium | reverse complement strand
GCAAATCCTTTACCTGCTCACCGTCCGTTATTTACGCCTGACGGATGGGCTTTCGCAAGAGGAGACATAGCACATGTACCAACGTTACTACTACGTCCGCAAAGAAAGCGGCACACTAACCGACACCCTTCTGGCGTTTGGCCTGGCCCAAATGCTGGAGGATATCGTCACACAAATTCAGGGCGAGGACAACGCCCAAATTGTTCTGGAAGATAAAGGGGGCTACTTTCAGATCGACGCCGGGACGACCATCCAGGAAGTGTGGCTCCCGCACCTGCAACCTTGGGATCGCTTGCCCTATGCGTTGGGAGGCCGCAAGATAACAGCACCGCCGTCCCAGGCCCCTGACATTGCGATTCGTGACGTGAATAAGGAATGGGATGATTTTCGGCGCTATAACGAACAACGAAAGGCCCTGAATGAAAAAAAGGTCGTAGGCCAAGAATTGGCCAATGCCCTGGACGATCTCAGGCCCCGGCCTGATTGGACAGTCCTCACCTTTCTGACTGATTTCCGTATGCAGGTGCAGGGCATCAACAATAAGTTGGCCCTGCAATGGCATCTCAGCAGCCAGGAATATCTGGCCTTGAACGTACGCACCATTTTGGGCATGTTTGCCTCGATGAACGCGCCTGTGGATGAACTGACCAATGCCTGGCGCAAGGAGACAGGCAAAACTTTTCCTCATCTCATCACCGCTTCCCAGGTCTTCAATCCCCACATGGGCAAAGGCCAGAATCGCCCTAAAGCTAACAAGCTAACCATGGACAACGAAAAGAAGTTCTGGATTGAGGAGTATCTCAAAGCAGTGGGGTTGTGGTTGGCTGCGGCGCCGCGTAATGTTCGTAATGGCAACTTTCGCAAAACTTATGTGCTGGCGCCCCGACACATGGCCTTGCGGGATCACAAAAGAGTATTCCGACGTTTTTTGGAAAACTTATGGGATGATACAGCCATCAAAATGGATATTATCGCCAGCCTACTCTACACGCACACGTTGCTGGACTTTGTGGCGAAGGGTGACGATCTGGGATTATTCCAGGCTCGACGCATTTCCAGGCTGGTTTCCGGTATGAATGTCGCCACCTATCAACTTCTTAGCGCCAATGCCTACACCATGATGAACCTGGCCTTTTTGGGCCTGCCTGACTGGATGCCACAAATTCAAAGCCGTAGTGATGTACGTATGTTTCAGGACATCCTTCAGGAACATCAGCAACGCATTCGTTCCATTGAAGAAGGTCACAGCGAAGGCTACAATTTGCTACGTCGTTATCGCGATTTTCTCTCTGGTGGCGACTTCAACGCATTTTTCGACTTTTTAGCAGATTACGGCAGCTTTCTCATCAGTGAATTGGACCGCAGCCATTTCTATACCAAACCCTTTTCCGAAACCCATCTCAGGAGGTTAATTCAAATGTCACAACCGAAACTTGCGTCCATTCTACAAACTCGTGGTTTTCAGAATATTGCTGAAGCCATCCGCCGCAGTACAGTCATCCCGCAGTATATCGGTCGACAGCAGAGTCAATATGATATCCGTTACGGTTTGGGGCAAGAACTGAAACGCAAGGCCCAATATCCGGATGAGTTCATCCAGGCCCTGGCCGATTTCATGCACAGCTATAACGAAGAAAATGCGCGGGTGTATGAACGAACCAAAGGAAAAGGTTTCCGTCGCAAGGCCATCACCACTCAGGATATTGAAGAGGTTGTCGCCTTGGTGGATGAATATGGCTCCCAGACTGTAGCGAATCTGCTCATTGCCTTTGGCTACGCCCGAGACCCCAAAGAAAACGCCGACGACGCATCACCCCAATCCTGACCACGATAGTCAATCAATCCAACATCCAATCCAATAAGGAGCAAAGACCATGACTACCATCTATAACCTTTCTGTTGCCGCTAACGCCACTTTGAACATGCACTCGTTGAACAACGAGGGAGGCGAGGGCAACCAAATTCAAACCCGGGTTGTCACAGTGGTGGATAGCAAGGGCCGTCTGCACAGCGTCAACGCCATCAGCGGCGACATGCTCAAACATATCCAGGCTGAACATCTCTACTTTCTGGCCAAGGGTGACGCAGATCTGCCACTGTGCAAGGCCTGCGCCATCTTCGACGCCAATCGCATGTCTGCAGACCCAGACTTCCAACAATTTCTCAAAGGCAAACCCACGCCTGTACAGGTGGTCAATAAGTTGTTGACTTGTACGCTGGATGACATTGAAGGAAATCTGGTTACGCAGGGCAATCAGTCTGTGCCTCGCAAGAGCGTGGTGGAATTCGGCTGGGCTGTTGGCATCCCCGAAAGCGTCAGCACCGAGCAGTATTTCCACGTAAAATATGACCCTGACCGCCGCGAAATTCCTACAAAAAAGGCAGATCGTTCTGGCAATCTGGGTCAGGCTATCTTCCATCGTCCGGCCAACAGCGGTCAATATGCCATCATTGCGTCGGTAGAGGCCTCCCGCATCGGGTTCAATGACATCAGTCAAAGCTATGGTGAAGGCGTGAACCGTGAAAAGCGACTTAAGGCGCTGCTGGAGAGTTTGCTTTACACCTTTGTGCAGCCTGCCGGGGCCATGCGCAATACGCAAAGCCCTCACATTGTGAATGTAAAGGGAGCGATTTCTTACAGCACCGCACCAGCTCCAGCGCCACTAATCAGCCCCCTCAATGGTATGTTCGTCGAAGAAATGCAACAGGTGGCCGATGCGCTCAACGCACTGCATCAGGATCGTATCTACGTTCGGCCTTTTGATTCGCTGGCCGAATTCGCCCAGATCATGCAATCCCTCATCGCAGACGCCCAACCTTTCACGTTCACCCTGTGAGGTGAGCCATGTGGACAATTGTCACCTACCAACCGGTGGGACTCATTTCGCTAAAGCTGGCCACCGCTACATCCACAGGGGGCAAAGCACTGCTTTTGCCTACGCCCTTCGCTTTCAAAATGGCCCTGCTGGATGTCATCTTGCGTGACTTGGGTGTGGAAGAAGGCAAACGTCTCTGGCCAGCAGTGAGAGATGCCAAACTGGCCGTTGATGGCCCTGAGCGGATTGCAGTCACCAACACCTTTACGAAAATCCTGCGCCCAGACCGAAATTGGGGCGATCCAGACCCTGACACGGGTCTCAGCCGCCCCATGCTCCATACCATCGGCTTTCGAGAATATGTGCAGTGGCAGGGGCTGATGCAGATGGCCTTTCGCCCGGGCCACGATACTACTGGAGACTGGGCTCGCTGGCTGAGCATGATCACGTACATTGGCAAACGAGGCGGCTTTATTCAAGCTGTCCGTGTAGCGCAAGCCACTGAACTCACCACCACGTACACCCCCCTGGAATCCATCCAGGAAGCCTTTCCTGCTGATGGGGTGTTGCAAGTGATGGATGATTGCGCCCCTCATCTTAGTTTCGAGCATGTGGACATCTATAGCGCCAAAGCCATGAAGGTGGGTAAAGACCGCCTGCTGCACCACGTGGTCATCCCATACCGCCTCATCCGAGCTTCGCGTGGCTTTAACTTGTACCAACGGCTGGATGTGGGGGCTTAGCCATCACGTCCGCCTCCTCTCCGCACCTTAACAACTCCATATCTTATTTTCTTCCATTGAATCTTTATCAAACTTTTTCCACGATCCGACAGGAGGATGCTCCATGAATCATTCCAACCTCTTTCCCAACCTCACCATCCATCACATTCGCTTCGAGGCCGAAGCAACTACGCCCATCGAAATGGATGCTTTCAAAGGTTCGGCCCTGCGCGGGGCCTGGCAAAGCTACATCAGCCGGGCCTATTGCGGCGCCCCGCCCGCGATCAAAGCCACGCCCGAACACCAAGCCACATGCCCGGTGTGCTATCTCACCGCCCGCGACACCGGCCCCGAAAGCCGTCGTCCCTTTGCCTTGCGCCCCCCTCTTTCCCGCCAAACCCGTTATCAGCCAGGTGAGCGTTTTCAATTCACCTTTTCTCTCTTTGGTCAGCACACCCTCTTCCTGCTGCCCTACATCGTGCTGGGTCTGAACGAGGTTGGAGAGACTTGGGGACTGGGCCGTTATCAGCCTGCTCTGGGGGGACGCGGACGCTATCGCCTCATTAGCATCGAGGCCCGCAATCCCCACACCCGCGAAACCCAGATCATCATGCCAGAAGGTCGCCGCACCATCGACATGCCCCAAGTTCCGGTCACCTCCCACAGCATCCGCCAGCGAACCCAGGCGCTGTTGGCATCTTTTAGCGCTTACACGCCACTCACGCTAAATCTGCGCACACCTTTGCGCCTCATACACCACAATCGCCTCATGCGCACTTTCCACTTTCCTGCGTTCTTCCAACGTCTGGCCGAACGGGCCTTTGCCGTGAATCAGCATGTCACTGAGCAGGATGCCACCACATCACGGGAGGCGTTACGAAGGTATCTGGATGGCATCATGCCCGTGACCGAGCAGGTGCATATTCTCCAGGATGATCTCACTTGGTGGGACGTGAAGGGTTACTCCTCCCGCCTGAAGAAATATCACTATCTGGGCGGCCTAGTGGGCGAAATCCAACTCCTGGCCGACGATTGGGCACCCCTGCTGCCGCTGCTGTTGTGGGGCGAAAGTCTGCAATTGGGCAAAAACGTGGTCAAAGGAGGCGGTTGGTTCCAAATCGAGGATTGAATATCATGCCTATCATCAAACATCTTTTCATTCAGGATTATGGTGCGTTCGTCAGCAAACATCAAGGCCGTTTACGCATCACGGTCAAAGGTGAACGCAAGCTGGACGCACCATTACTGCATCTGGAAACGTTGACCTTGGCGGATCATGGCGTGAGCATCAGCGCCGACGCCATGGCCGCGTGTGCAAATTATGGCGTGCCAGTGCACATCGTAGACAGCCGCGGCAATCCGGTGGCCAGCCTCTACGCCAGCGCACTCATCGGCACGGTCAAGACCCGGCGGGCGCAATTGTTGGCTTATGCGGATGAACGGGGATTTCAAGCCGCCCGGGCGCTGGCCCTGGGCAAAATCCGCAATCAGGCTGCGTTACTCAAATATGTGGCCAAATATCGCAAAGAAAAAGCGCCGGAGCTATACCGCATCTTACGCGATGCCGCTATCGAGACTCTGGGGCACGAACAGGAATTACTGGCGCTGGAGGCTTCCCGCATCGATGACGTGCGAGAGCAAATCCTTTCGGCCGAAGGTCGAGCGGCCAAAGCCTATTGGTCGGGCGTAAAGGCATTATTGCCCCAGGAGTTGGACTGGCCCGGGCGCAAAGGACGCCATGCTGAAGACGCTGTTAATATGGGTTTGAATTATAGTTATGGTGTGCTCTACGGCGAAGTGGAACGAGCCGCTGTGCTGGCAGGTCTGGATCCTTATGCAGGCTTTTTGCATACCGATCGGCCCGGCAAACCCAGCCTGGTGCTGGATCTCATCGAGCCTTTTCGGGCGCCAGTGGCAGATCGCACGCTGCTGGCCATGATAGGCAAAGGCACAGCCCTGATTCTGGACAAACGAGGCAATCTGGATAAAGACACACGACGTCTTATTGCCGAAAAAATCCATGCCCGGCTGGATGCGCCAGAACGCTACAAAGGACAGCGTCTTAGTCCTCGCGCCATTCTGCAAACCCAGGCTCGGGAGTTGGCCAGCTATCTGCGCAACGATGCTGAAACGTTTATTCCTTATCAGGCCAGTTGGTAAATCATCATCACCTAAGCGTTACTCATTTACATCAAACTATCATGCGATGTCTCATTATTTACGATATTCCCAATGATCGTCTGCGTAACAAAGTTGCAGATATTTGCCTGGATTATGGCCTGGATCGCATCCAATTTTCTGCATTTCTGGGCAAACTCAGTCGTAACCATCAGGAGGAGCTCATGCTCAAGGTGGACATGCGGATGGAAGACAATCCGGGCAATATCCAACTCATCCCCATTTGCGCCAAAGATTGGGCCGAGCGGATGAGCTACGAAGTCGAGGCCGAAGAAGAAGAAGAGAAGGAGGAAAGCCAATGACCTGGCTGCTTCCAGTGACAGACCTCAAACAGTGGGCCTATTGCCCGCGTGTCGTCTACTTCACCTATCTTATGCCAGGATTGCGCCCTGTCACATTCAAGATGGAGGCGGGCGTGGCCGCACACGAACGCGAGGAGGCGCGGCAGCGGCGACGAAAGCCGGGAAAGCTTTATGGCTTGCCCGAGGCCAAGCGTCTGGAAGAGGTAAAAATACAATCAGAACGATTGGGGCTGAGCGCCCGATTGGATCTGGTGTTACGGCAGGGTGATCGGGCCTGGCCTGTGGATTTCAAACTCAGCCGCCGCACAGGCATCGCCACTCATTTCAAATTGCAGTTAGCCGCGTATGGTCTCATGCTGGAAGATGTGTGGGACGTGGTCTCGGAGCAGGGTTTTCTGTACAGTATCCCGAACCGTCGAGCCGAAAGGATTCACTTCACCACACGGCTACGCAACAAAGTTCAGCGCACTGTGCAAGAAATTCGCTGCTGCATCGAAGAAGAGCGTATGCCGCCCCCCACCACAAAGCGGGGACGCTGCGTCAATTGTGAATTCCGCCGTTTTTGTAATGATGTTTTCTGAACCGAACGAGCGCCCGCATCCACGGATACTACAAAATCGATCGCGAGTGCATCTAGGCGACTCTCTAAGGAGTGGCTCCGCAAATGCAACATCCCATGACATCAACAAAGGAGAAATAGAATGAAAACCACCATTTTCCCCCTTGAACAAGCTGGAAACAGCACTCGGGGCGTCGCAAAAGCACGCCGCCGGGCAGCAGAAACCCATTTGCGAAAAATAATCCACAAAACTCAACAAATTTGCCAAAACCCTTCACTAGGGACTTGCCAGGAAGCTCACAGAGACGATAAAATGCGTATGGTGAAGAAAAAACATCTGCTCATCATCCAAAAACAGGTGGGATTTCAAACCCCACGGCTCGGGCGAGAGCACTGAAAGATCTTATCGACCCGTCGTTATCCAGGCGGGCTTGCGATTTCAAACCCCACGGCTCGGGCGAGAGCACTGAAAGTAGTTGCTTGCGAGCGGTTAGGTCGCCTCGGGCGTATTTCAAACCCCACGGCTCGGGCGAGAGCACTGAAAGTTGCTCCAAAGCCGACCCCGCCAACACCG
>CAZYSY010000116.1:0-15902 GCA_964650295.1 uncultured Caldilineales bacterium | reverse complement strand
ACCCGACTTCAATCACCACAAAGGCACAAAGACACGAAGAACACCAAGAATTTCAGAGCTTTTTTGTAGCTGCTAAGGTTGACTCGTCTGCGCCGCTCCGCTCCGCCCGAGGCTAAACCCTCGGGCTATGGGTGCAAAGCCCCACTGGGGCTCAGCCGTGTAGCCCGGAGGGCTTGGCAAGAATAGCCCGGAGATTCAGCTCCGGGCGAAAAAACAGGCCGAAGCCAGGTGCGTCAGCAGTTACTTTTCTTTTTTGCCGGGCGGATTGCGAATCCGCCCTGGGGAGCTCCGCTTCGGAGCCGGATTCAGCAATCCGGCGGGTTGGCAATGATTGCCCCCATTTTGAAACACACCCTGAGGTGGTGGGGGTATTTCAAAAGTCTGAAGCGTCCGACTTGAGTCGGCCAGGAACGCAAAAAGCAAAAGCGCCCCATTTTGAACCGCACCCATTGTCAGGGCATGGTTCAATGTTGGACGCTTTTCTGTTTTGCCGGGCGGATTGCGAATCCGCCCTGGGGAGCTCCACTCTGGAGCCGGATTCGCAATCCGGCAGGTTTTACAATGCCTGCCCTCATTTTGAAACGCACCCGGCTCTGCTGGGTGATTTGACAGAAGAAATTCGTTGTGTTATGCTCCATGACATCTTGCAATAAATTCGTATCGCAATGTCTGATTCACATCGCAACGCATCATCACTTCTTGACGTCACCTTGATGGCTGGTGGAGATGCGCGCGTCTTCGGCGGGGGATACTTTAGCTTTTACTTTAGCTATTTGGGCAAATCGCTCCCCGCCGGGCAGGGCGTTGTGTAGACACATCCAACACCGTTGTTTTCCCGAGCGTGGAGCGAAAAGCCCACGCTCTTTTTGTTGTCTGGATTTTATTACCAGATTTCGGATGCGGCGTGGGCAGAGGCTCTCGAGTCTGTGCAGGAGGAGATCATGTTGCAAGTCGGACTCTGGTACTCACAATCCATTACTGTGCCCACCTGGACTCACGCATTTCCCCCAAAGGAGCAACCGATCATGGTTTGTCGAGGCGTACGCGGCGCTACGACCGTCACATCCAATTCACGCGAGGATATCTTGCGGGAGACCCGGCGGTTATTGGCGCTCATGATTCGGCTCAATGGCATTGAACCTGAAGATGTGGCCAGCGCCATCTTTACCACAACGCGAGATATCAACGCTGAGTTCCCTGCCTTGGCCGCCCGGCAATTGGGGTGGTGGGATGCTGCGTTATTGTGCGGACATGAGATGGATGTTCCCAATAGCCTGCCCCGCTGCATCCGCATTCTGGTGCATTGGAACACCGATAAGAAGCCTGCTGACATTCAACATGTCTACGTGGGCGAGGCGGTCAAGTTGCGGCCCGATAAGGCGCAGTTGCCTCCGCTCGATGAAGAGGATATTGATGCCTGGATTGAACGGCAGGTGCTGAGTTGGGAGCGTAAGAGTGGGAGGACGAGATGAGTGAGCAGATCATCGTTTCATTTCAGGGAGAACATGGCGCTTTTAGCGAAGAAGCCATCCGGCAACACTTCGGGCCAGATGTGCAAACGCTTCCCTGTCGCTCTTTTGAAGATATTTTCGCTACAGTGGATGCTGGCCAGGCCATGTTCGGCGCAGTTCCGGTGGAAAATTCGGTGGCTGGCTCCATCAACAAAGCCTATGATTTGCTGTTGGAGCATGATCTAAAGGTGTGGGGAGAGATTTTTCTACGAGTGCGGCATAACCTCATTTCTCTTCCCGGTAGCGCTTTGGGCGATATCAAAGAAGTGCGTTCTCATCCGCAAGCCCTGGCTCAATGCGAGCGTTTCCTTAATCGACATGGTTGGCAAGCCCGGCCCTGGTATGATACTGCAGGCAGCGCCAAGGACTTGGCAGCAAATCCAGAACCGGGCGTAGCGGTGATAGCCAGCAAATTGGCTGCAGTAATTTATAATCTCGATATCCTGGTCCCCGGCATCGAGGATATGTCATTCAACTATACCCGATTCTTTATCGTTGGACGGGGCGATCCTCCCCGGTCTGAAAAAAGCAAAACGTCACTGGTGTTCGCCACCTCCCATAGTCCGGGCGCGTTGGTTGCTTGTCTGAACGAATTTGCTTCTCGAGCCATCAATCTAACCAAATTGGAAAGCCGTCCCCGCCGCAATCGTCCCTGGCATTATGTGTTTTATCTTGATTTCGAGGGGCACTGGCAGGATGAAAGGCAGCGCGAAGCTTTGATTGCCCTGTTGGCACAAGCGGCTTTTGTCAAGCTCTTGGGTTCTTATCCCGCGGCCGAAATGCCAGACATTCGCAATGGAGGTCAGGCTGAGCTATTGCAGATTTGAGTTCACTTCGTGAATGTATTCCTCATAACATATTCCTCATAGCGATTCGTTGGTATTAAGTCGTTAATGAGATGAATTTGAGATGAATCTTGGAGACGATTACAACTCATCAGAAGAAGACGGACGAAAAGAAGAAGGTGGACGAGGCAAGCCATCGTCACGATTTGTCAATCTTCGTCCATGTTTGTCAGAATGCGCAGCGCTTTGCTCTAGTTTCAAATGCGCATCTACTTAATCAACGCCTAGAAATTTGGATGCATTTCCGGGCATCAATCTCTTGTGTAATGCCCTGGCAACATCCAGTGAAGCTCAGTTTTGCAGATCGCTCCAATTTCAGTAGATCACGATAGCTCACGATTTGCCATGATGCGCAGAGCCGGATCTGTGATCCGGCGGTGTTTCGAGCGTCAAACCCGCCGGATTGCGAATCCGGCTGGCCACATACTCTCGCAGTCGTGATCTACTGAAATTTGGAATTGCTGAACTGGTGGGAGCGTTTCAAAACGGGGGCGTTTTTTTACGTTCCTGGCCGACTCCAGTCGGGAACTTCAGGCCTGCGGCCAGGGAATGGCGGAGGCCGTCCAGGTCACCGTAGGAGCGCCCATTGGTGCTATCTGAATACCTTTCCACAACTCCTCCCGCCCGCCTGGGAGAGGGGGAGGAAACTAAGATGGTGATGGAGGCGGCGCCTGCAGAACTCGAGTTCACTCGGCCAGTGCATCAATAGACAAATTGTCCCGCAATTGAAACGCCCCCAACGGGGGAGACAAAAAAGCCCGCCAGTTTGGATCTGGCGGGCGGGAGTTGGCGGAAGTGCATGATGAGCTCAGGGAGAGAAAGAAGGCGTCTTGGGTATGGTTGGAGATGGTTTCGGCATGTCGATGGTTGGAATCGCCACGGTGGGAGCCGGAGGGACGATTGTGGGGGAAGGATGGGGTTGCTGTGTCATGCCGTTGGAGTCGGGAGATGGAGGAGGTGATGGCGGTTGAGGCATGTCTCCCATTGCTGGCGTGTCTACGGGGTGAGGAGTTGGCGATGCTGGAATCGAGGTTGAAGTTCCTGCGGGTGTGGGCCAACTTGTGCCGGGAACGGATGAAGGAGGGACCTCTGGTGTAGTGGTGGGCAATGTCGTTGGTGCTGGAATGGCATTTTTCAGAGTGGGGATTAATAGATCGGTGAGCGCGATGGCTGCGCGCATTGCCTGCTCGTAGTTCGATGATTTTTCTTGCAATGGTCGTAATTGTTCGATTTGCGTCACCACGCGTTGGTAAATTTCATCACGAGAGCGGAGCTCAGCGCCTGTAGTCAATTGCTGCTCGATTATGTTGGCGACATCGTGCATGATATCGCTATAGTCGGCCAGCAACGCGTCAACTGCCTCTAGGTTATCTACATCTGTTTCGGCCATGGTGACAGCTTCATCCAATCGTCGCTGAGCCAGGTCCATCCGCCATGTGATGTCATCACCGATCAGGGTGGTTCGCACCTGCTCGGCGATTCTTTTTACCGGGTAGAGCGACGTTCCAGGCAATGATTTTTGGGCTGCAGCGACCACGCCTCCGCCAAGCGCTAGGACCACGATGATGGCAAACATGGCAGCCAGGGGTTGTAATCCCATACGAGGAGCCTGCATTCTCTGCAAAAACGTTTGCCATCGTTTATGCAGGCGCTCTCTCCAGTCGGGTGCAGGCTGGGCAGTGTGGGCCTGTTCAGCTGCGATGCGCTGCATGAGATGGGCGCGAGACCGATGTTTGAACGTAGGATCAGGCGTCAGGCGTTGCCCTGCCTGGTGGAGGCGAACGGCAGCTTGCAGCATGGTTTTACTTTCTGGATCAAGTTCAGGATATTTCTCGATGCAACTCGCCAAAGATGCGCCATTGCGCAAGGCTTCCAGGCAGACGTCCAAAATTTCGTTTTCATTCATGCGGTTGATCCTCTCATGGGGGAGAGTTGGACGGCGAGTTTCTTTAGCGCCCGGTGCTGTAAGACACGAAGCGAGCCAGCGCTCTTTCCTACGACGGAGGCGATTTCATCATAGGGGGCATCATCGAAAAAACGCATGGTCAACACGGTTTGTTCTTCGGGGGTAAGGGTGGCCATCGCCTGTCGCAGCTGTTGGATGTCTTCTTGCCGTGAAAACCATTCGTCGGGCGAAGGGCCAGTGTCAGTCAAGGTAAATCCAGCCTCTGACATCGATTCGTAAGAGTGGTGTTTCGCATCCCGCTTGGCATCGTTAATGACGAGGTTGTGCGCAATGCGATATAGCCAGTGCAGGAAAGGACGTTCTGGGCGGTAGCGGCCAATGGCTTTCCAGGCTCGCCAGAAAACTTCTTCGGTGAGATCTTCTGCGTGTTGTTGTGAAGGCACCCGAATGGCAATGTAACGATAGATCGCATCCACATGCTCATCATAAAGCCGAGCAAAAGCCTGGGCATCCCCTTTTTGCGCATTTGAAATCCAGACCTGCTCTGTGGAAGTTGCCATTGAAAGAATAAAAGTTCGAGGGAAAGAATGATGGAGGTGAACCGACAGTCACCTATCTGATGCCGGTTCACCTCGGAGCGTTACTTACACTCGATACTAATTATTGACCAGACATGCCGGGCATGACAGGGGCGACCGGCATTGCGGGCATTTCCGGCATTGCGGGCGCACCCGGGGCTGTTGAGGCCATATCGATGGCAGATTGGGCATCGACTGCAGTCTCAGGAATTTCAGGAATCGCAGGAGTTTCAGGGTTGGTCGTCACTTCCGGAATGGCCGGGATTTCGATCTGTCCCATATCGGTCTGTGCTGGGATCTCGGGGGTAACAGGAATCTCGGGCGTGACCGAAACTTCAGGAATCTCAGGAATTTCTGGGATGTTCTCACCAGAGAATTGAGGAATTTCCACTTCGGGCATTTGCGCCATTTCCGCAACTGATTCATCGATCGACACAGAAGGGATCTCGATCTCAGGAATTTGCGGAGTCGCCATTTCTGGAACTTCGATCTCAGGGACGACAGTCTCGACTACAGACTGCTCAGTGCCGAAGAAGTCACCGACGCCAGCGGGAAGTTCGGCATTTGCGATGATGGGGGCGGCAAACAATGCAGCGGAGAACGCAAGAATAGAGAGGGTTTTAGCTGTAAACATGGTATTAATCTCCTTGAAATGTGAATTGATTTGAGTGTTCTCGATGTTTGATAGGAGCTTTTCTCGCTCCGTTCACCCCTATAACCATGACCCCGGCCAAATGTTACAGTCTTTTTGTGTTTTTTGTAAATTTAACGCGAAATTGGAATTGTTCGGGTCGCAGGGAAGGCTCTTTTACGCCAAAAGTTAGCCAGTAACGCAAAAAGCCCCCAGCGTAATGCCAGGGGCTTAGGTGCGTGAAAAAACAAACCACGCCTTACTTCAATGTCATCAGATATTTGACCAACTGGTTGATTTGTTCTTCGGAGAGCTTTTCACCATAGTCGGGAGGCATGGTGCCCGCGGGAAAGCCTTCTGTCACATCGGCGTCAGGATTTACAATGGACTCACGGATGAAATCCTCGCCTTTGCTGGCGATTCCAGCCAATGAGGGACCAACAATGGTTTTGCCGGGCTCACGGGCATGGCAGGTGATGCAACCCGCATTGCCTTCGAGAACTGTTTTTTCGAACAGGGCCTTGCCTGCAGTTACATCGGTGTCACCGCCGCCAGCAGCGTCTTTATCGCCGCCACCGCCGCACGCTGCAGCCATCACGACCAGCAAGGATAAAATCAAGACAACCAAAAGTATTTTCTTCATTCGAACGACCTCCTGAATAGGGAGAGAGGGGAAATGGAACGAATCAATTATAGATGAACCCATCTGGGGCATCAATCTCGCTCACCATGTGATGGGTAAATCGCATTACAAAAGTAACGGACACATCCGATGCCAAGAAAAGGATCATCTCTGAAGCTGACGGCCCGCAGGTTATTTCAAGGTCATCAGAAAAGCGATGAGGTCCTCCATATCCTGGTCGCTGAGCTTTTCCGCCATGTCAGGAAGCATGACGTTTGGGAAATCTTCGACGACATACGCGCCCGGGTCCACAATGGATTGACGGATGTATTCTTCGGCTGACATGTCCGGCACACGCGTGGCGGCCCGGGTGGCGATGCCGGCGAGCGAGGGACCAACCTTTTTTTCTCCAGGCTTTATGGAGTGACACACGCGACATCCTGCGCTCTGACCAATGCTGCTGGCAAAAAATATCTTTTTGCCGCGAGCTGGATCTCCGCCGGTGATGCGGGCGTCACGAATGGCAATGGGTAAAATTTGTCGAGATTGCAGTGTTACGTCACTTTCGAACAGGATCTCTGGCTGCACTTGTGCGGCCTGATCGATCAGGGTGACCAAAATGTGATGCGCACCTGGCGTTGTCTTTAGCATTTCGTAAGCATAAGCAGCTGGTTTCTCATCGCCATGTTGCACGTATACTTTATCCACAACGGTTTCACCATCCAACTGCACAATGAGATGTGGATCAACTGCTGTCTCGAGTTTTAGCGCTTCTGGTCCGACCACCTTTCTATCGCCCCGCCAAATGGGCACGCCGCTGCGATGCTTCATCTGGATTTCAATGGCGGCATGATTTTCGCCAAAGGCTGTATAAGGCACGAGGCTCAAGCCGGCGGTGATGAGCATGAACAATGCAAAGAGTGCAAATGCAGGCAGCAAGGCTCCGAAGGAACGCTGTTTCAAACTAAAATGATAGGATGTCGCTTCGGTTTGATGCTCGGACGCATGCAGCGCCCGTATGAAATCATTAGGCGGGACCCAATCCATGCTAATGGGCGCGCCAGCAAATTTGCGTTTAAGCTTGGGTTGTCGTTCCCGCTCCAGACGCAGTTCCTCCCACACGTTTCCTTCGCGGTTGGCACAATCTTCGGGCGGGCATCCAATCACCTGCACTTCGGAAGCACCCGCCTCTAGCGCCCGCGTCACCAGATTTGGATGCGCCATGGACGCGCAGGTCAGGGGCACGATCTCCACATGCTGGCCGTTGGCGTCCAGCGAGCCGGGATGATCCTGATCGAACATGAAACCTCTGGCTCCCTGGAAGATATGCCGCTCGCAGGCGAAGACGACCTTCACCGGCTTTTCGCCCTGCTTTGAGGCCCGGGCCACTGTATCCATCCATACCGCATCCACAGGTTGATCGCCCAACGTGAGTGCGTTGGTGGGACAACTGCCAATGCATACGCCGCAGGAGACGCACATCTTGGGGTCAACGACAGCCACATACTTGTGGGGCTTGTCATCGGTGCGCTCAACCATGGTCAGGGCGTTGTAGGGGCAATCCTTGGCGCACAACGTGCAACCGATACAATCATCATCATGCACCTGGATAGGCTCCAACTTGGGGCGCACCCAATTGCCCAGCAGCCAGGGAATGGCTGTGATAATGGCCAGCACAACGAAATTTAGCGCCCAGAATAATGTGGGATTCCAATGCAGCGCCGCGGGTAAAGCCGCTAGATACCACAGATCGATATTCATATGGCCGGGCAACTGCACGACACTGTGTTTTGGCAACATTCCCACCGGAATCAAAATCGCCGCCACCGCGATAAAGCCCAACGATAGCCAGATCCAATATCGTGGTGGCAAAATTTTGCCCCGCTGCAATCGTTTGATGTGCAACCAGATAAATAGAATCATCAACACCGGCAGGCCGATATGGATGAAAAATAGTGTCACAAACAAAATCCAGCCCGACGTTTCACTGATGGGGGTAAGATGGTTCAAAATAATGGCATCACCATTGGGCAGGCGTCCGATGAGATCCACAAACACCTGATTTATGGCCTGCGCCCGCACATCAGCGACCATCCAATAGCCGGTCATGCCTGTAAACCAGATAGCCACAGCCATCGTCATCCCTGTAACCCAGGCCAACCAACGTGGACCGCGAAAACGATCCATGAAAAACATGCGCCATGCGTGCAGCAGCGCCATGATAATGGCCAGGTCTGAAGCATAACGATGCGCCGCCCGGATGATGTGTCCCACCAGACTCTTTTGAACATTTGAAACAGCCAGATATGAGACATCGAATCCGAACTGATAAAACATCAGCAGATATACACCGGTGATGCTGATAAAAATCAACAGGAAAATGGTAATGGTGCCTGTGTGATACAGCGGGTTCAGATGCGGGCTCTGGACAATCCGACCGATCGGCTTTTCGAGCGCCAATGACAGGCGTTCCAAAACATTGAGCACACGATTAACCCAGCCTTCCTTCCGCTTGGGCCAATCCACCGATCGATGAAATGCAGACCATCGTCCCGAAAAACGAGATGACGGCTCCATCTCTGAGTCATTTTGCGGTGCAGTCTCCTTTTCTTCGTCGAAATCAGTTTGAGCCATGGAAGACATCCTCGCTATACGGCATCAGCCCCGACATCGCAATAGGGCAATGTCGGGGCAGATTGAGAATCGAATTCGAAGGGTTACAGGTTTACCAAACCGTGAACCCTGGAGAAGTAAACTGAGCAGTTCCGATCTGATAAATAAGCTGCGGGCCATAGGCGATGATGAGTAGAATGGTGGCTCCGATCAGCCAGGGGGCCCAATGATCCAACCAGCGGGGAGTAGTCTGCGGGTCCAGCAGAGATTCGGCAACGGGGGGCTCGACTTCTTCCGCCAGTTTTTTCTTGGTGACCCATGATCCAACCATGATGGTGATGAACATATACACCGAAATAAGCAGAATGAAGCCGCCAATACCCACGCGCAACAGGTGGCCCGCCCACTCTTCGGGAATGTAGGGAGCCTGGCCCAGCGGAGTGCGCCGGGGAGCACCCAACAACCCCACCACATGCATGGCATTGGAGAAGATGGTCATGCCGATGAACCACAGCCAAACCTGAATCACCGCACACTTCTTGCACCACAACTCCTTTCCGGTAAGATATGGAACCATCCAGTAGAGAATGCCCATGAAGGTGAGCGTGACCGCGGTGGAGACGGTAAGGTGAAAGTGGCCGGGCACCCAGGCAGTGTTATGCACCACCAGGTTGATATTGTAGGAAGCATTGATCAATCCGCCGATGCCGCCGAAGAAGTAGAGGATGCCTGCCAGGAGTTGCGCCAGCACACCGGGATCATTCCAAGGCAGCTTGGCCAACCAGCCCAGCAGCCCTTTTCCGCCACGGGCCCTCCCTGCATTCTCAAGCGAGGCCACCACAGTAAACGCTGTCAACATCGAAGGGAAGAACACCGAATAGGTCAGCAGTGAGTGCACCATCTTCCAGCCTTCGGGCACGCCAGGATCGACATATTGATGATGAAAGCCCACCGGCACCGAAAGGAGCAAGAAGAGCCAGAAGGAGAAGCGAGCCAGTGAATCGCTGAACAGTTTGCCGCCTGCCTGCCGGGGCAGGAACGCATACCAGGAGATATAAGCTGGCAACAGCCAGAAGTACACTAACGGATGCCCAGTCCACCAAAAATAGGTGCGATCGAGCTGCGGGTCCAACCCTTGGCGCAGGCCCAACGACCAGGGAATCAAATCCACCAACAATTCGGCGGCAGCTCCCAGGGTGGCGATCTGCCACATCACCATGGTAATAAGCGCCATGAACGAAATCAGAGGCGTGCGCTTCTTGGGATTTTCTTTACGCCATTTGTAATAGGTGATATAGAACCCGTACCCCTCGATCCAACTTCCAACCACAACCAGTGTGACGCCAACATAAAACGCCCAATGCGCCTTCATGGGGGGATAGAAGGTGTAGAGCACTGAGGCTTCATTAAGAAGGATAGGAATAGCGGCGGTCGTCAATCCCACCACCATCATCCAAAAGCCCACTGCATTGAGTTTAGGATAGCTCAACGGACGCTTCAGGCCATAAATCATCAAAAAGGTCATAAACCCGGTGATGAAAAAAGTTGTCCAGATGAGTGCGTTCAACACACCATGGAGGGTGAGTCCTTCGTAATAAGAATGGAAGAGCGGATTCAACCACTTCTCATAAAAATCCCAACCAGCGTGCTCCATGGCCTGGAAGGGACCAAAGAGACTACCAATAGAGAGTGCGGCAACCGCAACAATGAAATGCCAGCCAATGAATCGTTTTTCTTTGGCTGTGAGTTGATAAGTGTTTGCAGTCATAATTTCTCCTCAGAACAATTCGGATGTGGTCGTATGCAAATCAGAAACAACTTCAAGGAACAACGATGACCTTGCCGTACATTGCAGCATGACCGATGCCGCAATACTCGGTGCAGATGAAATCATATTCGCCAGGTTTATCGAACTTGACCGCCAGGCTAGAAACCTGCCCGGGCACGATTTGCATATTCACATTGGTGTTCTGCAACTTGAAACCGTGCTGAACATCCTTGGATGTCACATAGAACTTGACGACAGAGCCCGCGGGCACTTCGATTTCGCGGGGATTGAAGGACCAGGTTTGGGCCACGATATAGGCCTCGTATCGTTTGGGGGCCACTTCTTTCAGCCCCGGCTCCGCAAAGGTGCCGCTGGCCGCCAGATCTCGCGGATCCACCCGCTGCACCGGATCTGGCACGCGCACACCAAAGGAGAGACCGGCTACAGTGACTGCTCCAAAAAAGACGATCAGCATCAGGATGCTGACAATGATCCAGGTTTTCTCGTACGAGTCGATGTGCATGGATTCGCGTTTGTTAGCCATAAAAACTTACTCCTCTCGAAAGCATGATCAGATAAACGGTGCCCCAAAGGATAATGATGATGAGCATGAAAATGGCCATAATCACAGCCGTGCCTTTTGGATGCTCATGCTGTTCATTTCCACTGTCAGGCAGCTTCTGGTTAGTCATACGGTTTGCCTCCTTGGAAAACGAAAAGGGTTTTATAAAGCCTCAACTAATCGATCAATGGTAATGCCGGTCATTTGACGGCGTTGATAAATGATCATTTTATTCTCATCCAGGATTACAAAAATAGCCGTAATCGGTCGCTCATCCTCGCCCGAAAAGGATTCCATCTCCGACATAATGACATCGGCACACTGGTAATCGGCAATGATGACGTCAGGATGAAATGAAGACAGAAAGGTTTTCGCCTCGTTCCACGTTTCGACAATATCGACGATTTTGATATCAGACGAATAGCTCTTAAGGACGCGATCCAGACCATCTTGAAACAGGCCGCGCCCAATCAGCAGAACCTGGGTGCTCATATTTCGATTATACAGGATCAAACTCCCCCTCGTCGTCGTCCCGTGCGACAGAGATTCATACCCGCGCGGTCAGTAATCCTTCGCTCAGGCAATCCAAAAGAAGTACGCCTAACGGCTATCTTTGTGCATGTCCCCCGGTTAGGCCATGGCGCTCGGCCCAGGCCGCGGCCTGGGTGCGGCTACGCAAGCCCAGTTTATCTAAAATATGCCTCAGATGCGCCTTGACGGTGTGTGGCGAGATAGAAAGCGCCATTCCAATTTCTTTATTGCTCATCCCATTGGCCACATAACGCAAAATCGCCCGCTCTCGTTCAGTCAACACATCTTCTGGACGTTGGCGTTGACCTTGAGAAAGGGCAACGAATTCGTCTAACAATTTGGCCGACATTGCGGGCGAGATGGCCGCTTCGTTACGATGAACCCGATAGATGGCGTCGACGAGCTCTTCACTGGTGCTGCTTTTCAATAGATATCCCCTGACACCGGCCTGTACAGCCGCGAATAAAGTTTCCCGCTCTTCAGACACCGTCAACATAAGAATGCCCAGTTCGGGATAATGTGCACGCAGTCTACGCGCTGTTTCGATCCCACCTATGCCGGGCATATTGACATCCAGCACGACGACATCGGGATGATAGCTAGACATCGCAGCCAGCGCCTCTTCGCCACTGCGCAAACTGGCCACCACCTCAATCCCGTCCTCATCATTCAGGATTCGGGTGAGACCCTCACGGAAAAGATGATGATCATCAGCAATGAGTACGCGTATCATGACCGGGATGAAAGGATATCAGAGTGTTGAGACCGTGTGCTTTCAGGCGCTGAAGTCGCGTTTTCCATAGGAACGATGACTGTGATAGCAGAGCCTTGCCCTGGTCCGGTTACCACCGAGAGGTATCCTCCCACGCTCTCGGCGCGTTCGCGCATGGAGGTGAGACCATAGCTTCGATGTCCGCCATTTTGCTGTGGGGCGTCCGGAAACCCCACGCCATCATCCGCCACGCGCAACTCTAATGCCTGATCGGTGCGGATTATGCGAACGTCCACCTGGCTGGCCTGAGCATGTTTACGCACATTCGTAAGCGCCTCTTGGGCGATGCGCAGGAGTTGCAAACTCACACGGCTGGGGGCGCTCAGATCGGGTGGTGTGGCAGTAAATCGGATGGGAATTCCCATTTGTCGGGACACATCATCAACATAAGCGCTCAAATTATACGCCAATCGCTCCGGGTCATCCCAACGTAAACGCAATCCTTCGATGGCTTCCCGTACGTCCATATAAGCTGAACGCACCACCTGTCGAGTTTCGTTCATTTCTTGCTCGATCTTCTCATATTGTCCCTTCCGAAACATACGCTCCATGCGATCGAGCTGCAGCCCCAAATAGCCCAACGTCTGAGCCAGACCGTCATGAAATTCCCTGGCCAGACGATACCGTTCACGCAGCATGGCCGTTTGCTGTACTTCGGCGTAAAGCTGGGCGTTGCGAATGGCTAATGAAATCTGATGTGCAATGGTCTGTAACAGATCTGTATGTTGTCGAGAAAAGCTATTTTGCCGTTCGGAGCCCAAAAATAAGGCGCCAAAACTTCTTCCATCGGTGATGAGAGGCAAAGCCGCTATTGATTTCAGCCCATGCGGCGCCTGAGCTGAAATCGCGGATTGCAGAATTAAGGAGCGCTCCCGGTAAGCTTGTCGGGCGGAATCCTGGGCAAAAGCAAATCTAGCTGAAGCAACGCCACCCAATCCCTCCTGAGCCAACGAAATCCAACGATCTTCCTCTGGCAGATAAAGAAAAATCGCCCCAGATTGGGCCTTCCAGCCACGCATGGCCGTCAATAAAGTCTGAGAGGCCAGGGCGCTCAACGAGTGATGGCTACGAGAAACATCATCCAGCGAATACAGCGCCTCCATTTGCTGTTCTCGCGAGCGCAGGCTATCGACAGCAAAGGCGATAACGCCGCCCAAAATATTGAGGAGCCGAGCCTGTTCCTCCTTCGGACCATTTGCTGAAGGGAAGTAGGCGGTGAGCACGCCCACGCGTTCCTGCTCGGTATTGATGGGTAGGCACATCAACGAGTGAATGCCATCCGCTTGGGCTTGATCCGCCACCCCAACAAACAAGGGGCAATCACTGGCAACATGAGCGTGGAGGGTTGTGCATGTACGACATCGATCCGCAGGAACATCTCGATCAAGATAATTACGCAAACGTTGAGCGTAGCCTTCGCTAAGCCCCCATGCCATGGCCAGATTCAAGGTTTGCTTTTCTTCATCAAAAGTAATGATGGTGGCCGACTGTGCGCCGACCAGGTGCGTGGGGGCCTGTACGGCAACCTTGTACACCTCGTCTTCGTTGGGCGCTGCCGCAATGTACTGACCATAACGATCCAACGCCAATAACTTTTCATGGTTGTCTTCAAGTTCAGCAAAGGCCTCACGCAGTTCTTGTTCGGTTTGAGCCTGCTGCGCCGCATTATGGGCAATGTACGTCAATCCCCACCATACGACAATACTCCCGGTAACCGTATAAACCAACACCTCCACCCACCATCCCAGCGGCGAATTCAAGGGACGTATGACAGTCTGCACAAATATCTGGTGTAGGGCAGCCAGCGCCAACACCACCAGAGGCGCGTTCCATCGCAGCAGCCGCAATTGCCGATGCAAAGGTTGCTGACGCAGATGCCGCCACAAATCCAAAAATGTGGATTTCATGTTACAAACATTACTAAAATTAGATGTTGCTGTCAACTCACTTGCGAAACTGCAATGTGCCACTTCTTACAAAATACAAAAATCTTCTGCGATGATTAAGTAACAATGAATGAAGGTGATACGTCGTCTCCAAACAAACAATACAAATGAAGTCTACAATACGCAACTTTTATGGCCCATCGTGGACGACGCAAGTTATCGGATGATGGATCCAAGCAGCAACGCCTGTTTTTGGGGCATAGAGAATCGTGCAGGAGATAGCCAAACGCTCCCATTTTAGACCGTCCCCAAGGATGCGTTTCAATTTTGGGGCAGTTTATCAATGTCATTGGGTCACAGTCCCGGCTGGAGAGCCAAAATGTGCGCATGCGAGTCTTTGACTCGCTGGCCTGACAACCCCAGTCGGTCTACATCGAGTGAATGCATCTATGTTGAACCGCACCCATTGTCAGGGCATGGTTCAATGTTGGGCGCTTTTCTGTTTTGCCGGGCGGATTACGAATCCGCCCTGGGGAGCTCCGCTCCGGAGCCGGATTCATCAGGCGGGATGGCAATGATTGCCCCCATTTTGAAACGCACCCCTTTGCCATGTTGTAGTTGACAGGATGGCTGATACGGGGCAGAATACGATGGTTTAATTCATTTTCGTCGATTCATCGGCAAGCAACTTCTTGTGTACCCTGGTGGCGCCAGGAAAAGTTGCGTGTTTTTTCTTTTATTTCTAACCCGGACAAGCCGGAACCATAAAGACCTCTCACGCCAAGTCGCCAGGCCGCAAAGAAAAAAGAAGCACAATCCTTCTTGGCGTCTTTGCGTGAGATCATTTTTCAGCTCTGTGGGCAAAATTCTCACGGTAAGGTACTAACGATGTCTTATTCTTCCGATCCTTCTCCTGAATTCGCTGGCCAACTGTTCGACCTGCTCGATCGATGTTTGCAAGCCATTTGGGATGGGAATGTAGAGGCTTATGCAGCGTTGACCTCGGCGGATGTTTCCTTCTTCGAATGGTACATCTCGCCTCAACGCATCGATGGTATTGACTTCCACCTACGCGAAATTTCGGTGCACCGGGCCGCTGTGAGCGGAGGAGGAACCTCCGCGGGCCTGCACATCCAACATGAGATTTTGCAGCCTCGCATCCAACGTTATGGAGATACCGCGATAATCAGTTACACTCTTTTCGTGCGTATTCGGCAAGACGGGCGCGTGCGGCATCTTTCTCACAACGAAAGCCGCGTTTTTCACAATTTCGGCAGCGAGAACATCCCCGACTGGAAACTGGTGCACTGCCACAAGTCACCCATCGCCACCGCCGCTAGCGTTGCAATCTTGCGGGGATGAGCATACAGACCATCGTTGCACCACATTATCGTCCCTCGTTGCAATAATGGCTCCACCCAATTTTAGTCCACATCTGTTGCTATGATAAAATGAAAAACAGAGATAAATACTAGTACTAAGTCAAGTCTGCTTTGAGGGAAGAAGGCGACGGCCGGCCCGACAGGCCGACTGAAGTCGATCTCTATAGGCCTCTGGCCAACGGACGGCCTACGCCGTCCCTTCACCAACCAGAGACGGTCGACGGAGGTCGACCGCTGGCGCAAAGCGCCTGGAGAGTCTGAGTTTACTCGATGGTAAAGGCCACGGCCACAAGAG
>CAZYSY010000115.1:0-45421 GCA_964650295.1 uncultured Caldilineales bacterium | reverse complement strand
GGTGTAACCGCCGTTGCGCTCGGCATAACGGGCGGCCAGTTCGTCGTACACCACGTTGACCAGCTCGGGGTCATTGAGGCGGGTGCGCAGCAGGCGTTTGGCGTGCACTTCGGTGATCTTGCCCGAGCGGCCGCGCTTGGCGATGGTCACCAGGCGTTCGGCCCGGGGACGCAGCGCCTTGGCCTTAGCCTCGGTGGTCTCGATCTGACCATGCCGGACCAGCTCGGTCACCAGATTTTTGAAAAGGGCCTTGCGATGATCGACATCGCGGCCAAAGTGAATGGATTTCTTTTTATGTCGCATAATGCTTCCGTCTCCGAATCACCGGCTGTCAATCAATCGCCGGGCGTGAAGTCAATGTATTCGAGGTAGTTCTTTTCTTCCAGCTTGCCGATAAGCTCATTCAGCGATTTACGGCCAAAGTTGCGGATGGCGAGCATCACATCCTCACCCTCTTGCAGACGGGTCAGCACCTCGCCCACAGTGGTGATGTTGGAGCGCTTCAAGCTATTGAAGGCCCGCATGCTCAGGTCGAGATCATCGATGGGAATCTCGGCAATCTCTGCCGGGATCGAGGAAGTTTCTTCGACCGCGGTCTCCGCGGTCAGATCCAAACCGCCGATGAGGGAGAACAGGTTCACCAGAATGCGCACCGACTCCACCATCGCTTCCTCGGGATCCACCGTGCCATCGGTCCAGATCTCCAACACCAGCTGATCGAAGTCGGTGTGGCCGCCGACGCGGGTCTTTTCCACCACGTAATTCACCCGGCGGATGGGACTGAAGATGGCGTCGATGGGAATTTCGCCGATGGGCAGCTTGGGGCGGCTCTCATCCTCCGCGGGCAGATAGCCCTTGCCCACCTGCACGGTGAGCTCCATGTCGATCTCCGCATCAGGCGAATCCAGGGTCAGCAATTCCAGCTCGGGATTGATGATCTCGACTTCGGGGGGCACAGTCAGATCCGCGGCCGTAATCGTGCCCGCGCCCTTTTTGTTGACGAAGATATGCACAGGCTCGCTGCGCTCCATGCGCAAGCGCAGTTGCTTCAGACGCAGAATAAGCTGTGTGGTGTCTTCGCGGGCGCCTTCGATGACGGAAAACTCATGATAGACGCCGGCAATGCGCACCGAGGTCACAGCCGCGCCCGGCAGAGCCGAGAGCAGCACACGGCGCAGGGCATTGCCCAGGGTGATACCGAAACCACTCTCCAGCGGACCGATCGCGAAGCGTGCGTATTTATCCGTGCTGACGGTTTTTTCGACTTTAGGCAGAACTGTTTGAATTTCCTGGGTAATCACGAGGGTCCTCCGTGAGGGTCTCACCCCATACTGGGATGAGGAACGAGCAGATTTGTTGCAAAAAGGGTCACGCGCTGACAACCGTCATCCGCGCCCGTGGGCAGGATAACGGCGTCGGGTTGCCGGGTTAGCGGCTGTAGAACTCGACGATCAGCTGCTCGTTGATGGTGATGTCAATGTCCTCACGTTCGGGCAGAGCGACCACCGTAGCGCTCATGTCGTCGGTATTGACGTTGAGCCACTTGGGGGGAGTTTGCTTCTTGCCGAAGTCTTCCGCCAGATCCTTGAAGTAAGGGCTCTTGCGGCTGCGCTCCTTGACGGTGATCTCATCGCCCGGACGCACGGAGTAGGACGCAATGTCCACCTTATGGCCGTTGACCATGATGTGCCCATGGGTGACAAGCTGTCGGGCCTGGGCCCGCGAGCTGGCCAACCCCATGCGATAGACCACATTGTCCAGCCGGCGCTCCAGCAATTGCAGCAACGCTGTGCCGGTCATGCCTTTGGCCTGAACAGCCTGGCGGAAGTAGCGACGGAATTGACGCTCGTAAACGCCGTAAATGCGGCGAACTTTCTGTTTTTCTCTCAACTGCCGACCATAGTCAGAGACCTTGCGGCGGGTGCGCCGGGTAGGGCCATGTTGACCAGGCGGGTAACTCTTTTTCTCGAGAGGGCATTTGGTGAAGCAGCGGTCTCCCTTCAGGAAGAGCTTCATGCCCTCGCGACGGCACAGTTTGCAAACTGCATCAGTGTAACGGGCCATTAACTACGATTTCCTCCAACGAGTGCAAGTGTTGGCGTTGACGATTGAAATATCTGGTCAGCCGGGCCGGGCCGGGTTGTCACGCCGACCAACGGTCATCCGGCCGGGTTGCCTGGATTAAACGCGGCGCTTCTTGGGCGGACGGCAGCCATTGTGCGGCAGAGGCGTCACGTCGGTGATCTCCACCACGGTAAAGCCCTCTCCCATCAGCGTGCGGATGGCGGCCTCACGCCCAGGACCGGGGCCCTTGACGAAGACCTGCAGCTCGCGGACGCCATAATCGCGGGCCTGACGGGCCACATTGCGACCAGCCAGCTGGGCGGCGTAGGGCGTGCTCTTGCGCGAGCCTTTGAAGCCGGAACTGCCAGCGCTGGCCCAGCACAACACATTGCCATCCATATCGGTGATAGTGATGATGGTATTGTTGTACGTGGCCTGGATGTGCGCCTGCGCCCGCGGCACATTGCGGCGGACCTTTTTCTTGCTGCTAGAGCGGCGGCGGGGATTTCTAGCCATAAGTGCTTACTCCGATTGATTCAGTAATCAGTTATCAGTTATCAGTAATCAGTGTTCTGGGATCAGCAGAGGATGAAATGCGGCGACGGAAAACCGCACCCTTCTGCCACGTGCGACCTGCTACTTGCGAGCGCGCTTGCGACCCGGCACCGTCTTGCGGGGACCGCGCTTCGTGCGGGCGTTGGTGCGGGTGCGCTGACCATGCACAGGCAGATTCATGCGATGACGGCGGCCGCGATAGCTGCCGATCTCGATGAGGCGCTTGATGTTCATCTGCACCTCGCGGCGCAGATCGCCCTCCACGATGTAATTGCGATCAATCACATCACGCAGCCGTGCAACCTCTTCAGGCGTCAATTCGTTGACGCGCTTGTTTTCGATGCCGGTCTTTTCCAGAATCTCTCTGGCAGTGGAGCGGCCAATGCCGTAAATGTAGGTGAGGGAGATTTCCACGCGCTTATCGCGGGGAATATCGACGCCAGCAATACGAGCCATACTTCCTCCGAAGTTTCAGTAAGCAGTAATCAGTAAACAGTAATCAGTGAAGGTGGGTCAGTGGTCAGCATGAAGTCGGTATCGCATCAGTCAGCAACTGATTACTGATTACTGACCACTGATTACTTGTAAGAATCAGCCCTGGCGTTGCTTGTGCTTGGGATTGGAACAAATCACGCGCACCACGCCATGACGACGGATGATCTTGCAATTATCACACATTTTCTTGA
Source organism: uncultured Caldilineales bacterium (assembly GCA_964650295.1). Classification (GTDB taxonomy): domain Bacteria; phylum Chloroflexota; class Anaerolineae; order J102; family J102; genus M2005. Next base: position 42,116 of record CAZYSY010000115.1, on the reverse strand, counting down.
CAGAAGGTCGGACTTTCATTTTTCGTACTCTCCTCAGATGAGGTGCGACGCATTCGCCATAGCGATCATGCGTTCGTCGTTTTTCTTTCAATTTCGAGAGGCAGGCAAAATGCCTTCTGCTCTGCTCCAGGCGCATCGCACCTAGAGGATGGTCATCAACATGGGGCCGTCGGAGGTGACAGCCAGGGTGTGCTCGAAATGGGCGCTCAGCGAACCATCCAGCGTACGCACGGTCCAGCCGTCATTAGCCACTTTGGTCAGCCAGTGACCCGCGGCCACCATGGGCTCCAGAGCAAAAGTCATGCCCGGACGCAGGCGAATGCCCGTGCCTGGCAGGCCGTAATTAAGTATCCGCGGAGGTTCGTGCATCTCGCGACCCACGCCGTGGCCGGAGTATTCGCGAATAATGGCAAAGTCGCGCGATTCCGCATAAGCCTGGATCGCAGCTGAGATATCGCCCAACCGGTGGCCAGACCGGGCCTGCTCGATGCCGGCCCAGAGAGCGCCCTCGGTGGCCGCCAACAGCGCTTGCGCCTTCAGGGAGATGCGGCCCACCGGATAAGTCCAAGCGGAATCGCCGACCCAACCCTTGTAGGTGGCTCCGACATCGATACTGACGATGTCACCCTCCTTCAGGACGCGCTCACGGCGGGGAATGCCATGAACGATCTCATCATTTATCGAGGTGCAGATGCTGGCCGGAAAGCCATGATAGCCCAGAAAGGTGGGCGTTGCGCCATGGCTGCGGATTATGTCCTCGGCCATGGCATCGAGCTCGGCCGTAGACATGCCGGGACGGACAGAGCGGCGCATGGCCTCGTGAACCCTGGCCACAATCCTGCCGGCTTCTCGCATGGCGGCCAATTCTCTGGCCCCGCGCAAGATGATTCCGGCAGGCGCTTTGCTCTGCCCGACCAAAGGCTTAATCATACAACAACCAAGGGATTTTCGCCAAAAATCGGCGGGGGGCTGACGCTACTTGATAAAACCTTCGTAATGACGCATCAGCAACTGGGCCTCAAGCTGCTTCATGGTGTCGAGCACCACGCCCACCACGATGAGCAAGCCCGAGCTGGTGATGAGCAGCGCCGAATTGCTAAGGCTGGGTTGCCGCAGCAACAGGCTGACGAGCCAGGGCAAAATGGCCACAAAACCGAGGAACAGCGCGCCCACCAGGGTGATGCGGTTGACGACCTTGTTCAGATACTCTTCGGTGCGCTTGCCCGGACGAATGCCGGGAATGTAACCGCCCTGCTTCTGCAGACTCTCTGGGATGTTCTGCTGCTGGAAGATGACCGCAGTGTAGAAGAAGGTGAAGGCCACCACCAGAATGAAGTAGAGAATCCAATACAGCGTGCTGCCGATGCTGAAATTGGAGGCCATGAAATCGGCCATCGCAGCCAGCCAGGGCACAGACGAGTTGGTGAAGGCGCTGGCAATGGTGCTGGGGAAGATGAGCAGGGTGCTGGCGAAGATCAGCGGGATCATGCCAGCGCTATTGACCCGGATGGGCACATAGCTGCTCTGCCCCCCCACCATCATCAACCGATTGCCCTTCATGGTGCGCACCCGCTTGCCATAGCGCACGGGGATGCGCCGCTGTCCTTCCTGAACATACACAATCAGAAAGACGGTGGCGATGGTGACGATGGTGAAGATAATGGTCAGGAAGACGCCGTTGGTGCTGGAAAGCAGGCCATTGAGCCGGGGCCACATGCGGCTGACGATGCCGCCGAAGATGATCAGCGAAACGCCATTGCCGATGCCGTCCTGGGTGATGAGATTACCCAGCCACAAGGCGATGAAGCTGCCGGTGAGCAGGGTGATGAGGACGCCAATGGTCAGCAACGGGTCCACGCTGAAGCCAAATCGAGGCAGCAGGGGCGTGCCAAAGCTGCCGCTGGACATCAAGGCCGCGGTGCCGAAGCCCTGCAACAGGGCCAGGGGGATGGTCAGATAGGTGGTGTACTGATTGATCTTCTGACGGCCCGCATCGCCATCCTTGGCGATCTCCTCCAGCTTGGGAATGATGGGCACCAGCAACTGCATGATAATCGAAGCAGTGATGTAGGGATAGACGCCCATGGCCATGATGGAGAAGCGGGAAAGCGCGCCGCCGCTGAGCATATCGAACAGGCTGGCCAGATCGTTTTGCAAAATCTGCCCCATGGCCGCGCGATCCACGCCCGGCACAGGGATCTGCGCCAGCAGCCGGTAGAGCAAGAGGATGCCCAGAGTGAAGAGGATCTTCTTGCGAAGCTCGGGAAGGATGAGTGCGCTTTTCAGAGCTGTGAGCATAAAGCAAGCCTCCGTCCGTCAGCGGACTGCAATCCGCTGACGGCGAGTATGAGCTAAGACAGGGGGAGGATTTCGACAGCGCCGCCGGCAGCCTCGATCTTGGCCCGGGCGCTCTTGGAGAACCGATGCGCCTTCACGGTCAGAGCGATGTCGATCTCGCCATCGCCCAAAATGACCACAGGGCCGCCGTTCTTGCGGATGTAACCACGCTCGATCAACGTTTCGGGGGTGATCTCATCCCCCGCCTCGAAGTCCTGAGCCAACGCCCCCACATTCAACGGCTGATAGTCCACGCGATTCACGTTGCGGAATCCGCGCAGGGTGGGCAATCGACGGAACAGAGGCAGCTGTCCGCCCTCGAAGTAGGGGCCTTTGCCGCCGCCGGAGCGGGCGTTCTGGCCTTTCATGCCCCGACCGGCCGTCTTGCCCCGACCAGCGGCGATGCCGCGGCCGGCGCGAATGCGCTTCTTGCGGGCACCGCGAGCAGGTTTCAAATCATGCAGATTCATGCGTCTTTCTCCTCGACCGAAACGAGATGCTGCACTTTGTACAACATGCCTCGGACAACCGGGGTGTCATCGTGCTCGACCACATCGCCAAGACGGCGCAAACCCAGGGCGCGGATGGCCCCGCGGTGCTTCTTACTGTAGCCGATCACACTCTTCTTGTAGGTAATTACCAGTTTCTTGTTCTCACTCATCTGCTAGTTCTCCAGATGATCCTGAATCCAGTGAGGCTGCACCTTGGATACGGGCAGGCCGCGACGTTTGGCCACCATCTCGGGGGATTGCAACTCGGCCAGGGCTTTGTAAGTGGCCTTGACCACGTTCAACACATTGTTGCTGCCCAGAGATTTGGTGAGAATGTCGCTGATGCCTGCAGCCTCCAGCACGGCGCGCACGCCGCTGCCAGCGATAACGCCGGTGCCGGGGGAAGCCGGGCGCAGCATCACCCGGGCGGCATTGAATTTTGAAATCGTCTCATGGGGGATGGTGGTGCCCACCATGGGAACGGTGATCAGGTTCTTGCGAGCTTGTTCAGAGCCTTTGCGGATGGCCTCGGGCACTTCGCGGGCCTTGCCCACGCCGACGCCAACCCGGCCCTTGCCATCGCCAACGACGACGACGGCCCGGAATCCGAAGCGGCGACCGCCCTTAACCACCTTGGCGGTGCGGGTCAGATCGACCACGCGCTCTTCGAACTCGTCCTGTACTTCCTGTCTGCGGTTTCTATCGTTTCTGGGCGCCATAATTCCTTCCTTGATTTGGCAATCGGGAGCTAGAACTTGAGTCCAGCTTCGCGGGCTGCTTCGGCCAGAGCCTTGACACGGCCATGATAGGGGAAGCCGCCCCGATCAAAGACGACATTTTCGATGCCGGCGGCGGTGGCCCGCTCGCCGATGAGTTTGCCAACGACTTTGGCGACTTCGGTTTTGGACTTGCCAGTCAGGTCCAGGCCGGGCTCCACCGAGGAGGCGGCCACCAAAGTGCGCCCACTGGGTTCAGCCTCGTCATCGATGACCTGAGCGTAGATATGCTTCAGGCTGCGATAAACGGCCAGCCGGGGCCGCTGGGCGTCGCCGGAGATGCGTCTGCGCACGCGTCGATGACGACGAATGCGAGCGATACGACGGGGATGGGTTTTCATATCTGCGTTCCTCTTTGCTTCGTGATGGGGTGCGATACACTTTCACTGCTTTCAGCATCGGGCGAGATGTCGGCGTGGGAATCAGCCACACCCGTTTCGTCCCGGATGCGTCGCACCGCGAGGGGTCTTAGCGCTTGCCAGCCTTGCCGGCCTTCGTGCGAACGGTCTCACCGCGATATCGGATGCCCTTGCCCTTGTATGGCTCGGGCGGGCGCAGACGTCGGATCTTGGCGGCAGTCTCACCCACCAGCTCCTTGTCGATGCCCATCACGCGGAAGGCGCGACCGCCTTTTTCAACCTCGAAGGTGATGCCTTCGGGCGGCTCGATGACCACCGGATGCGAAAAGCCCAGGCTCAGATCCAGCGCATTGCCTTTCATCACGGCGCGGTAGCCAACGCCGACCATTTCCAATTCTTTCACATAGCCCTGGCTGACGCCGGTGACCATATTGGCCAGCAGCGCCCGGGTCAGGCCATGCAGGGCGCGATGATGACGCAGATCGGTGGGACGGGTCACCACCAGTTGGCCATCTTTCATTTCGATGGTCATGTCGGGGGAGAAGGTGCGAGTCAACTCGCCCTTGGGCCCTTTGACTGTGACCGTGTTGTTCTTGCCGATTTCGACAGTCACTTTTGCGGGGATTTCAATCGGCTTTTTTCCGATACGGGACATGTACTTCCTCCTGCCCGCAGATGCGGGGGGATGCTTGCTATATCGCAGAGACAGTGCCTCTCGGCGGCCGGGCCACCGCATACCTGTCAAACTGCTGCGTTCTCAATCTGGTTTACAATTTACCACACATAGCAGATCACTTCGCCGCCCACGCCAGCACGGCGCGCGTCGCGACCAGTCATCATACCCTGAGAAGTGGAGACGATGGCGACGCCCAGACCGCTGTTCACCCAGGGGATGTCTTTACGTCCGTAGTAGATGCGGCGGCCGGGCTTGCTCACACGCTGCAGCCCGGCGATGACCGGATTGCCATTCTCATCATACTTGAGATGCAGGCGCAGCGTGGGCTGGGGCTTGTCGGTATCCTGCAAGTCGTAACCGCGGATGAAGCCCTCAGATTTCAGGATACGAGCGATCTCCACTTTCATCTTGGAACTGGGCATGGAGACTGTTTTGTGCTGAGCCATGCCAGCGTTGCGGATGCGGGTCAGCATATCCGCAATGGGATCGGTCATCATGGGAATTCTACTCCTCTTTGTTGAAGATTAATGGATCGTAACTGTTCAGGTAGTGACCGTCAATCCTTTGCCACGAAGGCTCGAAGGTGACGAAGAGACGAAGACTTTCCTTATCTTCGCGCCGTTGCGCCTTCGTGTCCTGCGTGATAAATCAGAGAACGTGAACCGTTACAATCATCAATCCTTAGTCATTGAATGCTACCAACTGGATTTGACCACACCGGGAAGATTCCCGCGCAACGCTTCGTGCCGGAAGCAAATGCGACACATATCAAACCGGCGCATATAGCCACGAGGACGACCGCATATCTTGCAACGATTGCGGACTTGCACCTTGTACTTGCGGCGCTGTTCGCGGTAGGTCATGCACTTTTTAGCCATGCAATTACTCCTGTTATTTGCGTTTGAAAGGCATACCGAGCAGCCGAAGCAGTTCCCGGCCTTCTTCATCGGTTTTAGCCGTGGTGACGATGGTAACGCCCATGCCACGGAGTTTGTCAATGCTGTCGTAGTCGATCTCAGGGAAGGCCAGTTGCTCTTGTAGGCCCAGGCTGTAGTTGCCGTGCCCATCAAAGGCATCGGGCGATACGCCCTGGAAGTCGCGCTGTCTCGGCAGCGCCACGTTGATCAGCCGATCCAGAAAATTCCACATACGACGACCACGCAACGAGACGCTAACCCCAATGGGGTTGCCCTCACGCAACTTGAAGGTGGCGATGGACTTACGCGCCCGCCGAACCACAGGCTTCTGGCCGGTGATGGTCGCCAGATCGTTACTGGCGTATTCGATGGCCTTGGCGTTCTGCAGCGCCTCACCCAAGCCAATGTTGACCGAAATGCGCAGCAAACGCGGCACTTGCATTACATTTTTGTATTCGAAGCGCTCCATCATAGCAGGAACGACTTCTTTTTCGTAACGTTCTTTCATCCGGGGAACCATATTTTCTCTCCGTTAGTCGATAACCTCGTCGAATCGGGCGCTGTAACGCACTCTTTCGCTGCCTTCTACGCGCCTCTGCACCCGGGTGGGGCTGTCCGCGTTGGGCGCCACCAACATCACATTGGAAATATGAATGGGGCCTTCGCGCTCGATGATGCCGACCTGTGTGCGTACATCACCGGTGCGACGCTGGTGTTTTTTGATCATGTTAACGCCGCCAACGATGACGTACACCCGATTGGGGTCATAATTGCCAAATTTATCTTTTTTGCGGATGATGGATTTGACCTCGCCGCGCTCGCCTTTGTTGTTGCCAGCGATCACTTCGACCAGGTCGCCCTTTTTGATTTTAAGTTTGGGCTGTTTTTTCGACTTTTTCATCTTGCAATACCTTCCTACAATACCTCTGGCGCCAGGCTGACGATCTTCATGAAGCGCTTCTCGCGCAGTTCGCGGGCCACAGGCCCAAAGATGCGGGTGCCTTTGGGATTTTTGTTCTCGTCGATGATGACGGCGGCGTTATCGTCGAAACGAATATAGCTGCCATCTTTACGTCCAACCTCTTTGGCTGTGCGCACGACAACGGCTTTCACCACATCGCCTTTCTTAACCGAACCGCCCGGAGCAGCCTGCTTGACGGTGGCGACAATGACATCCCCCACCGACGCATAACGACGATTAGAGCCGCCCAGCACCCGGATGCACAGGATCTCTTTAGCGCCAGTATTGTCGGCGATCTTCAGTCGGGATTCTTGCTGAATCATGGCTTCTTCTCCTTGCTCACGCGTTCTCAGACGCAGCCTGGGTCAGATTCTCGATGACGACCCAACGCTTGGTCTTGCTCATGGGACGGGTTTCGAGGATGCGCACCTCATCGCCTTCCTGACAATTGTTGTTCTCGTCGTGGGCGTGATATTTCTTATGCACCTTGACCACCTTGCCATAAAGAGGATGGCGGTAAGTGCGGGCCACGCGCACGACCACGGTTTTATCCATTTTGTTGCTGATTACGGTGCCGGTCAGCACCTTCTTCATTTCTCGGGCCATGTTACTTCATCTCCGCAGCTAACTGGCGCTCGCGCTGAATGGTTTTGATGCGAGCAATATCGCGCTTCACTTCCTTCATTCGATTGGTGTTTTTCTGCTGACCAATGGACAAATTGAAACGCAGGTTCATCAATTCTTCGTATGCTTCATCCAGCTTTGCCTGGAGCTCACCATCGGTGAGGCCGCGCAATTCTGTGGCGTTCATTTAGTGTCCCTCCTCTCCACGGCTGACGAACTGGGTGGCAATGGGCAATTTGTGTGCTGCCAGACGCATGGCTTCGCGTGCGGTTTCTTCGGGCACGCCAGCCAGTTCAAAGAGGATGCGGCCCGGCTTGACCACCGCCACATAATGGTCCACGGCGCCCTTACCAGAGCCCATGCGGGTCTCGGCTGCGCGTTTGGTTACGGGCTTGTCGGGGAAGATGCGAATCCACAGTTTGCCGCCACGGCGAATGTAACGCACGATGGCGCGACGTGCAGCTTCGATCTGACGGCTGGTGATCCAGGCGGGCTCAGTGGCCTGCAACGCATATTCGCCAAAGGCTATGGTGCTGCCGCGCCAGGCTTTACCACGCATCCGTCCACGATGCACTTTTCGGTACTTCATTCGTTTGGGCATTAACATGATTGCTTACCTCTCGTTAGACCGTCATGGGTTCGCCGGGCAGAATCTCGCCCTTGTAGATCCACACTTTGATGCCGATGACGCCATAGGTGGTGCGGGCGATGGTGTCAACATAGTCAATATCGGCGCGCAAGGTGTGGCGGGGAATGCGCCCCATACGGATATCGTCGATGCGGGCCATTTCTGAACCGCCCAGACGCCCGCCCAGACGAATCATGATTCCTTTGGCGCCCGCTTTCATGGTGCGTTCGGCCGCGCGCCGCATGGCTCGTTTGTGGGCCACACGACGGGCCAGCTGCTCGGCGATGTTGTCGGCCACCAGTTTGGCGTCCAACTCGGGCTTTTTGATCTCTTCTACATCGATCTTCACCCGCTTACCGGTGAGCTCGCCCAGGTCTTTGCGCAATTCGGTCACGGTGACGCCTTTGCGCCCGATGACGACGCCAGGCTTGGCGGCATGGATGGTCAGGTGCACCAACTTGGGCGCACGTTCGATTTCGATCTTGGAAACGCCTGCATGAGACAGACGCTTTTGAATTTCTTCGCGAATCACGCGATCTTCGGCAATCTGACGGGTATAGTCTTTCCCCTCAGCGTACCAGCGCGATTGATGTTTTTTCGTGATACCGAGCCGAAACCCGGTGGGGTGAACTTTGCGACCCAAAATACGCCTCCTGTGCTTATCGCTCTTCGAGCTTGACGGTGATATGGGAGGATCGGCGGATGATCGGTTTCACGCGACCGCGAGCGCCGGGACGATAACGATTGGTGGATGGCCCTTCATCCACGTAGATCTCAGCGATCCACAGATCTTCTGGAGCCATACTCTCATTTTCCTCTGCATTGGCAATCGCCGATTGAAGCGTCTTGCGGACTTCTTTCGCAGCAGCCTGAGGCATGTGCGCCAACACATCCATGGCGTCCAGCGCCTGCATGCCGCGAATTACATTCGCCACCAGCCGCACCTTCTGCGCAGAAATGCCAACATATTTTCGTTTTGATTGAACTAGATAAGACATAATCAGTACCTCGACATGCTCAACTGCGGGCGGCCATGGTGCATTTTAGATGCCCGCTGGCTGCCCACGGTGCACTTGCTGCTAACGGCGAGCCTTGCTTTTCTTTTCCTTGACGATGTGACCACGATAGAACCGCGTGGGGGCGAACTCGCCCAGCTTGTGCCCCACCATATTTTCGGTGATGTAAATGGGCACATGGCGACGACCATTATGCACGGCGATGGTATGCCCCACCATCTGCGGAAAGATGGTGGATGCTCTCGACCAGGTGCGAATCACCCGTTTTTCGCCTTTGCGGTTCATCTCTTCGATTTTGCGAAGCAATTTCGTATTGACGTATGGACCTTTTTTCAGAGACCGGGACATATTTCAACTCCTCCTAACGACGCTTTTTGCCACGACGCCGGACAATATACTGGTTGGTGCGTTTGTTGCGACGAGTACGATACCCCAAAGCAGGTTTGCCCCATGGGGTTTTGGGGCCAGGCAAACCCACCGGAGAACGGCCTTCGCCGCCGCCGTGGGGGTGTGAAGCTGGATCCATGGCGGAGCCGCGCACTTCAGGGCGACGACCCATCCAACGCTTACGACCTGCTTTGCCAATTTTGATGTTCTGATGCTCGGTGTTGCCCACCTGACCAACCGTGGCCATGCAATTGAGCAAAACTTTGCGAACCTCGCCGCTAGGCAGACGCAGGGTGGCGTAGCGGCCCTCTTTGGCCATCAATTGAGCGTAAGCGCCGGCGGAGCGGACAAGCTGACCACCTTTGCCCGGCTGCAGCTCCACATTATGAACCAGGGTGCCCAAAGGCATATTCACCAGGGGCAGTGCATTTCCCGGGCGAATTTCTGCATCGGGCCCCGACATGATCACATCGCCAACCTGAATGCCAAGCGGGGCCAGGATATAGCGTTTTTCGCCGTCGGCGTACACCAATAAAGCGATGCGTGCGCTGCGATTGGGATCATATTCGATGGAAGCCACGCGGGCGGGGATGCCGTGCTTATCTCGCTTGAAATCGATGAGGCGATAGCGTCGTTTGTGGCCGCCACCTCGATGCCGCACTGTCAGGCGACCCAGGTTGTTGCGCCCGGCCTTTTTTTTCATGGGACGCAGCAGTGATTTTTCGGGCTTAGAGCGGCTAATCTCCTCGAAGGTGTATCCGCTCATCCCGCGCCGGCCAGGAGAGGTCGGCTTGTAGACTTTGATACCCATTGGGTTATGACTCCTTTTGGTAAGCGGTCGTCCGAGTCAGGGACGATGTAGACGATACTTGCTTAGTTAGCCGTCCACAGGTGAAGTAATCAGTATTCAGTAATCTAGCAACCTGACACAAATTTCATGCCCAGTTGCCCACCGATTGAAATCAGGGCTGAGGGCCTCCAGCCGCCTGTCAGCCTGCGCTGACAGCCCTTCTGTCAAAAATTAGATTGCAAACTCGCGACTGGGAACCGTCCCCGCAGGGGGACGGGCGGCGCAGGCAAATCCCTTTCCGAATTTCCTCCCTCGCCCGTCCCGGAGCGGGGGAGGAAGCAAAGGAGGGGGCTGCGCCCCAAGAACCGAATTCATTCGGCCAATGACGGCGGTCAAAGCTAATTTGTGTCAGGTAACTAGATTTACTCCCAGAGTAATTTATGTTAAATTAGTCTTATGAAGAAAAAAGTTAAAACCCCAGATACTCAGTATCGTAATCTTTTAAAGTTGATTTTAGAAAAAGGCATTCGCTCTTACGCCCAACAAGGCACGGACACAATCTCTTTAATTGGTGCGCCACCAATGCGCTTTCGTTTTGACGACCATTTCCACCGCTCTGGATCACGTACTTTTCGATTAATAAACACAGCTTTACCCCTCTCAAAAAAATTTGACAATCAAACTCCCATCGATTAAAGTAATCATCCATACAAAGCAATACTGTGCACGATAAGCAATGCGCCCAAATAATGTGCACACAATGTGCACCTTTCAATCAATGCTTATCCATCCTCGCAAACAATATTCACGTTTTCCCTCCTGAACAATCCATCCCAGTTGTCCATCATTCCGTTCTACAAAACTTCTTAGGAGGCTGCTATCAGGAAAACGTCAAATCGTCCAGGGGACGAATCCATCACCCCGGCGATTTTGCACGTATGGTGGCCGGGGGGAATGGAAAAAGTAAAACGGACCTCATCTTGCGTTCATTTCCTTTTTCCCAATCCTTAATCTCAACAGGAGGAACTCATGTCTCAGGAACCCAAAAAAGTCGAGGTTGGCAGTGTCGAGTATGAACGCGTGGGAGAAGAGTATTTAGAAAAACGCTCGCTGCAGAAGAAAGCGGGATGGGTGTTGCTTTGGGGCCTGGGGGTTGGCGCGGTGATTTCGGGAGATTACTTTGGTTGGAACTTTGGGCTTTCGGCCGGGGGCTTTTGGGGGTTGGCCATCGCCACCGTGGCCATGGCAATCATGTATATCACCATGATGTACAGCCTGGCCGAACTTTCGACTGCTCTACCTCACGCTGGCGGCCCTTACTCCTTCGCTCGTCAGACCATGGGGCCGTGGGGTGGCTATCTCACCGGACTGGCTGTGGTCATCGAATATGTTATTACTCCGGCAGTCATCGTTGTGGGCATTGGCGGCTATCTCCATTCCGTTTGGCCCACAGTGCCCCTCTGGACCTGGTGGATATTGGCTTACGCCATATTTGTGGGCATCAACATCTGGGGGGTGGAGCTGACATTGAAAGTCTCTTTGGTTGTCACCATTCTCGCCACCCTGGTGCTCTTCATCTTCTACATTGCTGCTCCTCTTTCAGGCGCATGGCATTGGGATTTGTTGTTCAACATCGAACCTTCGGCAGGACATTCAGCCAAAGGGTTGCCATTTGGCTGGTTTGGAGTCTTTGCCGCGCTCCCATTTGCCATCTGGTTCTACCTGGCCATCGAAGAACTGCCACTGGCTGCCGAGGAGGCGGAAGATGTGGGGCGCGACATGCCCAAGGCCATGCTGTTGGGCATCGGTGCATTGGTGTTGCTCTCCTTCCTCACCCTCATCTTCAACTCTGGCGTAGGTGGTGGCGCTGCAGCCATTGGCCAGTCGGATGCACCTTTGGCTGAAGGATTCCAGGCGGTGTTCGGCATTGGCGCAGCCTCCGTAATACTGACGCTTATCGGTTTGACGGGTCTCATCGCCAGCTTCCACTCCATCATTTACGCTTACGGCCGTCAGATCTTTGCGCTTTCCCGGGCCGGTTACTTCCCTCGTTTCTGGTCGTTGACCTTAAAGAACCGGCATACGCCTTATGTGGCGCTTATTGGCGGGGCCATCTTCGGCCTCATCATTGCCTTCATCCTCGATAAGTGGGGATCTGGCATTCTGGGCGCAGCATTATTGAACATGGCAGTGTTCGGAGCCGTTATCTCTTATGTGCTGATGATGATCAGCTACATCATCTTCAAGCGCCGCGAAAATGTAAACCGGCCTTATGTCAGCCCGGGCGGCACCCTTTTCGCCTGGATATCTCTTGTTCTGGCTACACTGGCCGCAATTTCGACCCTGGCCAACCCAGATTATCGCCCCGGAGTGTATGGCGTGGCTGTCTTCTACATTTTGGGTATCATCTACTTCTGGGTTTATGGCCGTCATCAGCTGGTGGCCGAAGCTCCCGAAGAAGAGTTTGCACTCATCGAAGAAGCGGAACGGGAACTTGCAGGTGGATAACGCCTGAACGCAAATCGCTGTATTTGCCGCCTTCAATCCACATCCCTCCTTCGACGCACGCAACATCGAGCCGAAGGAGGGAATTGTGCAAAGTTAAGCAAAAGGCTGTAAAATACATTCATCTTTGTGCAACTCGCGGACAAAGCAGTCCGATCTTTACATTCTAAAAGGAGTGAACAAAATGACACCTATCCAAATGATCGCCCTTGGCATGGTCGAAACCAAAGGTTTGGTTGGCGCAATCGAAGCCGCCGACGCCATGGTTAAAGCCGCCAACGTCACCCTTATTGGCAAGGAATACATCGGCGCTGGTTATGTGACCGTCATGGTGCGCGGCGATGTGGGCGCGGTCAAGGCCGCCACCGACGCAGGCGCAGCCGCAGCCCAGCGCGTGGGTGAATTGGTCAGCGTCCACGTCATCCCTCGCCCCCATAGCGATGTAGAAGGCATCTTGCCGCAGTCGGGAGAGTAATTTGCGACTCCGCAAAAATAGCTGGGACTAAGACCGCCAGCCAACGCAAAAGCTGTTTTTATTGCTTTCGGTGGGCATTCACCCATAGCCCCGGCTCTCTGTTCACGCCTGGCTGTTTGTCGTTGACAAACCCCCAACGTTCGACCGTTGACCACATTGCCATTACACAGTGAACGCCTCTCCTCGCGAGATGATCAGCGTCGGCATCGATGTCGGCACCACGACGACGCAGATCGTTTTTTCTCATCTTAGCATTCAGGATACCGCCCGCGCCGGGCAGGCTCCACGCATCCGCATCCAATCCCGCGCCGTCATCTACCAGAGCCCAATCTACTTCACACCATTGCTTTCGCAGCAAGAAGTAGATGTAAAAGCGCTGGCGGAATTGGTGCGTAAAGAATACCGGAGGGCGGGCGTCAACCCTGCTCAGATCGAAACAGGCGCGGTCATCATCACTGGCGAGACAGCACGAGCCCGCAATGCGGACGCGATCCTTCAGGCGCTTTCAGACCTGGCGGGAGATTTCGTCGTTACGGTGGCTGGCCCAAATGTAGAGGCCCAAATTGCAGCCCGCGGCTCTGGTGCAGCCGCTTACTCTGCTGAACGCTACACGCAAGTTGTCAATGTAGACGTGGGCGGCGGCACCGCCAATGCCGCCATTTTTCGTATTGGCCAGCATATCAGCTCCTCCGCCATGGCTGTGGGAGGACGACAAATCGAGATCGAACGCACAACGGGCGTCATCCGCCACATCCCTCCCCCAGGGCGCACCATCGTCGAAGCTCTGAATCTGCCATTGAGAGCAGGTGGCCGAGCCGATTTACCCACCTTGCGTCGTTTTTGCAATGCCATGGCTGATCTCATCGTCGATTTGACCACCGGTCAGGTCAGCGATCTGGGTCGCAAGTTACAACTAACGCCCCCTTTGCGCGAAGCTGAAAACACACGCGTTGTCTTTCTTTCTGGCGGCGTAGCGCATTACTTTTACAACCCTATCGAGATTAGCTCGTTGGCAGACGTGACCATCCACGAAGACGTAGGGCCGCTACTGGCGCAATCGTTGCGCCAGAATCGTCGTCTGCAAGCGCTGAATGTGCAACGCCCCAAACAAACCTTACGAGCCACCGTACTGGGCGCTGCCAGCCAGACTGTCACCCTCAGTGGTAGCACTATCTGGGCGGAAAGGGTTGTGTTGCCATTGCGCAACCTACCAGTCATCCGTCCTCAGATATCCCACACTAACCTGACGCCCGAAGCCATTGCCGACGCTATCCACTATGCAATGCAGCGTTGGGATGTAGAACCAGACCAGCAAGCTATTGCCCTGGCTCTGGATATTCCAGAACAGATGGACTTCGAGACCTTGCAAATCCTGGCTCAGGGCGTGGTGCAATACGCCGCCAGGCAACTAAGCCCCACGCGCCCACTGACGCTCATCGTCGAACGGGACTACGCCCAGGCTTTAGGACAAACCATCAAGGCCATGCGTCCCGACGCCCCTCTGGTTGTCATCGATCAGGTAGGCTTGGGCGAAGGCGATTTCATCGACATTGGCGAACCTATGTTAGATGGTCGGGTTGTGCCACTTTCGGTGAAAACGCTTATCTTCTATGAATGAAAACATCTCCCAGCCCAGACAAGCCAAAAAACCTGGCGCACATCTCATGCAAAGACGCCAAACCGCAAAGAGAAGAGAAACCTAACCTGATATGCGGCTTTACGGCTCTAAAAACAGGCGTTGATGCTTTAATCTGCCACCCCACAAACCGAAGAAAGGAACGACAGGAAGAAAACAGACGTTACTACTAAGGTGGCCCGGCTAGAAACCACGAAGACACGAAGCCACAAAGTCACGAAGAAAAGAAAAAGCTTTGAAATTCTTGGTGTTCTTAGTGTCTTTGCGCCTTTGTGGTGATTGAAGTCGGGTACGTTAGTAGTTACAAACAGACGAAGAAAGATGCAGAATTCGTCCATTTGGGTCACTTTTCGTCCATGTTCGTCGGCTTATCAAGTGGAAGATGTCTGCTAAGCCTGTTGATGCGCCAAAAAGTCGTACACTGGGTACAAAATCCTTCTTGGCGAACTTTGCAATCTTGCGTGAGATCTTTGTTAGCCATGCAGGCTAAAATCTCATAGGTAGAGCACGAATCCCCAAACATTTTCATCACCCTCTCCACCCCTTCAGCGAGGGGCCTATGCTATTACGAACCAAACTCTTCGGAAAAACCTTTGAGTTCGGCAGCATCAAAGAACTGCTGGCCAAAGCTAATGAGGAAAAGTCGGGGGACAGACAAGCTGGCATAGCCGCCGCCAGCGTCACCGAACGCGTGGCCGCCAAATTCGTATTGGCAGAGCTGCCATTGTGGGCGTTATATGAAAATCCAGCTGTCCCCTACGAAGATGATGAGGTAACCCGGGTCATCATCGATCAGGTCAATCTGACAATCTACAATGAGATCAAGAATTGGACGGTAGGTGAACTTCGGGAGTGGATTTTGAGCGACACCACCACACCTGAAATGATCCGCCGCGTGAGCAATGGCCTCACGGCCGAGATGGTCGCGGCCGTAACCAAACTCATGTCCAACATGGACCTCATCTACGGCGCCAGCAAGGTGCGGGTGACCGCCCATTGCGCCAACACCATCGGGCTTCCTGGCACCCTGGCTTCGCGCAACCAACCCAACCATCCCACAGATTCAGTAGAAGGCATACGCGCCACCATCTACGAAGGTCTGAGTTATGGCTCGGGCGATAGCGTCATCGGCATCAACCCTGTGGATGACTCATTGGGCAGCGTCATGCGCCTGCTGGACATGACTTACGACGTCATTCAAAAATGGGAAATTCCCACGCAAAACTGCCTGCTGGCCCATGTGACCACGCAGATGGAAGCCATGAAGCGGGGCTCACCCGTGGGCATGGTTTTCCAGAGCCTGGCCGGATCGCAGAAGGGCAATGAATCCTTCGGCGTGGATGTGGGCATGCTGGACGAAGCTTACGAGATGGCCAAGAAATACGCCTGGACCGCGGGCCCAAACTACATGTACTTTGAAACCGGCCAGGGCTCCGAACTTTCGGCAGATGCACACCACGGGGCCGACCAACTGGTGATGGAAGCCCGCTGCTATGGCCTGGCCAAGCGCTATCATCCCTTCCAGGTGAACACAGTAGTAGGCTTCATCGGCCCAGAATATCTCTACGACTCGGTGCAGATCACCCGCGCCGGGCTGGAAGATCACTTCATGGGCAAACTCTACGGCATTCCCATGGGCGTAGACGCCTGTTACACCAACCATGCCCGCGCCACCCAAAACGACATAGAAAATCTAGCCGTCTTGTTGACCACGGCTGGATGCAACTACTTCATGGGCGTGCCCCTGGGCGATGATGTCATGCTCAGCTATCAATGCACCAGCTTCCATGACGCTGCCAGCTTGCGTCAATTGCTGGGGTTGCGACCTCTGCCCGAATTCGAAGCGTGGTTGGAAGACCTGGGCTTGATGAAGGATGGCCGACTTACCGAAAAAGCTGGCGACGCGTCTTTCTTCTTGCAGAAATAGGGAGGCAAACATGGAACAACACCAGATAGAAGCCATTGTTCAAGCTGTTTTGGCGGAGCTGAAGAAGAGCGCGTCACAACCAACGTCCGCTGCGCCAGCCGTCTCTGCAATCCCCTCTAAGATAAGCAAAGACGCCAGCAAGACACAATCATTAATCATCGACCTGCCCGACCCCACCACGCCCGAGGTAAGGAACGCAATCGGGGTGCAGAACCCCATGGATATGGAAGGGTTACGCAACCTCAAATCCACCACACCTGCGCGTATTGGCTCGGGACGCGCAGGCCCCCGGCCGCGCACCCAATCGTGGCTGCTCTTCCAGGCCGATCATGGCGTCACTCAAGACGCCATTTATGGTGAAGTCAAGCAAGAAATTTTGGATCAGTTTGGCCTCTTTACCGTACAGACACAGGTCAAGGACAAAGCGGAATACTTACTGCGCCCCGACCTGGGCCGCAAACTCACGCCAGAATCCAAGATGCTCATCGAGCAGAAATGCGTCAAAAACCCTCAGGTGCAGATCGTGGTGGGAGACGGTCTTAGCGCCGCCGCCATTAACAACAATCTGCCTCAGATCTTCCCTGTCATCAAACAGGGGCTCGAATCCTCCAACATCAGCATGGGCACCCCCTTCTTCATCAAATTCGCCCGGGTCGGCGTCATCAACGACGTCAACACCGTCATCGGCGCAGACGTGGTGGTCATTCTCATTGGCGAGCGTCCAGGTCTGGGCGTAGCAGACGCATTGAGCGCTTACATGGGGTGGCGACCCGGTCCCGGCAAAACCGATGCCCAGCGCGATGTCATCTGCATGATCACTAACAACGGTGGCCTGAACCCCCTGGAAGCGGGCGCTTTTGTGGTCGAACTCATCAAGAAAATCCTGAAACATCAAGCCAGCGGCGTTGAGCTGAAGTTGAAAACGTCGGAGGAAATGCCAGATTATCCACCATCTGATGTCTTATAAAAATGGATTGATGATTAAAGATCTAGCAACCTGACACAAATTTCATGCCCAGTTGCCCACCGATTGAAATCAGGGCTGAGGGCCTCCGGCCGCCTGTCAGCCTGCGCTGACACCCCTTCTTTCAAAAATTAGATTGCAAAATCGCGACTGGGAACCCTCCCCGCAAGGGGACGGGCGGCACAGGCAATTCCTTTCTACATCTTCTCCCCCGCCCGTCTCATAGCGGGGGAGGAAGCAAAGGAGGGGGCTGCGCCCCAAGAACCGAATTCATTCGGCCAATGACGGCGGTCAAAGCTAATTTGTTCAGGTAACTAGTGCTAAATCAAGTCTGCTTTGAGAGAAGAAGACGACGGCCGGCCCGACAGGCCGACTGAAGTCGGTCTCTATAGACCTCTGGCCAACGGACGGCCTACGCCGTCCCTTCACCAACCAGAGACGGTCGACGGAGGTCGACCGCTGGCGCAAAGCGCCTGGAGAGTCTGAGTTTACTCGTTGGTAAAGGCCACGGCCACAAGAGGATTTCCATCAAACTACATTTGACTGAGTACTAGTTACCTGACACAAATTCAGTAGATCACGATTGCGAGAGTATGTGTCCCGTCGGATTGCGAATCCGGCGGGTTTGACGCTCGAATCACCGCCGGATCACGGATCCGGCTCTACGCATCATGGCAAATCGTGATCGACTGAAATTGGCTTTATTTGCCATCACGGGTCGAATGAATTCGGTTATGGGCCTTTGCTTCCTCCCCTGCTCCGAGACGGGCGGGGGGAGAAGATGTAGAAAAGAATGGCCTGCGCCGCTCGTCCCCCTGCGGGGACGCTTTTTTCGTCCGATTTGTGTCACCATCTGGCATCCAAGACGCTGTCGACGCCGGTCGTCAGGCGGCCGCAGGCTCTCAGCCCTGATTTCAATCGGTAGGAAGCATGAACATGAAATGTGTGTCAGGTGGCCAGAAGATAGCGCTAAAGTTTTGTTAAGATTGCTTAACGCTTTCTCAGTAGCAATAGCGCATCGCTACACAGCCTGGATCAGCGCCTGACGAATGCGATTTAGCCCCTCCACCAGGGTCGAGCGGGGACAACCGAAATTCAGACGAGCGAACCCACTGCCCGTTTCACCAAACCAGGCGCCTTCGTTTAACACCACCTTGGCTTCTTCCTGGATATGCTTTGCGGGAGCATCGGCCCAGGGCGTAGCCCTGAAATCCAGCCAGGCTAAAAAGGTGCCGTCGGGACGGGCCATGCGCACGCCCGGTAAACCGCCATTGGTGATGAAATCCAGTAGGAAATCGCGGTTGCCCTGCAGGTAATCAAGCAGGGCGTCCAACCAGGACCCGCCTTTGCTGTAAGCCGCCTCCATGGCGACCATGCCCAACAGATTGATGGGGGGGATGACGCCACGTTGGGCTTTTTTCATGCGCTCACGCAGGTCGGGATTAGGGATGATGCCAACAGACGCCTTGAGCCCGGCCATGTTGAAGGTTTTGCTGGGTGCGATGAATGTGATGGTGCGCTGGGCGATTTCAGAATTCAGGGACGCGATGGGGATGTGCGTCGACTCGCTATACACCAAATCGGCGTGGATTTCGTCGGCCAGCACCGTGATGTCCCGTTCGATGCAGAAATCGGCCAGGATTTCCAGCTCCGCACGGGTGAAGACCCGCCCTGTGGGATTTTGGGGATTGCACAGGAGATAGGCTCTGGTTTTGGGTGTCACAACTGCTGTCATCGCATCCATATCAAACTCATATCGCCCGCCTTCATTTTGCACCAGAGGCGCGTCCTGCATGATGAATCCGCCATTGCGGGGGATATCGAAAAATGGCCCATAAACGGGCGATTGCAGGAGGACGGCATCGCCCGGTTGGGCGACTGCCTGGGTCGCCCAGTTCATGCCCCGCACTACATCTGGCGGAAAGATGATCCAATCAGGTTCGATCTGCCAATGATAACGATCCGCCACCCAATCGATGACGGTCTGACGCAGGGTGGGGCTTTCGTAATGATAGCCAAAGACGCCGTGCTCGATCCGTTGTCGTAGCGACGCGATGACGGCTGGCGGTGCAAAAAAATCTGTATCGGCCACCCACATGGGCAGCACGTCATCGGGCTGACGCCATTTGACACTATCGGTGTTACGGCGATTGACGGGCGTATCAAAATCAAAGTGGGCCATGATACCTTCCAGAAAAGAGTGTAAAAGGGGATAATCGATCTGATTATAGCCTAACCCCAAACGCGTTCGCCAAAATCCCCAAAAAAGGCCCGGAGCTTCATCAGCCTCCGGGCCAGATTTGTCGAAACGGCCGTGCACCTCCCGTCGACCCGGCAGCAGTCCTCGCTGCGTTCCACCAGTCCGACGCAGAAGTCCTCGTGACACCCGTGAGGAACTGCTTAGGGCTGCTACCTCCCGGTCCTGACCCGGTTCACAGGCTCACGCCGCACGAGATCCACGCCGTGACACTGGTGGTGCACACAAGCGACCGCGCCGGGCCTCGGGGAGGAGTTCGACCCCGCTATAGCGGATTGCGGGTGCAGGGCACCGCTAGCTCCCCGTCTAGCACGACCAACGTGATCTTACCCGATATCGCTGGATTTTGTCAATAAAGGACCGGGGAGCGGAAGCGAGGGCCGGGAAGAATTTCATCAAGCTGCAATCACGAGGGGTTGCTGTTGGGGATTGCCAGATGCCCTAATTTTGAAACGCCCCCCATCTCGCATAACAATTGACGCCAGACGCAGACCGGTCAACTTTGCCGTCAGTTCTTTTCACGATCCTGCCCAACGCATTGATGTCCGAAAGAACAATATCGCCAATTGCGGATATGTGAATATGATAAAAATCATTTGAAAGCGACCCGCCAACAGCTATACTGAGTACCATATAGAATGGCGCTTGGCGTCTGAACCTGGAACGGATATTTAGTCATCCTTGAGACTCCAAAACACAACCATCCTTTACCGTCAGCCATCCCCGTCTATCTCCTAAAAGTTGACCTAAAACGGTAGGCTGATGCACAATGAACAACACGTAAGTATTATCACAATCTTATCTTCTTCACCGTTGTTTTTTCATCCCAACTCGCCAAAGGAGTCTAGTATGGGAAATGCAATTTCCTCACTCTGGAAAGGCATCACGTATAAGGGAGGGCCGGGCCATTACGCCTTCATATTGCATCGCGTCACCGGCATCGGCGTCGCCTTGTTCGTGACCCTGCACATCGTGGACAATTTCATTGTCATGTTTGGAGAGGAAGCCTTCAGCGAAGTGCTTCATCTGTACTCCAACCCCGTCATGCGGTTGCTGGAAGTCTTTTTGATCTTCTCCGTAATTTATCATGCCTTCAACGGTTTACGGGTGATTATCATGGACTTCTGGGCTCCCAGCAGTCATGTACAGCGCATGCTGTGGTGGCTGGTCTGGGTGATTGTGATTCCGCTGTCTCTCATCGCCGCCTGGTTCACCCTGGCTCCCATCTTCGGTCTGCGCTAGGAGGTCAATCATGGAAATTGTCAACAAGGAATATGGTTTGCCGAAGGAGAAATTCAAGGGAGGGTTCGAGACCTGGGCCTGGTTCTTCATGCGCATCAGCGGCGTGATGCTGTTGCTCATCGCCGTCATCCACCTGCTAATCATGCACGTGTTCATCCGGGTCGAAAACATCACTTATAATGTGGTGGTGGACCGCTGGACTGGCGCCTGGGGCCCGTTCTGGAAGGCTTATGACATCGCCTTGCTGGTCTTCGCCCTAATGCACGGTTTCAATGGCCTGCGCTGGATCATCGATGATTACATCAAGCGCCCGGGCTGGAATGCTTTTCTCAAAGCGCTTTTGTTGGTCGTTTTCCTCATTGTCATCGGTATGGGCGCTTATACCGTCATCGGCTTTACAGGATAAGGAGTCAGAATGATGCAATATCATAAACACGAAGCTGTGATTGTTGGCGCCGGCGGCGCGGGCCTGATGGCCGCGCTCTACGCCAGCAGAAGCGTTGATACAGCAGTTATCTCTAAACTTTATCCCACCCGTTCGCACACGGGCGCGGCCCAGGGCGGCATCGGCGCTGCGCTGGCCAATCTGGAAGAAGATCATTGGGAGTGGCACGCCTACGACACCGTCAAGGGCGCCGACTGGATGGGTGACGAGCCTGAAATCGAATTCATGTGTCGCGAGGCCATCGATGTGGTCATCGAGCTGGAGCACATGGGCCTGCCCTTTGATCGCACGCCCGAGGGCAAAATCTCCCAGCGTCCCTTTGGCGGCCACACCAACAACATCACCCACAAACCGGTGCGCCGGGCCGCCCACGCTGCAGACCGCACCGGCCACATGATTTTGCAAACGCTTTACCAGCAGAGCATCAAAAACAACGTCGCCTTTTATGACGAGTTTCAGGTGCTGGATTTGATCCGCACGAACGAAGGAATTGCCGGGGTAGTCGCGCTTGAAATCGCCACCGGAGAGATGCACATCTTCCATTCCAAAGCGGTGATTTTCGCCACCGGCGGCTGGGGGCGCGTTTGGGAAATCACCTCCAACGCTTACGCTTACACCGGCGACGGGGTGGCAATCGCCCTGCGGAACGGCATCCCGCTGGAAGATATGGAGTTTTTCCAGTTCCACCCGACCGGCATCTACAAAATGGGGATTCTGATCACAGAGGGCGTCCGCGGGGAGGGCGGCGTGCTGATCAACGGGGAGGGAGAACGCTTCATGGCACGGGAGGAGTACGCGCCCAATGTCAAGGAACTCGCATCCCGCGATGTGGTCAGCCGGGCCATGTACCTGGAGATGAAAGCGGGACGCGGCATCAACGGCAAACGCTACATCTACCTGGATGTCACACCGGAAACCGTCAACAAATACGCAGCCATTGACGGCCGCACCCGGCCGGACGGCAGCCCCTATGTCGTCACCGCCGAAGAGATCCTCGGCAAACTGCCCGACATCATTGATTTCTGCGAAACTTACCTGGGCATCAACCCTGTCGTTGAGCCGATGCCCGTTCAGCCGACGGCGCACTACGGCATGGGCGGCATCCCTACAAACAAATACGGGCAGGTGGTGATTGACAGCCAGAACACCCCGCTGCCCGGTTTCTTCGCGGTGGGCGAAAACGCCTGCATTTCGGTACACGGCTCCAACCGCCTGGGAACCAACTCCCTGCTCGATCTGGTCGTCTTCGGGAAACATTCCGGCCTGAAAGCGGCAGAATACGCCAAATCAGCGGGGTATATCCCGCTCCCCAAAGATCCGGCTGCCGCCGTGGCAGAACAATTCGAAGCCTTGCGCAACGCCAACGGCAGCGAACGCATTTCGGATATCGCCAGAGAGATGAAAGAAGTCATGTTCGAGCATGTCGGCGTCTTCCGCGTGGAGGAGGGGATGAGCGAGGCCCTGGAGAAAATCCGTGAACTCAAGCAACGCTTCAAGAACATCTCCGTGGACGACCGGGGCATGAAGTTCAACATGGATATTTTGAACGCCTGGGAACTCTCCAACTTGCTGGATATTGCCGAAGTGACCACGGCATCCGCACTGGCCCGCAAAGAGAGCCGCGGCGCACATGCCCGTGACGATTACACAGAGCGCGATGATGAAAACTGGATGAAACACACCCTCGCCTGGCTGGACGAGGACGGCGTCCGTCTGGATTACAAACCGGTTGTCTTCACCAAATTCGAGCCGAAGAAACGGGTTTATTAGGAGGATACGATGCAGCAGATAACCTTAAAACTCTTCCGCTATAACCCGGAAACCGACAAAAAGCCGCATTACGATACCTTCAGGGTAGACGCCGAGCCGACAGACCGCGTCCTCGACCTGCTGGAAAAGGTCAAGGGCTATCAGGATGGGACGCTCTCCTTCCGCCGCTCCTGTGCGCACGGCGTTTGCGGCTCCTGCGCGATGCGCATCAACGGGATGAACCGCCTGGCCTGCAAAACCCTGATACAAGACCTGGGCACAAAGAAAATCACGGTTGAGCCGATTCTGGGATTACCCGTTCTCAAGGATATGATCGTGGATATGGACCCGTTCTTCGATCACTACAAATCGGTGATGCCCTACTTCGTCAACGACGAACCGCCTCCGGCCCGCGAGCGGCTGCAAAGCCCTGAGGAGCGCGCCCGCTTTGACGATACCACCAAGTGCATCCTGTGCGGTGCCTGCACGACATCCTGCCCGTCCTTCTGGGCTAACGAGCAATACGTCGGCCCGGCGGCGATTGTCAACGCACACCGCTTTATCTTCGACAGCCGCGACCGCGCCGCCGCCGAACGCCTGCAAATTCTCAACGACCAGTTCGGCGTTTATCCCTGCCACACGATCTTCAACTGCACCACCGCCTGCCCGCGTGAGATTCAGGTCACAAAGGCAATTGGCGAGGTCAAAAAAGCCATCGCCACCGGCAGAGTGGAGTAATGCCCTCTGGAAAACCAAAGCCCTCCGGGATTGCAGAAACCTCGGAGGGCTTTTTTTGTTTGTGTGTTCGTGGGGGCTTACCAATACGGCTGTGTCACCGGCTGCTCCAAAAACTCGTTCACAGCCTGTTCCACGCTGATTTCCCCGTGCAGCACCGCGTCGCGGTAGCGTTCCATCCAGGGGTAAATTTGGCTCAGCCCGGTCCGCAACTCCAGGCGGACCAGTTCTGCCAGCGAGCCGCCGCCTTCGATGAACCCCGCTTCGTCAAAATCGCGCAGGGCGGCCTCCAGGTCATATTCCAGGCGGATGATTTTTGCCTGCCATTCCCCGTTTGCACAGGTCAGTTGTGCATATCCCGCCCGATTGTCCCCATCAAAAGGCAGCCCGACCGACCCGGCATTGACCACCAGAGTCCCGTTCAGGGTGCGGACAAGCGGGCGGTGGGTGTGACCGGTGATGAACACCCGCGGCGCAGGCGCGATTTGCTTTTCCAGTTCGGCATCGGTGGTTTCCGGGTAGATGCCATCCCGGTTGTGGATCATCGAGGCATGGAGCATCCGCACCTCCCCGCTGCCGTTGAAGTTAAAACGGAGTTGCTCCGGCATCGCCCGCAGGGTGTCAACCGCACCCCGAAGTTGCTCGTAAGTGTAGAAGCCGATGCGGTACATCTCGCGCAGCCGCGGGTTGTCAAACCGCTCCGAGCGGGAGACCATGATGACGTAATCTTCGTGGTTGCCGCGGATGACCTGCCAGTTCTCGGTTTTGCGCTTCTCCTCAATGAGGTAGAAGCAATCCGCTGAGCGCGGCCCGCGGTTGACCGTGTCACCGGCGACGAATACCCGGTCGGGCTTCCAGCGTTCTACATGGTCGAGAACGGCTTCCAGGGCGCGGTAGTTGGCGTGAATGTCGGTAAGGATGGCGATTTTCATGGGAACGCGTTAAGGCCTCACAGGTCCGGGAGACCTGTGAGGCTTGCAGATGGCACTACCCCGTCAGTTTAACGTAATCTTCCCGCACAATCTCATCGGGGGATTCGCCCAGGGCGGCAATCAGATCGTTGATGATTTCGGCTTTGTGCTCGGCGTCGCGCAAACTCCAGGTACGGCTCTTGATTTCCAGGAAGGTGCCCAGATCGGGCTGAACGAGGTGGTCCAGGTTGACGTAAAAGGTCGTATCGTGGAAGATCACCCGCCAGCGCAGACGGTCTTTTTCCACATCGGTTTCGCCGTCGGGACGGAAGTATTCGCGGTAAAAGCGCAAACTGTGGGTAGCGGGGGCGATGAAGCGGCTGCGGGAGAGCAGCGCACCGGAGGGGAAATCGCGCTCGCTGGCCTCGCCGATATGGGTCAAACGGTAGCGCACATCGGAGACCTCGCCCTTTTCGTTGATGAACTCGTCCTCGCGGTAACGCAGCAGCCCCTGGCCGGGATCGCGGAACTGGAAGTAAGTGTCGAACTCGTGATAGTGGCGGTGGTAAATGACCTCAACATCCGGGTTGCCCTCAATGGCAGCGATAACTTGCTGCGGGTCTTCGATGCGCAGTTTGGCCTGTACCTCGAAACTTTCCTGCTGCTGTGCGCCCTCAATGGCAATCAACTTTGAGAGTACGGATTGTTCACGCTCAATCAAAAAGGCGTCAATGCGGCGGGCATAATCTTCGACCTGTATCAACAGGTCGGACTCGTCCAGAGTGAGCAATTGACGGTTGCGCATCAGCCACCGGCCGTTGACCATCACATCAGTCACGTCGCTGGATTTGGCGGCGTAAATCAACTGGGCGTAGATTCCATCCGGGTCGCGGCGGAAACGGGGGGCATTATGGAGCGGGGAAATATCCACCAGCACGAGATCCGCCCGTTTGCCGGGTTCGAGGCTCCCGGTGATGTCTCCCAGGTGAAGTGCCTGCGCCCCGATGCGGGTTCCCATCGCCAGCACGGTTCGGGCGGGGAGTACGGTCGGATCGCCGGTGGCCCCTTTGGCAATAAAGGCGGCCAGCCGCATCTCCTCGAACATATCCAGATCGTTGTTGGAGGCAGGTCCGTCGGTGCCGATGCCTACGTTCAACCCGATTTCAACCATCTCGGCGACCGGCGCAAATCCGGAGGCCAGTTTCAGGTTGGAGGATGGATTGTGCGCCACCCCTGCGCCAGCCTGTCTCAGCGTGCGAATTTCGCTGCCATCCACATGGACGCAGTGCGCGGCAAGTACTTTTGCATCGAAGATGCCTTGCTGCCTGACATAGGGGATCACTGTCATTCCGTGTTCACGGTTGGAACTTTCAACCTCCAGGGCGGTTTCGGCAAGGTGGGTGTGCAATGGAATGTCAAACTCCACAGCCAGGGCAGCGGCGGCCTTCAGGATTTCTTCGGTGCAGGTGTAAGGGGCGTGCGGCGCAATCGAGGGGACGATGAGTGAATGCCCTTTCCATTTTCTGACGAACCCGCGGGTGGTTTCCAGCGC
This sequence comes from uncultured Caldilineales bacterium, assembly GCA_964650295.1. Classification (GTDB taxonomy): domain Bacteria; phylum Chloroflexota; class Anaerolineae; order J102; family J102; genus M2005. The sequence continues at coordinate 15,756 of CAZYSY010000115.1, read as the reverse complement.
GTCCTCGTAGGTTTCGGCATCCGGTGTGGGGAATTTCAGGATGGTTTGCGAGCAAACAGCACGCATTCCGGCTTCGGCAGCAGCCTCCGCAACTGCGTCTTCGAAGTAGTACATATCGGCAAAGCAGGTTACACCGGAGCGAATCTGTTCGATGCAGGCCAGTTTGGTGCCCAGGGAGACGAACTCCGGCGAGACAAATTCGCGCTCAACCGGCATCATGTAACCCAGCAGCCAGACGTCCAGGCGCAGATCATCGGCCAGGCCGCGCAGCAGGGTCATCGGGACGTGGGTGTGGGCGTTGACCAGGCCGGGCATGAGTACCTGCCCCTGAACGTCCACCGTTTCTTTGGCGGTGCAGGCGGCCCGGATTTCATCCGCCGGGCCGACAGCGGCGATAGAATCTCCAGCCACGGCAACCGCGCCGGGCTCGTAAATGTGATAGTCCGCGTCCATGGTGAGAACAACGGCATTAGTGAAGAGCGTGTCAACAGTTTTGGGCATGAAAAATCCTTCGATAAGCGTGGACTGGCAGAGCAAAAGCCGAGGATAAGGCAAGACGCATTTTCAGGACTTTTGCTCCCTTTCCCTGATGAAAAGGAAACGGCAAGGCTTCGGCTGCCTGCACAACAGAGAGTGCATAACAGTCTCTAACCGCTCGCAGTTTTTTTCTGGTTGTTCTTTGCTTGCCGCGGGAATTCCCGTTTGCCGGTGCAGGGCAATGCGCGGTGCCGCAAAGCAAAGCCGCATCAGCCGCCGACCCGCGGGCAGGTGTGATGTGCCTGCACATCACTTTTTCGCAATGATAATCAGATAACTGGCATCAGGTTTGTAGGTACCGGTTTCAAAATTGCGGTAGGTGGCCTGGATTGTAAAGCCGGCCGCAATGAATTCGGTGACATAATCCTCGATCGTCGCCAGGTAATGGGACATAGACGCAGTCAACCGTTTGATTTCTCCGGTGGGGTAGATGTGATCGTAATGCCAGTTAATGCGGACAATTCCATCTTCCCGAACCCATCCACTGCTGACCTGCACAGGATAACCGGTTTCCGGGTGGTTAAAAATCGCTTCAATTTCGGAGGTCTCCGTTGTTTGCAGGGCCTGAAGCAAATTCGGGTTCGGCATACTGACGGCGAAAACACCGCCGGGCTGAAGGTGCTGAAAAGCCTGCTGCAAAATTGCAGCACGCCCCTGGGCGCTAAATGTGCTGTAGGTGTTGCAGGGCAGAAGCACCAGCCGAAAACGAACATCGACCTGAAAATTGGTCATATCCGCTTCCAGCAGGTGAATTCTGGGTTTGAGTTTTTCCGGGATATGCTGTTTCAGAAAGTCCAGCATTGCTGGAGAATTGTCCAGCCCGTAAACGGTGCGCCCGTCCTGCGCCAGGGGGATCAACACGCGGCCGGTTCCGCAGCCCAGTTCAAGGACGGGATTCCCTTGCCAGCGCGCCAATGCCTGCCAAAAAGGCAAATCTTCCGTATAGTTCTGGTGGTGATAATGGTACAAGACGGGGTAGGGGTTATCCGCATCATTCATCAAAGCACTCTCTGGTTGTCGGTACGGTAGTCGCTTCAGGATACGCTACGATTGTACACGAAAAACTGCGTGAAATACGAGCATTTTGCCAAAAAAGGGCACAAGAAAAAAAGGTGCGGGCAAAAAACAGAGGCTTGACGGTTATTCACTGTTTCCATTATACTCACCCCGTTCGGGGAGTGGCGCAGTTGGAAGCGCGCCGCGTTTGGGACGCGGAGGCCCGGGGTTCAAGTCCCCGCTCCCCGACTATTTTGCAGTCCAAACTGGTCTTCCTGCTGCACGCAAAAAACCCCCGGTAACCGGGGGTTTTTTGCTGTGCCGAAGGTGGGAGTCGAACCCACACTCCCGTGAAGGGAACTACGCCCTGAACGTAGCGCGTCTGCCTATTCCGCCACTTCGGCATGCAGGCGGTATTTTACACGGTTTCGGGGTTTTGTCAACCGCGGATGCAGGAGGGGGTGCAGGCAAAGTTTGATGTCTGCATCACACTTCTCGACTACTGCGCCTTGTGACCGGCCATGCTATAATCGGCAGGAAGGAAGTGATAGTTATGGGTGAGTTTTTCAACGCGACATTTTCCCTGCTGACCAGTTTTCCCGGCAATCTGGTGTACCACCTGGTGGTGGCGTTTGCGGTCGCCGGAGCGTTTCAATCTGCGCTGAACCTGTGGCGCAGCAGCGGGTTTCCGCAAGGCCGCCGGATGGTCATCGGCCTGGGATTGCTGCTGTTCGCCCGCTTGTCCCTGTTCGCGGGAGCAGGGCTGGCCGGAGAAGCCTTCGCCGACCCCCACAGTCTGTTGCCTGTACTCGATCGCACAATCACCGCCCTGGGACTGGTTATCATCCTCTGGCTGTGGGCGTTCCCGGAACCGCTGCGCGCCGCGGATGCAGCCTCGGCCCTGCTCGCCCTGCTGACCCTGGCAGGCGCGGCCTTCAGCCTGATCTGGTGGCTGGAGAACGGGGGCGCAGTTGGCTTCAACGAAACCTGGCTGGATGAGGCCTGGGAAATTTATGCGCTGGCGCTGCTGATTCTGGGCGTCATCCTGCTTTTAGCGCGCCGCCCAAACGCCTGGGGAGTGGGACTTTCCACGATGGGGATTCTCGCCGCCGGGCATTTTTACCAGTTGGCATTCCCGCAGGCAGGGAGCGATTTCGCCGGCAGCGTCCGCCTGGCGCAGATGGCGGCTTATCCCCTGTTGCTGGCACTCCCCTACCGGTTCCAGGCACCTGCCCCGGCTCCGGATACGCCGCTCCCCGAAAAGGCGCAGGAGCAGCCTCTGGTGCATGACCGCCAGCGGTACGGAGTCAGCCCCCAGGTTTTCCGTTCGATTCTCTCTATCGGAGTGCAGAAATCCATCCCCGAAGTTTGCGAGACCATGACCCGTACCATCTCCGAGGCAATGCTGGCCGATGTCTGCCTGGCGATTTTGCCGCCCGACAAGCATGGACGGATGACTGTTCAGTGCGGGTACGACCTGATCCGCGAAAAGCCGATTGCCGGGCAGGTTTTCGAGAAGAACGAAATCCCGCTGCTCCTTTCGGCGATGGAACGGCTCCGCCCGCTGCGCCTGCCTGCCAGCAGCACATCGCGCGACCTATTCATCCTGGGAACGCGGCTGGAGTTGGGGCGCGCCGGGCATCTGCTGGCCTCCTTTGTCGCCGACGGAGAAAGCAAACCGATGGTCGGGCTGGTACTGCTTTCGCCATACTCCAATCGCAGTTGGAGCCGTGAAGACCAGCAGTTCCTGACCGACATCACCGACGGGCTGGCACCCATTCTCCAGCGGAACAAGCAATGGGCTTCCTTGCAAGAGCAAGTCATCAAGAGCCGCCAAAACCTCCAGGCCTTTGAGACCCTGCTGGAACAAACCCAGGCCGAGAATGCCGGGCTGCGCGCCGAACTGAAGGAAATCAGCGAGCAGACACTGAAAGAACACGATGCCAATCTGGCTGTGCTGGCCGCGGCACAGTTGAAAGCCCAAGAGCGCATTGCCCGCTTGCAGGCTGAAAACCAGCGGCTGGAAGAAGCCCTGGAAACCCTGGCCGCAGCGCAGGATGACCGGGAAACATCAACAGAAACGGAACATCTGGAAGAAGAACTGCGTCTCACGCTCGAGGAACTTGCCCGTCTCAAATTCAAACTCTCCGAGGCCGACAAGAAACTGCTCACATTGCGGCAGGAATCGGACGAAGCCGCCAGCCTTTCAGACCACCAAATCGAAGTGTTTACCTCCATTGCCCAGGAACTCCGCCAGCCGATGTCCTCTATCATCGGATACACCGACCTTTTGCTCGGCGAATCGGTCGGAATTTTGGGCGCGTTGCAGCGCAAGTTTCTGGAACGCATCAAAGCATCCACCGAGCGCATTGAGATTTTGCTGGACGACCTGTTCCATGTAGTCTCCTTTGACAGCGGCAAACTGGAGTTGAAGCCCGAAACGGTAGACCTGGGCAGCATTGTTGATGAGGCTGTTCTCACCATCAGCCCGCAACTGCGCGACCGCCAGATTGCCCTGCGGGTTGACTTGCCCGATACCCTGCCGGAACTGCGCGCCGACCGCGATGCGCTGGAGCAGATTTTCACCCACCTGCTCAAAAACGCCGGGGAGGCCTCGCCGCCGGAGAGCGAAATCGCTTTCCGGGCAGAGATGCACACCGCAGAAGACAGCCATGAATACCTGCTCATCCAGGTTTCCGACCAGGGCAGCGGCATTCCCACCGAAGATTTGCCGCGCGTTTTTTCCCGCCTGTACCGCGCCGACAACCCGCTCATTGAGGGCGTCGGTGATACCGGGGTGGGGCTCTCCATCGCCAAAGCACTGGTCGAAGCCCACAACGGGCGCATCTGGGTGGATAGCGAGATCGGCAGAGGCTCGACTTTCAGTGTGCTGCTGCCGATGAGCGGCAACGGGAATAACGGAAACGGAGATGAGACGGCATGAGCACCCGTCGGGAGGTTCTCACCGGCCTGGTAGCCGCGTTTTTATCGCTTTTCATCATCGTGGGCGGGCTGCTGATTGCCAATGCAGAAGCGCGCACAGCCCTGGCCGACCAACTGCGCCCCTCCCCCAGTGCGACCCTCGTCCCCACGCAAATCATCCTGGTCACGCCGCTGCCCGGTGAGCCGACCTACACCGCCTCCCCCTCCCCGACGGCGACCAGCACCCCGACCGTGGCCGCGGCCTGTCCGCCGCCCGCCGGTTGGGTGGCAGTAATCGTCCAGCCGGGCGATACTCTCGAAAGTCTGGCGCAGGCGTACAACACAACAGTCAAAGCAATCAAACAGGCCAACTGTCTGACCAGTAACACCATCTACCCCGGCTCGCTGATTTACGTCCCCGGTGCGCCGCCGCCGACCGCCATCCCCTGCGGGCCGCCGCCAGGCTGGGTGTACTACATCGTCCAGCCGGGCGACACACTTTACAGTTTGAGCCGCGCCTACGGAGTCAGCGTCCCTGCCTTGCAGCAGGCGAACTGCATGGGGAACTCGACCACAATCCGCGTGGGACAAAAACTCTATGTTCCCAATGTGACTCCGGCCTTCACGCCGACCTTCACGCCGGAGCCGACGAAGACTCCTGTTCCCTCAGCGACTCCGCCGCCGACAGGCATCCCGCCAACCCGCACCCCGACGGCGATTCCACCCAGCCCGACAGGAACGGCTGCCACCCCAACCCCCACCCCTTCGGACACGCCGCCCCCCCCGACGAACACCCCCATTCCGCCAACGGAGACACCTACCAGCACCCCGGCACCCCCGACGGCAACACCTTCCAGCACGCCCACTCCATGATGCAAGCCGCTGGCAAAACCATGCGCAAACTTACGCTGCTGATCCTGTTTCTGGTTGTTCTGCTGGTTGGGGTAATTGCTTTCAGCACGGGGTTGATGCGCGCCATGCCGCTGCCGGGCGACAGCACACCGCAGGTGCAGAGAAGTGCGGCCGCTGCGCTGGTCACAGCCCCCCCAGACGCCGCCCCCACGCCGACTCCCTTTCAGCCGCTGCCCCCCACCCCCACCTATCTTCCGGAGGCCGCCGGGGAGTCGATTTCCCCGAAGCCCACGCAACAACCTGAAAACGGGGCAGTTCCGGTACTATCTTCCGAGGGGCGGGTTAACATTCTTTTGCTGGGTTCCGACCAGCGTCCCTATGAGGGGGGCTTCCGCACAGATACGATTATCCTGGTCAGCCTTGATCCCGTCAACGGGACAGCGAGTCTGGTGTCGTTTCCGCGGGATTTGTATGTCACCATCCCCGGCTGGACTCAGCAGCGCATTAACACCGCGATGGGCTATGGCGGCTTTCCACTGCTGGCTTCCACGCTGGAGTACAATTTCGGTGTACGGCCTGAGCACTACGTGATGGTGAACTTTTGGGCTTTTGTGGAGACGATTGACAGTTTGGGGGGCATTGATGTTTATGCATCCCAGCCTTTGACAGACCGCCGCGACGGAAGGTATTACACGGTTCCCGCAGGGTTGAATCATATGGATGGGGAGACTGCACTCTGGTACGCTCGCTCGCGTTATTCCACCAGCGATTTTGACCGCGGCCGCCGCCAGCAGGAGGTGGTGCTGGCAATTTTCAAGCGGTTGCTTAGTTTGAACGCAATTGAAAAAGCGCCGGAACTGTACGATATTTACGCTCGCAACGTCACCACCGACCTGACCTTTGGAGAGATCGCCCCCTTGCTGCCGCTGGCGGCCAAACTGAGCGATACCAGCCGCATCCACCAGTATTTCATCGGCCCGGCGCAGGTCATCCCCTGGACGACTCCCGGCGGAGCGCAGGTGCTGCTCCCCAACGCGGCAGCGATCAACGCCGTGCTGTGGCAGGCCATCAACGGACAATAAGTTCTCCGGCCGCTACAAAAAAACACAACCGAATATGACAAGAGTGCAAGCAAATGTTGTAGAAAGGTTGCTGTTTGCCAACAAGCCGTGGTATTCTGGAGCCCCATCCCCCCTGCATCCCCCCTCACCCTTCGGGCAGGCTTCGCACTCCCCAGGGAAGGGGGGACTGGACTCTTCGGTGTGTGTGCGGCGCACTCCGTGCGCCGCACACACACCTGAAAACTACACCCCTCCCCAAAATTTCCGCTTTGGTTCCCTTCTCCCTGTGGGAGAGGGGTCAGGGGTGAGGGTAGGGGGAGAAACCGGGGGCGGGGGCGCACTCGACAATGCAATGCTGAATTTTGCAAATTCTACATCTTTTGCCTGCACCCTGATGACAAAGCGAACTTGCCCGGCGATTGAATATGCAGTATGATTTGGCAGCACGGAGTATCCTGTGTTTTGCCAGTCAACCGGAGCATGGTTTCTCCCCGGCGGGTGCCGGGGCTCTTTTTCCAACCATACGGCATCAATAAAAACAGGCCGCGTGGCCTTTTTCCCAGGGCTTTCGCTCTGATCGACAGTTTGCGGCGTTTCAGCCAAAGTCCTATTGTCATCTCAAAAAAGGAGTAAAACATGAAAACAAAGCATCGGTCATTTATTTATCTTGGAATGCCAGTTGGGGCCGCGATTGCGCTCTTGCTGGCATTGTTTTTTGCCCTGCCCGGAGGTGTTGCAGCATCTGGCATGGATGCTGCAACGCAGCAGTTGCAGTCACCAACAACACCGCCGACAGAACTGTTCTTTTCGGAATACGTGGAAGGCTCCGGCAACAACAAGGCGCTGGAAATTTACAATGGAACGGGCGGCTCTGTGGACCTGAGCACGTACACAATTGAACTCTATTACAACGGGAATACCTCCGTGGGCGCGACAATTTCCCTGAGCGGCAGCCTCGCTCCCGGAGATGTTTTTGTGGTTGTCCATTCATCTGCTGATGCTGCCCTGCTAAATCTTGCCGACCTGACAACCGGGAGTCTCTCGTTTAATGGCGATGATGCCGTCGTTCTCAAAAACGGGGCAACGGTAGCAGATTCTATCGGGCAAGTGGGATACGATCCGGGTTCGGAGTGGGGGACAGACGCTACATCCACGCGAGACAACACAATTCGGCGACTGGCTACAGTATGCCAGGGCGATACGAATACTGGTGATGTCTTTGATCCCTCCGTGGAATGGGTCGGGTATCCGCAGGATACCTTTGATGGCATAGGGACTCACACGGTCAGTTGCGGGGCTGCTGCCGGCCTGACCATTTCCAAAACCGGCGATGCCGTTGTCATGCCCGGCGATGATCTGGTTTACACGGTCACTGTCAGCAGCCAGATGATGACTGTAACGAACGTCATTGTCACCGATACCCTGCCGCTGAGCGTGACCTTTGATAGTGCCAGTTTGCCTTACGGCAATCCGGCAGCCGGGGTTTACACCTTCTCTCTGGGGCCGATCGTTTCCGGCACGCAGAGCACATTCAACATCACGGTCACGACAGATGCCGGGATCACAGGAACGGTAACACTGACCAATACCGCAGATGTAATCGGCACAAAAGAAAACAGCACCGATGTGTATACCGCTACGGCCACGTTCAACTCTTCTGTACATCCACTGGTCAGCATCCATGCTATTCAGTATGTAAATGATCCAGGCAGTGCCGATGCTTCGCCCTACCAGAGCCGGACAGTCTTCGTGGAAGGGATTGTCACGGCGGCACCGGGAGAACTGGGCAGCAGAGCCATGGTTATTGAAACCGCAGGCGGCGGTGCGTGGAGCGGCCTGTACGTTTACGATAGCGGTAATTTTCCCGGCGTGAGCGTCAGCCGCGGAGACGAAGTGCGTGTTTTGGGAACGGTAGCCGAGCGATACGGTATGACTGCACTGGTATTTGATTCGCTTACCGTACTCAGCACCGGCAATACCATCCCTGGCCCCGACCTGGTAAATACAGGCGGTTTCACTTCTGCCGCCACCGCCGAACAGTGGGAATCGGTTTACATCCAGTTTGAAGATGCCACTGTGACAGGGCTGCTAAATTTTGGAGAATGGGAATTCAACGATGGTTCCGGTACAGCCCGTGCGGATGATCTTGGCTCGTTCACTTACACACCTGCCGTGGGCGATTACTACGATTTCATCCGCGGTATCGGCTGGTATTCTTACAGCAATTACAAACTTGAACCGCGTGACGATGCGGACATCAGCCTGGGAACCCCGGCCAATGACCTGGGCGTAACCAAAGGCGGTCCGCAGTACGCTATTGCAGGGGATACAATTTCCTATACCATTCGGGTTCACAACCCGCTGCTGGTGCCGGTTGCCGATGTGGTGCTCACGGACACTTTGCCTATCAGCGTAACCAATGTGGTCAGCGCCAGCAATGCGCTCACTGCCACTCACTCAGGCAATCAAATTGTCTGGGAATTCGGCGACATCCCTGCCGGTGTCACCGAAACCGTGCACCTTACCGTTACCACCCCCGCAGCCGTTTCCAACGGCTTTGTACTCACCAACCGGGCTGTCGTCAGCACTACCTCAGTGGATGATTTCGCGAATAACTCGGCTGCGGTTAATACCACGCTTTACCCATTGGTTCCCATTGCTACAGCACGCGCCGGCAATGATGGTGACACCTTCGCCGTGGAAGGGCAAGTGATTGTTGCGCCCGGAACCTACAACTTCACCGAATGGGCCTTGCAGGATTCCAGCGGCGGCATTGCTGTGTATGATTATCCGCCCCCCGCGGTGAGTTTGAGTGATACCGTTCGTCTGATTGGAACGCGGGGCACCCACAACGGACAGGAGCAGTTCTCCGATATTCTGTCTCTCGCCCTTGTCTCCGGCGGCCCGGAAGTTACACCGTTGATTACCGATACCGGAATCATTGATGCCGGACAGGCTGAAGGCTGGCTGGTGCAGGTCGAGGGCACCATTTCCGGGCTGGATTGCCCCGGTGATCACAACTTCTCTGTTGATGATGGCAGTGGAGCGGTTTTCGTCTATGTTGATGCCGACACCGGCGCGGACATGTGCAGTTTGGGCACACGCAATGGGGATACTGTCATAGTGACTGGCTTCAGCACAGAATACAACGGCACCTTTGAAATCAAGCCTCGCCGTCCCGCGGATCTCGCCCTGCTGCGCAACGCGCCGGAGATCAGCAAGGCCGCGCCTCCCAATGTTGACCCCGGTGCAACACTGCCCTACACCATTACGATTGAGAATTACACCGGAAGCGAACTGACCCATCTGGTTATCACCGATACGGTTCCTGCAAACGTAAGCGGCATCACACCAGCGGATGGCGGCGTTTATGCCAACGGTGTCATCACCTGGGTGGTTGCCAGCCTTTCCGACCAGGGCACTGTGGATGTTCACTTCTCCGCGACCGCACCGGTCACGGTTGGAACCGCCATTATCAACGCACAATACGGTTTCACGGCCACAGAATGGCTCACGCCGACCTTCGGCACACCGGTTTATACCTTCGTGGGAGATTACACGCCCATCTACACCATCCAGGGCGATGGAATGCGCTCGGAATGGGTTGGGCAAATGGCTACAACGCGCGGTGTGGTCACCGGTATCTTTGAAGGCAACTTCCCTTCTGGCAACTTTGACGGTTTCTTCATTCAGGATGCCAACGGAGACGGAGACCCGAACACATCAGATGCAATCTTCATCAACATCGGAACATCCAACCCAACCATCAGCGTGGGGCAACTGGTTGAGGTCACAGGCGAAGTGCAGGAGTTCGCTGAGTGGGATGCCGCGTGCAGCGGAGATGCCTGCCTTACCCAAATCGCAGTGGATCCAGACGATATTGCCGTTCTGGGTACCGGAACGGTTTCCGCCACCATACTGACCCCGCTGGGTGATCCCATCTCCGGCACGCTGTACTACGAATCCCTGGAAGGGATGCTGGTGACGTTCCCCAGCACAACCACCGTAGTCGGCCCGACCAATTACGGCACCATCCGGGTGATTCCCGGCAGCCTGGGCGTTGACCACGCCCTGCGCAACAGCCCTTACGAGGGGATGCCGGTTGGCGTGCGTCCTTACCAGCGTTATGGGAGCGGTGCGCCCAACCTGATTGTGGGCAGCCAAGTTTCAGGAGTTGACGGCCCGTTGACCTTCACCTACGGCGATTACGTCATCGTCGAGCAGGACGGCTATGCGGTTGATTACAACATGCCGCTGCCTGCCGAGGCCCCATCCTGGCCCGCGGCCACCCCAATACAGTTCAGCGCCGCCACAATGAACACCTACAACTTCGATGATGACGATCCGGCGGTCAAAACCACCAAGTTCATCTCGCAGGTTGTCCAGATGAACGGCCCGACTTTCCTGGCGCTGCAAGAGATTGAGAGTCCCGCTGTACTGCCTGGCCTGGTTGCTGACCTGGCAGCCGCCGGATATGCCTATGATTATGCCTACTCTCACATTGACATCGGCAATCATGGCGTTGCGCTTCTGTGGCGTACGGATCTGGTGACCAATGTAATCACCTCCACCGCATACCAGGACTGCTCGCCTTATGGCAGCCCCTCGTCGAATTACGATCCGATGTGGGCCACCTGTCAGGCACAGGGCGAATATCCGCTCTTCTCCCGCCGCCCGGTGGTGCTTACCGGTACTGTAAATCTGGCTGCCGGTCCGCAGCAAGTGGTGGTGATTGCCAACCACTTCAAATCCAAGCGGGGGGGCACATCTGCTGATATGCGCCGTCTGGAACAGGGGCAGTTTGTCAATGCGCTGGCAGCCCGGCTTGAGCAGGCGGTGCCCTATGTGCTGATGATGGGCGACCTCAACGACTTTGAGGATTCCGCCCCCTTGCAGGCGCTCTACACCGGAGAGGTGTTCACCAACACCTGGTACACACTTCCTGCTGACCAGCGCTACAGTTACAACTATCTGGGAGTCTCACAAATTCTGGATCACATCTTGGCCTCGCCGGCACTGGTGGATGCGCTGGTTGGGGTTTCGCCGATGCACTTCAACGCCGATTTCCCCTTCCGCCCCTATTCCAGTGACGGTACCAATCTGTGGCACAATTCTGACCATGATCCGGTGATTGCGACCTTCCAGATTGAGATCACCTACCAGGTCTATCTCCCGCTGGTATCCAAAAACAGTGGTAATTAGAGGCTGTTATGCACTTTCTGTGATGCAGGCAGCAGAAAACCCGCTGTCTCCCCATCCCCCCTGTGTCCCCTCTCACCCTGCGGGCAGGCTTCGCACTCCCCAGGGAAGAGGGGGGACTGGGTTCTTCGGTGTGTGTGCGGCACACGAAGTGCGCCGCACACAAGACTGGCAGTCCTGGCAGGACTGCCAGTCTTCATTTTGCGAACAGGACAAGCACCGAACACCCCGCCCCGCCGAGGGAAGGGCAGAGACATGCGGCTGCCCGATTTCTACATCTTTTGCTGGCACCCTTTTTTATGCGCCCCTTGCTTTTGCCCATCAACCTTGTTAGAATGAGAACGTACGCAGCAACTTTTGACAACTCAACGAGCACAGGGGAGAGACCCGTCTCCGGGCACCGAAGGGGCAAACCCGCACCCGCGGGCGAAACTCTCAGGTAAAAGGACCCTGTGTTCGCACACGCTCTGGAAAGTCTGCGAAGACACCGAAGGTGCAAGCCCGATGTTCGTGTTTGGGGCGAATCTCTCAGGTTCATGACAGAGACGCACGCGTTTTTTTGCGCGGGCGTCTTTTTGTTTGCAAGTGTGCAGGTTTGCGTGTTGTAAATCAATCTTCAACCATCAATCTTCCGGAGGTACCCCATGAGCAGTCGAGCAGATTCCAACATTCCCGCAGATTTGAAGTACACTGCCAACGATGAATGGGCACGCATCGAAGGCGATGTCGCCACCATCGGCGTCACCGATTACGCCCAGGAGCAGTTATCTGACATCGTTTTCGTCGAGTACGTTCTCGACGAGGGCGATAAGGCCAGCAAGGGCGACGCTTGCGCGGCGGTCGAATCCGTCAAGGCCGCCTCGGATGTTTACCTGCCCCTCAGCGGCGAGGTGATCGCCATCAACGAAGACCTGGCCGACAGCCCCGAACTGATCAACAGCGATCCCTACGGCGAGGCCTGGATGCTCAAAATCAAAATCAGCGACCCGTCCGAGATTGAAGAACTGCTGGATGCAACCGAATACGGCGCGTTGAGCGACTAACACGACTGGCAGTCCTGACAGGACTGCCAGTCGTCATCGCAAGGAGACCCTATGTTCCTTCCCCACACCGAAGCAGACCGGCAGGCCATGCTCAAGACCATCGGCGTTGAGCGCATGGACGACCTGTTCAAGGACCTGCCCGCCTGCACCACCGACCACCCCCTGAACCTGCCCGCGCCGTTCACCGAGATGGAAGCCCTGGACGAAATCGCGGCGACCGCCGACGCCAACGAAACCGTCCGGGAACTGACCTCCTTCCTGGGCGCGGGCGCCTACAACCACTACATCCCCGCCGCGGTGGATGCTATCCTGCGGCGCGGCGAGTTCTACACCGCCTACACCCCCTACCAGCCGGAAATCTCCCAGGGCACCTTGCAGGCCATCTTCGAGTTCCAGAGCCTGATGACCGCCCTCACCGGCATGGACGTTTCCAACGCCTCGCACTACGACGGGGCGACCGCGGTCGCCGAGGCGGTCAACATGGCGTTCCACAACTTCCGCGGCAAGCGCAAAAAGATGGTGCTTTCCCCGGCTTTGCACCCGCAATACCGCGAGACCGTCCACACCTACATTCAGGGCACCGAAATTGAAGTCCTCGGCGGCGACATCCCCCTCGATGCCGGTCCCGAAGCCCTGATTCCCCTGATTGACGACCAGACCGCCCTGGTGGTGGTGCAATATCCCGATTTCTTCGGGCGCATCTACGATTACGCCGCCCTCGGCGAAGCCGTCCACGCTGCCAAGGCCCTCTTCGCCATCCACATCAACCCGATTGCCCTGGGGCTGCTCAAACCGCCCGCCGAGTTCGACGCCGACATCGTCACCGGCGAGGGACAGCCGCTTGGCATCCCGCTCGCGTTTGGCGGGCCGTACCTGGGCATCTTCACCGCCAGGCAGAAGTACGTCCGCAAAATGGCGGGGCGCATCGTCGGCGAAACGGTGGACACCCGCGGTCAGCGCGGCTATGTGCTCACCCTCAGCACCCGCGAGCAGCACATCCGCCGCGAAAAAGCCACCTCCAACATTTGCAGCAATCAGGGGCTGATGGCGCTCGCCGCCACCGTTTACCTCAGCCTGCTGGGCAAAAGCGGCCTCAAACGGGTGGCCGAACTCAACTACCACAAAGCGCACTACGCCGCGGAACAAATCGCCGCCCTGCCCGAATTCGGGTTATGCTTCCCGCAAACGCCGTTCTTCAACGAGTTCGCCGTGCGCTGCCCGCTCCCCGCGGCGGAGATCAACGCCCGCCTGCTGGAGCACGACATCCTCGGCGGCTTCGACCTCGGCAGCGCCTATCCGGGCATGGAAAACTGCCTGCTGATTGCCGTCACCGAGATGAACAGCCGTAACGAGATTGACCATCTGGTTGAACACCTGGCGGAGGTGAGCCATGCCTGAGATCAAACTGGAACTGCCCCAAGATGAGGAAGCCCCCAAGGTGGTGAACCCCACCATTTTTGAGATGTCCGTTCCCGGACGGGTGGGCGTGACGTTCCCGGAACCGGATGTGCCCGCCGCGCCCCTGCCGGAATCCTTCACCCGCGAGGATCTCCCGCTCCCGGAACTCTCCGAAGCGGATGTCATCCGCCATTTCACCAATCTCTCGCACCTCAACCACAGCGTGGATACCGGCTTCTACCCGCTCGGCTCCTGCACGATGAAGTACAACCCCAAAATCAACGAGGAGACCGCGCGCCTGCCGGGCTTTGCCTACCTGCACCCTCTTCAGCCGATCGAAACCACACAGGGCGCGCTGGGCCTGCTTTACGAAACGCAGGAGTGGCTCAAGGAAATCAGCGGCTTCGCGGCGATGAGTTTGCAGCCCGCCGCCGGTGCCCACGGTGAACTGACCGGCGTGCTGATTATGCGCGCCTACCACCGCTCGCGCGGCGATGACAAGCGGGTGAAGATGCTCATCCCCGATTCGGCGCACGGCACCAACCCGGCCTCCTCGGCGATGAGCGGCCTCAGGGTGGTGCAAATCCCTTCGGATGCGCGCGGCAACATTGACCTGGAGGCCCTCAAAGCCGAGTGTGATGACACCCTCGCCGGGCTGATGATCACCAACCCCAACACGCTGGGGCTGTTCGACGAGAATCTCACCGAAATCTGCGATCTGGTGCACGAAGCGGGCGGGCTGGTTTACGGCGACGGCGCCAACCTGAACGCCATCATGGGCATCTCGCGCCCGGCGGATTGCGGCATTGATGTGATGCACTTCAACCTGCACAAGACCTTCTCCACCCCGCACGGCGGCGGCGGCCCCGGCTCCGGCCCTGTGGGCGTGACCGCCGAACTGGCGGACTTCCTGCCCACGCCGATTGCCGCCATTGTGGACGAAGGCGACGAGGAAACGCCCCCGCTCTACGGCTGGTATTCGCCGCCCAAAACCATCGGGCGGGTCAAATCCTTCCACGGGCATTTCGGCATTGTGGTGCGGGCTTACACCTACATGATGATGCTCGGCGAGCAGGGGCTGCGCGAAGCCGCCCGCCACGCCGTACTCAACGCCAACTACCTGCAAGCCCTGCTGCGCGATACCTACACCATCCCGCACGGCGACCGCATCTGCATGCACGAGTTCGTCGCCGAAGGGCACTGGGAAGACGCCCCCGACATCCACGCCCTGGATATTTCCAAGCGGCTGATGGATTTCGGCTTCCACCCGCCGACCAACTACTTCCCGTTGATTGTGCCGGAAGCCCTGATGATCGAACCCACCGAAACGGAGAACAGGGAAACCCTGGACGCCTTTGCCGATGCCCTGATCCGCATCGCCGAGGAAGCCCGCACTGACCCCGAAGTTCTCAAAACCGCCCCGCACAAGACCCCCTTCGGGCGGCTGGACGAGGTCAAAGCGGCCCGCGAACTGGTGCTCTGCTGCTGGCTGCCGGAAGACGATTAACCGTAATGCGCAAGGACTGGCAGTCCTGTCAGGACTGCCAGTCCTCAAACGCAGGGGGCGAGCGATGGCTGGAGATGTGGGAAGGGGGGATGTGACTTTTTGGTGTGTGTGCGGCGCACTTTGTGCGCCGCACACACACCTGACGAACATGCCCCTCCCCAAAATTTCCGCTTTGGTTCCCCTCTCCCACAGGGGGGTGGGTCGGGGGTGAGGGCATACTTGTTTTGCCTGCCCCCCTCGG
>CAZYSY010000114.1:0-12381 GCA_964650295.1 uncultured Caldilineales bacterium | reverse complement strand
CTGCCCAAGGTGCTGCATCCCCTGGCCGGACGCCCGATGTTGGCCTATAGTCTGGATCTGGCCGACGCGGTGGGGGATATGCCCCCGGTGGTCATCGTGGGCTATAAGGCCGAGGAGGTGAAGGCCGCGGTGGGGCCGCGCGCCACCTTCGTGGTGCAAGCCGAGCAATTGGGCACCGGCCACGCGGTGATGCAAGCTGAATCGACGCTGGCGGGCCGGGCCGATACCGTTGTCGTCTATTACGCGGACATGCCTTTGATTACCGCGGAGAGGGTGCGCCGCATCCAGACCCTGCACCGTGAGACGGGGGCGACCATCACCATGCTCACCGTCATCGCGGACGATCCTCGCGGTTTCGGGCGGTTGGTGCGAGATGAGCAGGGGCGGGCCCAATTCATCGTGGAGGAGATCGAAGCCACCGAGGAGCAAAAAGCCATCCACGAGCTCAACGCCAGCGTCTATTGTTTCGATGCGGACTGGCTATGGCCCGCGCTGCATCGCATTCAGCCCAGCCCGCGCAAAGGGGAGTATTATCTCACCGATCTGGTGGGGATGGCCGTGGAGGATGGGCGCAAGGTGGAGGTGGTGATCACCGACACGCCCGAGGAGGTGTTGGGCGTCAACACCCGGGTGCATCTGGCCGAGGCGGAGCGGGTGGTGCGGATGCGCAAAAACCGCGAGCTGATGCTCTCGGGCGTCACCATCATCGACCCGGAAACCACCTACATCCAGCCGGGCGTGCAGGTGGGACGAGATACCACCATCTGGCCCGGCGCAGTGCTGTGGGGCGACACCCAGGTGGGCGAATCCTGCGTCATCGGCCCCAATGCAGTGCTGACAGATGTCACGGTCGGGGCGCGTAGCGTCATCGGTGCGGGCGTCATCGCCACTGGCTGTGACTTCCCCGATGATATGGATGTCCCCGCAGGCGCTATCTTGCAAGATTGATTTGTGCGAGAATTATCTTGATGGTATAGTGTGTCTTACATAAAATAAAAAACAGCAGGTGACGGAAACGCCCTGCCGCCTGCCATCTGCATCAGCCCTTTTTCATGGAGGATTAGTAACATAGCCGTATGGACGTTCCCTTAGGCCTGGCTTTTGGCGTGCTGGCCTTTTCATTTCTGTTGATGTTCTTTGTGGCATTGGCGGAAGTTTCTTTGGCAACCATTAGCCGGGCTCATGTACGAAAATTGAGCGAGGAAGGCGTTTCCTCGGCCCAGCGAGTCGACGCACTTCTCACCGACGCCCAACGCTTTCTCAGTGGCGTCATTGTTCTCAAAACTGCGGCCATCACCCTGGCGGCCGCGACCATCACCTGGTTTGTGGTGCAGATGGGGGGAGATGGCAGGGCTTTTGCAGGGGCTTTGATCGCCGGCGGTCTGGCATTGCTCTTTTTGCAGATCGTTGGTCGGGCCCTGGCGGTGCAGCATCCCTTGGACATTGCTTTGCGCATCGTCAGTCCCCTGCGCTGGCTCATCGTGCTGGTCTCGCCCGTGGTGTGGCTGATCATGCGCATCGCCCGGGCTTTGGGCGTGGCCGACGAGCAGTCGGAGCGCAACATCTTCCTCAGCGAGGACGGCCTGCGTCTGTTGTTGAACATGGGGGATGGCGAGCGCCTCATCGAGGAAGATGAGCGGGAGCTCATCGACAGCATCTTTCGATTTAGCGAGACCACGGTGGGTGAGGTGATGGTGCCCCGGGTGGATGTAGTGGCGCTGCCCAAGGAAACGCCTTTGATGGAGGCGCTCGAAGTCATCGTCAGCGCCGGACACTCCCGCATCCCCCTCTACGAAGACACCATCGATCACATCGTGGGCATTCTTTACGCCAAGGATCTGCTGACTTGCTTTCGCGATGGGCGCACCGATATCACCGTGGCGGAGATCATGCGCCCGCCCTATTTCGTGCCCGAAACCGCGATGGTGGATGATCTGCTGGCCGATTTGCAGCAGAAGCGCACCCATCTCGCCATCGTGGTGGATGAGTATGGCGGCACCGCGGGCATCGTCACCATCGAGGATCTGCTGGAGGAGATCGTGGGCGAGATTCAGGATGAGTACGATTCGGAACCGCCCATGATCCAGGCCCGGGAGGATGGCCGTTACATCGTCAACGGACGCATGGATGTGGATGATCTCAATCGTGAGTTGGATGTGCATCTGCCCGCGGATGACGAGAACTACAACACCCTGGCCGGCGTCATCTACGCCCACTTGCAGCGCGTGCCCGAACCGGGCGACGCTTTCGACCTGGACGGCGTTCACATCGAGGTGCTCAAGGTCAACGACAATCGCATCGAAGAGGTGTTGTTGACGCTGCGGAATGAGGAAGATAATGAAGAAGCAGAAGAGCGCATCAAGGAGAAAGCATGAGCGACCAGGTGGATGTTGACGCATTGGTGCAGGAGGCCGCTCGGGCCCGAGAGCGGGCCTACGCGCCCTATTCTCATTATCAGGTGGGCGCGGCCGTGCTCACCGCAGATGGCCAGGTCTTCACCGGATGCAACGTAGAGAATGCGGTTTATCCGTTGGGGCTGTGCGCGGAGCGGGTGGCCATCTTCAAAGCGGTGTCCGAGGGCTATCGCGACTTCACGGCTATGGCGGTGGTCACGGGCAACGGCGGCAGCCCTTGCGGCAGTTGTCGCCAGGTCATGCACGAGTTTGCGCCCGAGATGACGGTCTTCATCGCCGATGGCCAGGGAAATATCCGCCGCACCTCTGTGCCCGAACTCCTGCCCGACTCCTTCGGCGCGGATGATCTGAAAAGAAATGCGGCATTGCATCAAGAAAATCGTAACTGCTAAGGTTGACTCGTCTACGCCGCTCCGCCCGAGGCTAAACCCTCGGGCTACGGTTGCAAAGCCCCACTGGGGCTCAGCCGTGCAGCCCAGAGGTTCAGCTCCGGGCGAAAAAACAGGCCGAAGCCAGGTACGTAAGCAGTTACAGAAAATCAGAGAGAAGAAGATGCCTGAGTTGCTGTCATCCTTGACTTCATATCTTTCTTCGCAGCTTTGCCTCCTGGCGTGAGATCATGTCCTCCCGTCGCGAACGTGTCTACCGCACCCGAGCCATTATCCTCAAACGCCGAGAGCAAGGCGAAGCGGATCGGGTCATTACCCTTTTTACCCCTGACTACGGCAAGCGAACTGTCATCGCCCGCGGCGTGCGCAAGCCTGCCAGCCGCAAGGCCGGACATCTCGAACCCTTCAATCACGCCGCGCTCATGCTGGCCAAGGGCAAGACATGGGATGTCATCACCAGCGCCCAGACCATCACCAGCTTCCGCAAGCTGCGGGAAGACCTGGATCTGACCGCGTACGCCTATTACTTTTGCGAGCTGATGGACGCGTTCGTACAGGAGGAAGACCCGCACCCCGAGCTGTACGATCTGCTGCTGACCGCCTTCCGACGGCTGGAGACATCCTCCCATCCCTCGCTCACCGCCCGCTGGTATGAGCTGGCGCTACTGAAACAGGCGGGCTTTGCGCCGCAGCTCTTCCATTGTGTGCAGTGCAGCGCCCGCATCCAACCCGTCACCAACTATTTCAGCCACGAGCGGGGCGGCGTGCTTTGTCCTCCACATGGCGAAGGCGCGCCCGACGCCCAACCACTGCCCCTGAACGCGCTCAAAGTCTTGCGCTACATCCAGACCCAGCCCTACAATCACATCATGCTACTGGAACTGACGCCCGGCACCCAGCGCCAGGTGGAGAAGCTCATGGGCGACTATTTACGCTACCTGCTGGAACGACGCCTGAAATCCAAACAATTCATCCATCTATTGCAGCACTAGGCGAACAGCATTATGTGTCAAGCTCGATGGGCGCTTCCACTTCGATCCTGACGCCTTGCCCCGGCTGTGAATACAATTTGAACTGTCCAGAAATGATACTGGCCCGTTCCTGCATGTTCAATAATCCGTACGCGTTTCGTGTCAGTAATTCGTCGAATACTGCAGGAACATCGAAGCCCTGACCGTCGTCTTCAATGATGAGTCGAATGTAGGGATGTTCCGAGACGTTTGTTTCGTCAGGAAAAAGCAGGTGGATGGTCACATGTTGGGCCTTCGCATGTTTTTCCACGTTCCACAGCGCTTCTTGCGTAATGCGGAAAAGCATATCCTCGATTTCATTGGACAATGGCGTGTCCTCATTCCCAGAGATGAGGACTTCGACATCAATCCCTGTGCGTTGGTTGAGCTGTCTCGCCAGGGTGCGAAGAGCGTCTGGAAGCCCTAATAGATCCAGCGTGACTGGTCGCAGGTCCTGACAAATGCGCCGAATATCGTCGATGCTTTCTTGTAAAAGTCGGGATGAGTTTTCAAAAATATCTTGTGCTTCATCAAGCGTATGAGGATGGCTTCCTTGCAGTTTGTAGTGAATGACGTGAAGATCCTGGATAATGTTATCATGTAGGTCACGGGCGATGCGTGAGCGCTCTTCTTCCCGGGTCAAGGTTTGATTTTTATAAAGGTGGGTGAGCTCTTTCTCGCGTTGCTGCAATTGGGTCAAGAGTTGCAGCTTCTGAACCACGATCGCCACATATCGAGCCGTGTTGTCGAGTATGATTTTGTCATTTGTGGTGAAAGGCTCACCATCCAGTTTTGTTCCAATAATCAGCACGCCTGTCTGGTCGGGGAATTGTTCCATTTGCAGGCTCACAGGAATCCATAATTGAATGTATTTCCGGTTGAGCAGCGCACGTTCTTGTGGGGTCAATGCAGAGATAGGCATCTGGCTGATAAGGAAATCTGTATCGACCGTTGTTTTTAGCTTTTGCAGTGTTTGATAAAATGGCGCATCTATCGAAAATAATTCGCTAGAAAGCTCTGTTAACGCCGGAATTCGAGGGGCATGGACATATAAACGCACATAGTTGTTCTTTTGAGAAATCGGAAGTAGGATGCAAACGCATTGCAGTCTCATGCTGGTTGTCAGGTTTTCTAGCAATGCGTGGGCAAGATCTTCTGGATGTTTGACTGTTAACAAGTCTTCTCCTGTCTTTTTCATCACGGTTTGGTAATCATACCAGCCTTGATAGAAAAGCTGATCGACTCCATACCTCAACAGTCGGTGTAGCGGCGCGAAAAGCATGGCCAGGAGAAGGAAGATGATCGTAGAGATTGGCAAGAAAAGACTATTCGTTTTGGGAATGATCTTGCTAAGGGTGAGATATAACCCCATGTAAAAACTGGCCATCAGCCCGAACAATAAGATATTCACCAACGAACGATTTAAAAACCAATCTATACGCCCCAATTCGCCGCTGTAGAGTGCAAACGCAACAGACATAGGAAAGAAGATGAGCCCAAGATATATCCAATTTGACGAAATGCCAGGGCTGTGATTGGATATGCTAGGAAAAAAGTAAAAAAACAATACGGGGAACAGACTGGCCAGAATGCCTGCGAGAATGAGATGGCGTCGTTGTTTGACAAGCAGCGGCGCATTGTACCAGTGCCGTATCAGGAAGGTGATCGATAGGGCAATGGCTGCGATCAAAAAGAAGAATATCAGCGCCAATGTGATTTCATTGGGCCATAAAAACGGATGCCCCCATAAGAAAAAAATCAATGGTATGCTCAGAAAGAGTGAAAAGAGATACGTTCCTTTGACGAGAAATTTGACGCGATCTGTTTGGTAGTTTAGTGGAAAGCTGGAAAAGAAGTGAATTCCCACCGGCGTTATGAGCAGAATAGCAAAGAGATAGATGCCCAATCCCCAACGCACGGTATACGCGTCGAGACTGCCCCCAACCAGGGTGACGGCAACCAATTGGCTCAGAGGAAAGAAGCGACGAATGAGTTTGTGTTGTGGGTTATAAAGCCAAAGAAAGGTCGCGATGCCCCAATACACCAGGGCGACAAACAATGGGATGATGTTCTGAAGGCGTTGAGACCATGAAAGTGCGGGTAAAACCGATACGATGTGTACCAGAATTCCTTCTCGATTCAATCTCCATGTGCTCTCCTTCCCCACTTTTGCTCCATCATAGACGCTGGTTGCTTTGGGCCAGGGGATGTCGTTGATGGAGATCAATTGATCTTGCGAGCGCATCCCATGCTGATATAGAAACCCCTCGGTGTCCAGGTTATTGATGATGCCTGTTTTATAATCGATTCGGATTCCTGGATCTGGAAAAGTTGCGCGAAAGAAGATGGCGTACGCGAGAAGCAGCAAAACGCTGAGATCAAGGAGCAGATAGGGAATGTGCCGGATGGTTGATGACTGAATGCGCAAGGTGATTATCCCGTATGGGCACGAGTCGGTCCAGTAATTGTTGCATCACATGATCCGGGTCCTCAACAGGTGATAGTGCGAGGGCTGCCAGATTGCGATGCCTGGCGATTTCGGCATGTAGATAAAGGTTGGCCCCTTGCTCCTGTGCGATTTGACGAATGCGCGCTCTGGCGTTTTGGCTGTAGACGGCCTGTTTAAGTAAGGTGAATGCCGTTTCTGTGACAGAAGGAGGGGCGAATTCTTCGATGAAATAGATTGGCGCTGTGCGCTTGCCTGCAGCGAGATCGCTATGTGGGCCATCAGAAAAGAACCCATGATAGTCGTTGACAAGTTGCAACGCGATTCCTAAATGATAGCCGAATTTGTAATAGCGCTCCAAAGTCGATGTATTCATTGTCGCGCAGATAGCGCCGCTTTGCACCCCCACGCCAAAGAAGGCCCCTGATTTCCCCTGAATATGACGCCAATAGGTGTCAGAATCTGGGATAGAAGCATGGATGATGTCGAGATGCTGAGCTCCTGACATATCCAGCATAGTTCGATAGAAGTTTTGAACAAGAGCGGAATGTTGCTTGGCTGAAAGTTTATCGCTAAGGCTAGCCAGTATCAAATTCCCGATCCCCATAAATCCCGTAGAAAGGTTGACAATGCACGGCGTTGTGCAATTACCATATTTCTTTTGGTTGATATCCCCATCCTCGACATCATCAAGCAAGCGGGCTGCGATTTGAAAGGAAAACCAGGCTGCAGCCACGGGGATCGCGTGATCGACGTTGCCGCCTGCAGCCTGGCATGCGAGGACGGGGATCACGATCACGTCGTTTTGCTTTGACGCGATCGTGATCAGGGTGGATTTGATTATTCGGGCGTAGGCTGGTTCAGAAACGGTATCTGCGACGCACCGTTGCAGATACGCGAAAATCTCGTCAACAATCGCCTGAGAATTGAGCAATGTTTTGGGACTCTGCATGGGCGGATAAGATGTTGACCCGAGTTTTTTGCACCAGCAAGGGAGGTTAGCTTTCGGCAGATGTCAATTCGAAGGGTACGAACCAACCGACATCTGGCATATCACTGAGTTCGCGCCATGTTTGTGTGGTGTGGTTTTGTAGCAGGCCCGTGAGTGTTTCATATTCCGCTTGGGCGAGCATGTAGCCATGATTGTTCAGCGTTTGTTGTGGGTTTTGCCTCAATTGTTGTCGAAACGCGTGATCGTGGATGAATCGGTGAATCACAGTTCGGAATGTGTTCATGATGCATTCTCCGGTCTGAAGAGTAGGAAGCTTGCTAAAGGTGTAAATGATTTACAAACGTCTTTAACCATCGGAAGGCTGGGCAGGATTTGGCTAGATCCGGGCGTTTTCATTTGCCTTCCGGTGGTCAAAGAGGAATGTTTCAGTCCTGTCATTGAACCGTTAATCTTTCCCGGGCAGATTTAGAGGATTGCCAAGGAGTGTATTTAGGGGTGAACCTGCAAATTGCTGTAGCTGTCCCTGGTGTGAGATGCTCGGTTTCTGATATAGAGAATAACGTTGTTCTGTGGTTTTATTCATGAGATGGGCTCCTTCGGGATTCGGAAAAGATAAGTTGCAGTTTCGTCTCATTACAAATTCAAACGCCGGGCGCCGTAGCTGATTCCAGCGACCACGATGGCTGTGAGCAAGATTAAACCGGTGATTAGCATCCAATTGATTTCTTGATCCTGGCTAGCCATTTCTGTCAGGTTAACCGCATTTGTATCCCATAGCGATAGGTATGTTGTGCCGGCTTCTCTTGCGTCCCAATGTAATCGACTTCCATTTGGATTACTTGTGTTATCACCACAATTTGCCGCAAATTGAGCCCAGAGACTAACGACTTTATCGGTCTGAATTTGTTGCTGAATATACTGCACCAGTGGATCGCCGGTTCCGGTGGCGGTAAATGTCACATTATCACCTGACTGGAGTGTTGCTGGCAGCGTTACCGTTGCTAAGGGGGTGGTTGTCGCTGGATTGGGCGGGTTGAATGCCAGAACACTATCGCTTTCGCTCCAATTATCAGGTGCTTCAAAGAGTCCAAAAACCGTATCCCCATCTTCGATCCCATCGACAAAGGTGATGTTGTGTAAGACGATTTTCACTTCCCCCACAGTCTCACTACTGGTAATATCATTCAAATCCCATTTCAGAATTGCAGAACGATATAGTTCGCTGCAATCGGCGTTACGGTTATAGGTCCAGAGATAAGTGTCTGTGCCTAAGAAGTGGATTGTGCCAGTTTCATCACTCCAGAAACCATCCTCTGAGACTGGACGTGGGTTTTCTGTTTGGGCAAACGCGATAACGGCGAGCAAAAGAAGGAATAAACTTACTAGAGTGCTTAGGGCAATCTTACGATACATCATTGGCCTCCACCAGAAATGAGAGATGAAAATAAATAAAAATTAAATGAGAGTCATAAGCTATTCGCGACAGTTGTTGATATTCAACTATGAACCACGCAAAAGGAAAGGAAGCAATGAGATGAGAAAAAAGCCTCTCTCATAAGCCAACGAATCGAGAGAAGATACTCCATCGCCCTGCTTTTCTTCGATTCCTTATCTTAACCCATGTTGACGCCCGCTTCAACGTATTTTGATTCAGTTTTCAGCCTGTACTCAAGTACAGGTATTATCCCCGATTCGGGCGACAATATTTAAGCGCTATAACCACCGCTTCTGTACGGGTCTTTACTCCCAATTTGCCGTAGATATTTCCCACATGATATTTGACCGTTCGCTCGCTTATTGTCAAACTTGTGGCGATTTCTTGATTGTTCAGTCCTTCGGTCATGAGTGTAAGCACTTCTTGTTCGCGTTCCGTGAGTGAGGCTAATCGTTTTTCCTCGAGCGACCAATTGTCATGCCCCAATGCCGCGGCGTGAAGAATTTCCAAGATATCATCACTGAAAGGCTTTTTATGCTCCATTACAGAGATGATGGCCTGAGATATCTGCTCCAGAGGCTCTTCTTTGAGCAAATAACCATCCACCCCTGCCCGCAGCAGCCCCATAACCAGATTAGGATCTTTATACGCAGATAAAATCAAAACATGCAATGCCGGACGCCGTTTTTTGAGTTTTTTCACCAGTGACTTCGCTCTCATCCCCGGTAATACGGCATCAAGAAGTATGACATCTGCTGATAGTTGTTCCACCAATCTTAGGACTTCTTCGGCATTCTCTGCTTCGCCGACAATCACAATATCAGGATTTTGTGAGGGCAACATCCGCATACCGGAACGCACGATAGGATGGTCTTCAGCAAGAATGACGTGTATGTGTGTCATAGCCGAGAATTTTGGATCTTTTTGGTGCAGAACGGTGAGTCTATTGCTTACCTACTGTGCGGATTTGCGAGCATCCTGAAGCCACGAGTTTGATGGAATTCCAACCTCCGATATAAGATGGAGATGCTGGGCAGTCTCGCAGCCTGGCATCAGGTCGCCCAAGTTGGAAATATAATTGAGAGCAAACACGCTTAACGCAGGCCAGATTGAGACCTGCACTCAGTTGCCAGAATGTCGATGAATCAGCGATGATGGATGCCAGAAAGCTCTTGATTTAGGAGGACTTAATCGTCGTTTGTTTATTGTTTGTTTGAACTGCAAAAAATCGCGGTTTCAAATTGACTTCAGTTTAATTAGACTGAATGGTGCGTTTAATTGTAATATACGCCTATAACTTTGTGCAATCTCTCTTCTAGGAGCCCACTATGAGACGCTGGATCAAACGCATCGCCCTAGCTGTTTTCTTAGTAGTTCTAATTTTTTTGGTTGCCGGTTATTTTTATATGCTCCCGATCTTCAATGTCGCCACTGGCTATACCGCCAAGGTGCTCTGTTCCAATCACTACCTCACGGGGCAGAGCATCGAGACCGCCACTGCAGAACTGCCCGACAACCCCCTGATTCCTCATCTGCATATTGATTTGGATGATGAAGCGCAGAAGCTTACGGTGGCGTTGTGGGGCTGGGCCGCCAAACAGAAGGCCATCTATCGCCCTGGCTTGGGGTGCACCTTGCTGGCGGGCAATGGACCTTTCGAGACCCGAACTTACACGCCTCCGCCACCGCCTGCGCTAGACGCGTCCGTACTCTGGCCAGTGGGCGAAGCCACCAATGCCACCTCCCACCTCGCATTGGAAGAGGTGCTGGATGAAGCCTTTAGCGAACCCCATCCTGAAAATCCCCGTCGCACCCGCGCCGTCGTCGTGGTCAAAGATGGTGAGATCCTGGCCGAGCGTTACGCGGCGGGCTACGGTCCAACCACGCCCTTCCTGGGCTGGTCGATGACCAAAAGTGTGACCCACGCTCTGCTGGGACTTTTGGTCAGAGAAGGAAAGCTGGATATTTCGGCTCCTGCGCCTGTCCCCGAATGGGCTTCGCCCGATGATCCGCGTCACGCCATCACCACCGATCAGCTCATACGTATGAGCAGCGGTCTGGAATCTTCCGAAGACTATGGCGACTTGCGTGCCGATGTGGT
Organism: uncultured Caldilineales bacterium; assembly: GCA_964650295.1. Classification (GTDB taxonomy): domain Bacteria; phylum Chloroflexota; class Anaerolineae; order J102; family J102; genus M2005. Next base: position 1,634 of record CAZYSY010000114.1, on the reverse strand, counting down.
GCAGATGCTCTACAACAGCAGCGATATGGCCGCTTATGCCGCTAGCAAGCCCCTAATTGCCGAGCCTGACAGCAAATGGAGCTACTCCAGTGGTACGGCCAACATCCTGGCCCGCATCATCCGCGACCTGGTAGGCGGTGATATCGCCACCTATTGGGACTTTCCCCGTACCAACCTCTTCTATCCTATAGGGATGAAAAGCGCTGTTCTGGAGCCAGATGCGTCTGGCACATTTGTGGGATCATCCTATATGTACGCCACCGCCCGCGATTGGGCCCGTTTTGGTCAGCTTTATCTGCAAGATGGCGTATGGCAAGGGCAGCGCATTCTGCCCGAAGGCTGGGTGGATTACGCCCGCACGCCCACACCCGCATCGCAAGGCCAGTATGGCGCGCTGTGGTGGCTGAATCGAGGTGCTGGTGACAGCAAAGAATGGGAGGGCGTGCCTGAAGACGCGTACGCAGCCGAAGGGCACGATGGTCAGTACGTGGTGGTTATCCCCTCTCGCGGTATGGTCATCGTTCGTTTGGGCGTCAGTCGCCACGGCGCCTGGGACGAGGCCGCCTTTTTACGGGCTGTTCTGGCGGCAGTGGAATGAGTTTGCTTTTCTCCATGCTCGTTGCGCCCCATCGATCGAGGAAGGCTTGCCTTGGCAACGTTTTTTTCAAGGGTGGGCTAAAGGCGATATTGAGGCGAACCGATGTCCAAATTCGATTATACGGATAAAATTGTCGTTGTGACAGGCGCATCCACCGGAATTGGGCGGGCGACTGCCATCGCCTTTGCCCAAGCGGGCGCGCGGGTCGTTTTGGCGGCGCGCTCTGCCGAGGCGTTGTCTCAGCTCGCCCGTGAGCTGGGCAGTCCCGAGCGAGCTCTGGCCATTCCCACCGATATCAGCGATCAGCTCCAGTGTCGGCATTTGATCGACGAGACCATCGCCCATTTCGGCGGCATTGATATCCTCATCAATAATGCTGGAATGGTGGTTTCGGGCCTGTTCGAACACTTGCAACCTGGTGATATGGAACGCCAATTTGCGGTGAATTTTTTTGGCGCCATTCACTGCACCCGCGCCGCTTTGCCCTCTCTCAAGGCTCGTGGAGGAACCATCATCAACATCTCCTCGGTTGCCGGGCTCATCGGCGCACCCACAGCCTCCGCCTACAGCGCATCGAAAGCAGCCATGAACGCCTGGAGTCGGGCATTGTGGGTGGAATTGAAACCCGCTGGCGTGGATGTGGTCACGCTGTGCCCCTACTTTACCAGTGGCGTCAAGTTGGCCGAGAAAGGCGTGAAACGACGAGGGAGCTTGCATGCTGCATCGCAAAAGCGCGCCCAAGCGCCCGGAACCCAGACTGCGGAGCAGGTAGCGCAGGCCATTCTCAGGGCGGCGCACCATCGGCCTCGTATCATGGTCCTCAGCTATGCTGGCAAACTGGTGTGGTGGCTCGATCGCCTGTTTCCGTGGCTGGTCGATTGGATCATGGCCCGTGGTCTGCCCGGACTGATGAAATAGCGCATCCATGCAGCACGCTTGCATGATGTGGTGCACATTTGAAACTCGAGAAAACGCACCTACGCATATTGGCGAATATGGACGAAGATCGCCGCGGGCGACCGCTGGCGCAAAGCGC
>CAZYSY010000113.1:0-8475 GCA_964650295.1 uncultured Caldilineales bacterium | reverse complement strand
GTGGCCGCGGGCGGCACACTCTGTGGCTGGCCCGGATGGGCTATCAGGTGGACGCGGTGGACATCAGCCTGGTGGGCCTGCGCGGCCTGGCCGAGCGCATCGAATCGGAAGGGTTGACCGACCAGGTGCGTTTGATTCAGGCCGATCTAGAAGTGTGGCGGCCCCCGCCTGACACATACGATCTCATCCTGGTCACCCGCTATTTCAATCGTGAGCTGCTGGCCGCCTTTGGCGACGCGCTGCGTCCGGGCGGGATGGTGATCTACCGCACCTTTCACACCGACTGGCTGAAGCTTCATCCCGAATTCACGGCCGAGTATATGCTGCAACCGGGCGAGTTCACCATTCTGTTTGCAGATTGGGAGTGGCTGGCCTATGAGGAGCGGCGACTGCCTCCGGGCGGCAACGATCGAGATGACTGCACCGCGGCGATCTTGGCCCGCAAGCGGTGAAGAGAAAGACGTAGAGAGTTATGGATATCCATTGAGAATCTCTGCGAGATGGAGGATTCAGATGTCGAACGATCCCAATTTGTTCAACAAGTTTGTCATCAAAATCGCCACGTCCGAACCCGGCTCCCGGCTGTTTTCCCACATCCTGCATCACATCGATCCGCTGATATGCAGGATGACGAATGGGCGCAGGACGCTGACCAGCATCCTTACGGGCCTGCCCATCGTCATACTCACCACCACCGGGCGCAAGAGTGGTAAGGCCCGTACCCTACCCCTGCTGGGCATCCGGGATCACGAAAACGACGGGATATTCGTACTCATCGCATCTAACTGGGGACGGCAGCGCAATCCTGGCTGGTACTACAATCTCCGGGCCAATCCTCGGGCCACGTGCATCATCGACGGCCTGACAGGGGAATATGACGCCCGCGAAGCGGAAGGTGCAGAATATGATCGCTTCTGGCGCTACGCCGAGGCCACCTATCCCGGCTTTTCCGCCTACAGAGAACGGGCCGCGGGCCGCCACATCCCCATCATGATGATGACGCCAGCGGTGAAAGAATGACGATGGACGGAGGACCGTTGGAACTTCCGCTGTCCGTGGTCCTCGGTCTGTCTATCGGGTCAAACGATAAATCGCTTCCGTGTAGATGTCCATCGCCCGGTACAGTTCCTCCAGGATGATGTACTCGTCGGCCTGATGCGCGGTTTCGGGGGAGCCGGGGAAGTTGGGACCGAACGCGACACAGTTGGGCATGGCTCGGGCGTAGGTGCCTCCGCCGATAGCCAGTGGCTCCGCGTCTGCATCCCCCGTGACCTCGCGGTACACCGCCAGCAGCGTCTTCACCAGGGGATGATCCAGCGACACGTAGAGCGACGCCTTCCACGCGTGCTCCTCATAATCCAGGCCGAACCGGGCCGCGGCTTCCTTCAGCGGTCCGACCACCTGCTCTTTTTTGGCGGTGACGGGGATACGCATGTCGATACCCAGACGTTCCTCAGCGTCGGTGATGGTCAGCTTGCCGATGTTGAAGGTAAGCTGGCCCGACACCTCATCTTCCATCGGCCCGAAGATGGTTTCGGCGTGGTAATCCATGCCCACGGCCTGGGCAATGAAACGAATGGTCTTGGCCTGACAACCGATGGCATCCAGGGCGATGGCCAGACGACTAATGGCGTTGACGCCCTTTTCGGGCAGGGACGCATGCGCAGCCTTGCCCAACACCCGCACGCCTCTATCCATCCGCTCGTAGTCAAAGCCCAGCTCATCCAGCTTGGCAATCAGATCATCCTGATTCGGGCCGGTGTAGAGGGCTTCGCCCGGGACCGCATTGAAGGCCGTGCCCAGATCCATCGTGGGCGCACCCTCGTTGGGCGCGAAAAGCACAACCTGCAGAATGTGTTTCTCTGCGAAGATGATGGGAAATTCCGCGTCGGGCGTGAAGCCCATGGTGGGGATTTCCTCCCGGGCCAGATAGCGATCCATCCCCCGCCAGTGGTTCTCCTCATCGCCGCCAAAGATGAACCGCACGCGACGGTTGAAGGTCACGCCCGCATCCATTAGGGCTTTGACTGCGAACAGCGCCGCCATCATCGGCCCTTTATCATCCTGCGTCCCGCGACCGTACAATTTACCCTCCCGCTCGCTGGGCTCGAACGCTGGCGTGGTCCAATGCGCAGGATTACCGGGCGGCACCACATCCATATGGCCAATGATGCCGATCATCTCCTCGCCTTCGCCGATTTCGGCCCAGGCGTAGTAGCCCTCGCCATCATACCAGGTGCGAAACTCCAGGTCCGCGGCGATATCGACAGCCTTTTGCAAAGCCTCATGCACCGCCTTGCCAAAGGGATAGCCGTCGCCGCCTTCCACCAGAAAGCTGGGGATGCGCACCAGTTCCTTGATGGCTTCCTTCATGGGAATTTGCAGTCGTTTGAGTTGTTTATTGAATTTTGTCATGCTATCTCCTTGATTGCAATGTTGTCTCTTGTGCTTATGGATGAAGGACAGGATGAAAATGGACGATAGAACGTATGTGGACGAATGAAATCACATCTATATTCGTCATTATTCGCCCATCTTCATTCAGTTCGATGAGGGCGCGGATTTCTCGCCCGCTGAAATCCAGTTGATTCCCAATAACCACTCTCTAACTTCCAATTCCCAGCGCCCGCAGGTCCAATCGACCATCTTTCACGGGCGGGCACCAGAAATAGGCGCCGGTGACGGGCCGGGAATAGGTGAACAGAGCGTCGACGATGCCATCATCCAGCCCGACCATACGTTTGAGCTGGGCTTCGTAGGCATAAAGGGAATGCCCGAAGGCGACGAAGAAGAAGCCCTCCTGCCAGGCGTCGGCCCAGGGCATGGAGCGGCGCAGCACAAAGGCTTCCGGCTCGAAATCTTCCTGTGCGGTGCGTTTGACATGGGCGGACAGAGGAGCGTCTTTGATCTCTTCATTGTCGCTGCGACGTCGCCCGAACACATTGTCCTGGGTCTCGGGCGGCAGCGATTCGAAGAAATCGAGATCATGCAGCCACTGCTGTATGGCCACAAAACTGGATCCATCCATGCCTTCGCCCCGCCCCTTGACGAAGGTCACTTTTAGCGCCTCATTCCCCACAGGATTCTCGGTGCCGTCCTCGTAGCCGGTCAGGTCCAGAGCTGAGCCATAGCGGAAGGCGTCCACCACCTGGGTAAGCATGAAAGCCGGGGCCAGCAGCTTGCGCAAATGACGGGTGCGATGCAGCAGTTCGCCGCGATCGTCTCCGCGCAGCCACAGCCACAAGGCCGCAGGTGTGGCGGGCGTCGAGACGCCTGCATTGATGAAGGTGGGGAAGGGACGCAATCCTTCGATGTGTGCGCCAAGCTTCTGCACGGTGGAAAGTCCCATCCCAACGACGGTCTGGGAGCCATCGGTTGTATGGGCTAGAGCCTGCAATGATTGTGCGGGATTGGCATGTTGTCTGAGTGAGAAAATCAAATAGCGCGCCAGTGGCGGCAATGGATCGAGAATGCCTTGTTGGTAAGTTATCATGCGTACTCCTTTGGTGGTCGTGGACTGGTTACCTGACACAAATTGGCTTGGTTTGCTGTCACTGGCCGGATGAATTCAGTTCTGGAGGCTGCGCTCCTTCCTTTGCTTCCTTTCCCGCTTCGAGACGGGCGAAGGGAGGAGATTTGGAAAGGAATGGCCTGCGCCGCTCGCTCCCCGTTGGGCACGCTTTTTTCGCCAGATTTGTGACGCCATCTGGCATCCAAAACGCTGTCGACGCAGGCTGACAGGCGGCCGCAGGCCCTCAGCTCTGATTTCAATCGGCAGGAAGCATGAACATGAAATTTGTGCCGGGGTGCCAGATCGTGGATGCTGCTTCTTTCATTATCCACCTATCTCGAGGTTTGAGCAATGTGGCCACAGCAGGGTGCGTTCCAAAATTGGGGCAGACATTGCAAAACCCGCCGGATTCGCAATCCGGCTCCGAAGCGGGGCTCCCCAGGGCGGATTCGTAATCTGCCCGGCAAAAAAAATAAAAGCGCCCCCAAATTGAAACGCACCCCCACAGCACCGAGATGGCGATTCCTCAAAAAGCATCAGGCGGGGTTGCGTCTCTTGTGACATTCTGGGGAGTAGTTTGATATCTGATCCCGTATTCAGGCGACGCCACCTGTGAGCGAATTCCATGAAATCCAATTGAGTTTGTTTTGTATAATGGGCTGGGAATGGTAGGATAAACGCAATCATCTGATGTGCGATTTTTTCGTTCTGGAAAGCAGACGCCGCGGCGCAAGAAAAGTTGCACATTGGATGAGAGATTTTCTTCGTAACTACTAACGTACCCGACTTCAATCACCACAAAGGCGCAAAGACACTAAGAACACCACGAATTTCAAAGCTTTTTCTTTTCTTCGTGCCTTTGTGGCTTCGTGTCTTCGTGGTTTCTAGCCGGGCTACCTTAGTAGTAACTTATCTTCTGTTTATGGATGACTGGGCTTCAGAATCGGCAAGGATTTCGATGGTTTTTCTGATTGCGCCTCGACGCTCCTGTCGTTTCCTGGTTGTCTCTCATCGATGATGTACACCCGTTTCCTTGCTTCCCATCAACTCGATAGCGCCGCCGATATCTTGCTCAGCGGCGGGTTGGTGGTGTTTCCCACTGACACGGTTTATGGCGTGGCCGCGTTAGCGCAAGATTCAGAGGCCGTTACCCGCATCTTCCGCGCCAAACAACGCCCGCCAGCTCTGCCTATTCCAGTGATGGTGGATAGTCCTGCCCGGATCGCCGCGATCGCCCACCCATCCCCTGCTTTCTATCGATTGGCGGATGTCTTCTGGCCGGGGCCGCTGACCATGGTTTTGCCAAGAAGCGATGCACTTCCGCCCATTGTAACTGCGGGGGGCGATACCGTGGCCGTGCGCATCCCCGACCATTCCCTCACCCTGGCATTGCTTCGTCTGATCGGCCTGCCGCTGGCCGTAACCAGCGCCAACCTGTCGGGGCATCCTCCTGCGCGAACGGCTGATGAAGCCCGGCAGCAGTTGGCGGGGCGGGTGAATGCTATCATCCTCGGTGGAGTCGCCCCTGGAGGACAACCATCAACCATCGTTGATCTCACACAGCATCCCCCTGTCATCCTTCGTTCAGGGCCTGTATCCGAGTCGCACATCCGCGAAGCATTGGCGCAGGCCTGACGGCATGGCATCCCCCATTGTTCTGCCTTCATCCAAATTCCAACCTGCCCCAACGCTCTCATTCGTTTCTCTGGAGGTCATGCGTTATGCGTATTCCCAGCATGCTACTGAAACAACTCTACACTTTTGGCAGTCTTCGCAATTCGGGCGAAGGCGTGGCCTTCAAGATCAAGAATCGGCTGACCGATGTCACTCTGACCGGACTGCTGGGCGTCAAGATCGATGGGCAACCAGTGCCATTGGAGCAGATCGTTTTGCAGGTCGAGGATGAGGCGGGAACGGTATTGACCCCGGCGCAACTCAAAATGCAACCGCTGGTTTTGCCTTTGCGTCAGGTTGTCGAAGTGGTGATGAAGATTGCGCCACTTTCGTCCGGCAAGCATAAGCTCGAAATTGAATTCGAGGCCGAGGGCTATGGCAAGCTCAAAGTCAAGGTCCATGACGCCATCAGCGAAGAAGAAGCAAAAGTTGTTGGCATTCCCCGTGATCCCATCGATGATTATTCAGAATCGATCATCAACGCCCGCCAGGCGTTTGTGGAGAAGTATACAGGAGTCCAACTCAATCACATCCCTCACTATTCCTTCGATCCGCACATTGTCAAGGGCAATGTCGAGAATTTTACTGGCGTGGCTCAAGTTCCGTTGGGATTCGCCGGGCCTTTGCGGGTCAATGGCGAATATGCTCAAGGAGAGTTTGTCGTGCCCATGGCCACCACGGAAGGCACGTTGGTAGCGTCTTACAACCGGGGGATGAAGGTGTTGAATTTGTCCGGAGGCGTTACGGTCACCGTGGTGGGAGACGCCATGCAACGAGCGCCTGTGTTTGTATTCGAGAGCGCTCGCGAAGCGCGTGATTTCACCGATTGGGTGCAATCACATTTCGAACAGGTCAAGGAGGAGGCCGAGGCCACCTCCAGTGTGGCCAAACTGACCTATATCGATTATTATCTTTCTAACAAATTTGCCTATCTGCGATTCAATTACACGACCGGGGACGCAGCCGGGCAGAACATGGTGGGGCGGGCCACCTTTGCCGCCTCCAGTTGGATTATCGACAACTATCCTGGCCATATCTCCCGTTTCTATTTGGAATCGAATCTGGCAACCGATAAGAAGGCATCGCAGGTGAATGTGATGCGAACGCGTGGCAAGCGGGTCATCGCCGAAGCGACCATCCCCCGGGATGTTCTCATCCAAAGGATGCGGGTCGAACCGGAAAGTTTGGCCTATCATTATGGCGTGGCCAATGTGGGGGCGATTCTCTCTGGAGCCAACAACAACGGTCTCCACTCGGCCAATGGCATTACCGCGATTTTTATCGCCACTGGCCAGGATGTGGCCAATGTATCGGAGAGCTCTGCTGGCATTCTGTATGCCGAACTCACGCCCGAGAAGGATCTTTACATTTCTATCACCATTCCATCCCTCATTGTCGCTACCTATGGCGGCGGTACGGGCCTGGCCACCCAGCGTGAAAGCTTGGAGCTTTTGGGTTGTTATGGCAAGGGCAAGGTTAAGAAATTCGCTGAGATCGTGGCGGCCACGGTGCTGGCTGGCGAAATTTCTTTGGCCGCAGCCATCTCCACCACAGATTGGGTATCCAGCCACGAGCGTTACGGGCGCAATCGTTGAGGCTAGGCCTGTCTTGTCCATCAGCGACCTCGCGGTTGGGCCACACTGCCATCTTTGTGTGCGCGGAGGCGTTCGTCGTCTCAATGTTCTGAGATTCGTCATTTGCGCCCAATGCGTGTATGATTGACATCAAAATAGGCGTCCATCGCCATCAAATGTTTTTGTAAACAACAAGGAGTCCAAATCATGACAACCATCGAAATTCTTGATATCCTGGCTCGAGAAATTCTTGATTCCCGGGGTAACCCCACCGTCGAAGTCGAAGTCCTACTAGATGACGGTTCTGTTGGCCGGGCCGCAGTGCCCTCTGGCGCTTCCACAGGCATCAATGAGGCCTTGGAACTGCGTGACGGCGATCCGGAACGCTACATGGGCAAAGGCGTGCTCAAAGCTGTGGCCAATGTCAATGGGCCTATTGCCAATGAAATCATCGGCATGGATGCATTAGATCAGCGGACTGTTGATTTTGCCATGATTGAGTTGGATGGCACGCCAAACAAAGCCAATCTGGGAGCCAACGCCATTTTGGGCGTGAGTCTGGCTGTGGCCAAAGCTGCCGCCTCAGCCACCTTCCAACCACTTTATCGCTACATTGGCGGGGCCAACGCCCACACGCTGCCTGTGCCCATGATGAATATTATGAATGGCGGCGCTCATGGCGGCTGGGTCACCGACTTTCAGGAATATATGGTCATGCCTGTTGGGGCTCCCAACTTTCGCGAGGCATTGCGTTGGGGCGCTGAGGTCTATCACAACCTCAAAGCGGTGTTGAAAGAGGCTGGATATAGCACCCGCGTGGGCGATGAGGGCGGCTTTTCCCCAGCCTTCAGGCACGGCAACCGGGAACCTCTGGACATGATGATGAAGGCTTTTGATCGGGCGGGGTATCGGCCAGGCAAGGATGTCTTCATCGCCCTGGATCCTGCCACGTCTGAAATCTATCAGGATGGACGATATGTGCTAAAGACCGAGGGGCGCTCACTTTCGAGTGAGGAGATGGTGAAGATGTGGGAAACGTGGCTGAATGAATATCCCATTATCTCTTTGGAAGACGGCATGGCTGAGACCGATTGGGAAGGATGGGTGATGTTGCATGAGGCCCTGGGAGATCGGGTGCAATTGGTGGGCGACGACCTGCTGGTAACCAATGTCCAGTTCTTGAAAAAAGCCATTGATATGAACGCAGCCAACAGCATACTCATCAAATTGAACCAGATCGGGAGCCTTACTGAGACTATCGAAGCGGTGCGCATGGCCCAACGCGCGGGCTGGACTGCAGTAGTCTCTCATCGTTCGGGCGAAACGGAGGATACCACCATTGCCGATCTATCTGTGGCTCTGAACGCCGGGCAGATCAAAACCGGGGCCCCCGCCCGCTCCGATCGAGTGGCCAAGTACAACCAACTTCTGCGCATCGAGGATGAATTGGAGGATAGCGCTGAGTTTCTGGGGATGGGCGCTTTCTATAACGTCAAGAACTGATCTTCGATTTTCTCTGCAAAAAAGCCCCGCCAACAGCACCGGGCGGGGCCTTTCTTTTTGGGGCCAACGGGCTCAATCCTCCGCCCGGTAGACCATGGAGCCGAAGATGAGCGCGCCGGGAGGGGCCAGATTGGCCTGCGGGTCCACCATCACCTGGATGAGGGTGGGCTTGTCCGACTCGCGGGCCTCGGCCAGGGCCTGACGCAGTTGGTC
>CAZYSY010000112.1:0-6849 GCA_964650295.1 uncultured Caldilineales bacterium | reverse complement strand
CGATGAGGCGGCCAAACCCAGGCCCCTGGTCATCACCATCGAAGAAGCCCACAAATTCCTGGAGCCGGGCATCGCCTCCAAAACCATCTTCGGCACTATCGCCCGCGAGCTGCGCAAATACAACGTCACCCTGTTCATCGTGGATCAACGCCCCAGCGGCATCGATGGCGAGGTCATGTCGCAGATCGGCACCCGCGTCACCCTGGCGCTGGATAACGAAGATGACATCCGCGCCGTGTTCATGGGCGTCAGCGGCGGGCAGGAGCTGCGGCAGGTGCTGGCCCGACTGGATAGCAAAGAACAGGCCCTCATCCTGGGGCACGCCACCCCCATGCCCGTGGTGGTGCAGGTGCGCCGATACGATGCGGATTTCTATCGGCAGATGGGCATGCTGGAAGGCGAAGCTCTGCAAGCGGAAGCGGAAAGAAGCCGCCAGCAACTGGGGGGCGGGCGTAAGAAGAGGTTGATGTAATCATGGCTGGAGAGCGAAAGCGTAAGCCTGGTACGAAGACTTCGTCCTTTGGCGCGGGCAGTCGAGCTAATCATGACGCCAGTTATTTTTATAGCAGCCGTATGTATCAACATCTGTCCGGCGTTGATGAAGCAAGTCCATACGTGGAACGGACCATCGCCGCTGAAGTGTTGGATCGCATCATTCTGGGCGATAGCCGGAACATGAGTCTGCTGCCCGATGAGAGTATTCATCTCATGATTACTTCTCCACCTTACAACGCCCGCAAAAGTTATGACGAAGACCTGACGCTGGACGAATATCTGGAGATGCTACGCGCTGTTTTTCGAGAAACTTATCGGGTTCTGGTATTGGGCGGTCGGGCCTGCATCAATGTGGCCAATTTGGGGCGCAAACCTTACATTCCCCTGGCCAGCTTCATCAACCAGATGATGATCGAGGAAGGATTCTTGATGCGAGGAGAGGTTATCTGGGATAAAGGCAGTAGCGCTGGTTCTTCTACGGCTTGGGGTAGTTGGCGTTCGGCCAGCAACCCGATCATTCGAGATGTTCACGAATATATTTTGGTTTTTTCCAAAGGTCGTTTCAAGCGTGAACGGCTGGGACGAGAAAATACCATTACACGCGATCAGTTTTTAGAGTATACCAAAAGTGTGTGGCGTTTTCCTACGGTTTCCGCCCGGCGCATCGGTCATCCCGCCCCTTTTCCGGTGGAACTCCCCCGCCGTTTGATCCAGCTTTACACCTTTGCGGATGAAGTTGTACTGGACCCTTTCATGGGGAGCGGGTCCACCGCTTTGGCTGCTCTGGAAAGTGGACGCCACTTTGTAGGGTATGATTTGGATGATGGTTATGTGGCGTTGGCAAACGAGCGCATCAATGCGTTGCGACGCACTTCGGTGTAAAGTAAATCGCGCTGTTATTTTCCCATATCTGGATTAATGGCGCCTGGCGTTTTGGCGTGATCTGAGGAGCAAATAACACCCCGTCCTCGTTCATCCATGTGCACCATTCGCACCTCGCCCTTGACTTTGACTTGCACCAGATATCCCGGGGTAAGCGCCTGTGTATACATCATACCAGGTTTGGGGCAGCCCAACGAGCCATCTCGCCAGACCACGCGTTGGATATCCTGTATGATCACATCCTCGGGACTGATGTTCATAGTCTCGACCAGGATGGCGGTGGCGTTCTTGGCGACTTCTTGTAATTCGGGTGACAACGTGGTTTTTGGCATGGTCGGTTCGGTGGGGAGTGTGGGCGTTGGCGTGCGTTGATTGTTGGGGGTCTGCACAGGCGTAGGAACGTCTTTGGTCAGTGATGGCGGCGCACAGCTTATCACAATCAAACAGAATACCAAAACTGTCGAAAATACAGAGACTGTTATTGATTTCATCGTTTTCTTCATCCTGATATGAAGGGAACAAAACATCCTTATTCAGGAGACGATTTTGAAAGATGAATTGTTCCTCTCCCAAAACGATAGCGAAATCTAAAAAATTACGTAGAACTACGCATTGACCAGATGCATGATGCCTTGTAAAATTGAGTTATGAAGTTGGAGTGGCTGTTGTCCCTTGGCGAGGGGGATGATAGCTTGTTCAAGCGAGAGGGTGTTCTCAGGTGCCCTATTAGTGGTTTTATCTCAGGGGTTTTTGGGTAGGAGCGAGGCCTGACCGTCTCGCTCTTATCTTTTGGAATGAAAAGAGCCGGAACATGAACGTCCGGCTCTTTGGTTGATGTTTTTCTGGTATTATCCCACTGGCGGTTTGGCCTGTTCGGGCGGGCAAACAACGCCCTGGCCTTGTTCGTTCATGTGTACGGCATGGGTTTTACCGCCCACATCTACTGTGGCCAGATATCCAGAGGTGAGTTGCTGAGCGTACATTTGGCCTTCTTGTGGACATCCTAATGACGTATCGCCCCATTGTACAGCCTCAATGGATAACAATTGAACTTCCTCGGGCTTGACGTGGAAGGTGCTGGCTGCCAGCCCAATTGCCTTTTCGGCTATGGGTTGCAATTCGGCTGGAATGTTGGGGGCTGGGGCTGTTGCAGGCTTTTCTGTGGGTTGATTCAAAAAGAAGAAGGCCGCAATGGCGGCTAATGCCACAATGACGATAATTATAATCCAGGTTGTTTTACTCATTGTCAAAGACTCCTTGAGTGATAGGGTGGTCGTAGGTTACTGCTGTGATTACGATCTGATCAGGGTGTATGTTCCCTTTTAGTTAGGTTAAGTAGGTGATGATATGAATCAAAAATAAACCTTGGAGACGATTACAATTCATCAGACGAAGATAGACGAAAAGATGAAGGTGGACGAAACGAACCATTGTCCATATTCGTCAAAATGAGCAGGACTTTTCTCAAGTTTCAAATGTGCGTCTGCTTAAGATAATATGGCCTGGGCGGCAGCCAGTCCGACGCCTGGTTCTATAGCGTAACCTGCTGAGCGTAAGCCTCCCTCTACCGCCCCCAGTGCAATGAGCACATCGGCCCGACTGACCGCGCCCATGTGCCCAATGCGGAAGTATTCGTTTTTGATGGCTGGATGCAATCCTCCCGCCAAAATCGCACCATTGGCTCGCACCGCTTTCAGAAAACCAGCGTCTACGTCTTGAGGATAGCGCGGGCAGGTCAGTGTGTGGGCAGCATGTTCCATATCGGTGGGCACTTGTCTTAACCCCATGGCTTCGATGCCCGCCTTAACTGCATTACTTAGGAGCACATGCCGGGCAAAAACATTCTCCATACCCTCGTTCAAAATTTGCCGCAAGCTGACAGCCAGGGCCATAATCAGATTCACTGCCGGGGTGGCAAAGTAGCTTGCTTTTCGGGCCTCATATGCCTGCATGATGGGCCACCAGTAACTCCAATCGCTGTAATAGCTTCCGACTGGCTGTTTTCGCTCTCTCCATTTGGCCAACGCAGCGGGAGAAACGACCAGCAGCCCCAGGCCCGGCGGCGTGCCAATCGCCTTTTGCGAGGCTGTCAGATACACATCCACGCCCCAAGCTTCCTGGCGCAACTCCTCAGCGGCCGCTGCACAAACGCCATCGACCATCACCAGCGCTCCCTCGTTCTTGGCGACGGCAGTTAACCCCTGTACATCGGTCAGCACACCCGTTGAGGTGTCCACATGCGTGATGGTAACCAATGTATAAGTTCTTTTCGCCATTGTTTCTTGTAGTTGTTCGGGAGTAATCGTTTCGCCCGGCGACGCACTGAGGATAGTAGTCTCTCCACCATATCGATGTATGATGTCTGCCATACGTTGGCTGAAATAACCTGTATCTACAACCAAAACCTGATCATCTGGCTCCACCAGATTGGCTACGGCGCTATCCATAGCCAACGTCCCCGAGCCTGCGAGAATGAAGGGCTGATAGTCTTTTCCTGCCAGAAAAACAGCGCGCAGGTCCTCTAACGCCTGCCCGAAAGTGTCTATAAAGGCAGGATCAACGTGGCTTGGAGTGGGCTTTGACATTTCGGCCATGACATCATCGGTGAATTCGATCGGGCCGGGAATCATCAAGCGGGCGCGACTCATATTGATTACTCCTGAAAATAGAGCGTAAGCGTTGAATGGTTATTCTCATTGTACCCCGGATGGCGTGGCACTTCCAATTTCTAACCTCTTCAGCATGATATTTCTGGATGAGAGGCATTGCGACATCATCTCCTTAGTATGGTGGCTTGATGCGTTATCGGGGCGGGGTGGCCATCATACGGATTCGATAAATGCTTCCCTGGAATTCAATAAGATTCCCATGCTCTTTGATGAATGTATGGATGGATTGAGCTTGTGATGGAGTGATGACTACGTGTTGTTTTAATTCGATATCGCCGAAAGGCCACGCTGGAGGTGCTGAAGCGACATTGACAGAGACAGGCGTTGCACCGAGTGTAAACTCGCACGGCGTAAAGGGAGTTGCATCAGGTGGGCGTAAGCTCTGAATGGCTGTGCGAACGATTTTATAAGCCTTGGGGGCCTCAGCCCAGTTGGCTGGATAGACCATTACTCGATGTTCGCGTCCCAACAAGTTTATGGCGATAAAGCCTGTGGGTTGATCCAGCCCCCCCTGGGGATTAGGAGCCAATACCGGCGACGCGTCATCGCCTTGTTGGATCAAAAACGCTGGAGCTTTGTATTCCGGTTCCAAGGAGAAAAAGCCACTTTTTTCGATTCGAGATATCAGCTTTTGGATGTCCTCTTCCTTGAGGTGTCCGATCCACACTTCTCTGTCGAACCCGATGGTTGGCGGTCCATCTTCGGACCAAACCACCAGACCATCGCCATAGAGCGTCCAAAGCGGGAGATGTGTTCCCTCCTCTGTCGCCATATTTCCCCCAAACTCATCATATTGGATGATGATGGCATTTGCTGAATCCTTCCAGGAGTGCGTTGACGTTGATGTCGTCTGTTGGGGGATGGTGGAAATCGGCGTCTGGGTAATCGATCCTTTGTCTGGGAGCGAACAAGCAGACAGCAGAAGTAAAATCAATATCGTATATTTCATCCTGAAACCTTCAATGATTGTTAGATGCCATGAAATATGAAATGCTAAAGCATCTCCGGCATCCCATCTGACTCAATTGAATCTCGCGAGATTCATACACCTTCGGAAAGTGGATGTGAATCACTTGTCGAAACCAAAATCCAGGCGTTCATCATCCATCACCCGGAGGTGGCGCATCTTCGCGGTTTGCAAAGATGGTTATGTGCATCAGGCTGGCGCATAGCGTCTGCATCGATATCGACGCAGCGTTGTTCGTATCGTTTACGTTATAGTAGCAAATTTTCCTGTTTAGGGATAGTGATCTAATGCTGGGGGGCGTGTATCAAAATGGGGATGCTTCTTAGCGCTTCTGGCCGATTCAAGTCGGTCATCGGAGGACGACTGTGGGCGCAAAGCCTATAGGGCCCGAGTGCACTCGGCCAGTGCATCATTAGACAACTTGCCCCGAAATTGAAACGCACCCCACTCTGGAGACAATTTCAAATTTGAAACTTCGCATCTGCGCATCATGAGGACGTTCAATGCAGGGATTTTTGCTATTGGGGCAAAAAAAAGCCCGGAACAGTGTCCTGCTCCAGGCAATCAATCACGGACTTTATGGCCAGAGTCATGCATCAATCCATTTTTCGATCTTGTTGGCAAAGGCCACATAACTCTGTGCGCCAACGATACGATCCACTTCTCGACCATTTTTAATGAATAATACGGTGGGGATGCCCATAATGCCAAACCGTGCTGGCGTATTAGGGTTATGGTCTACGTCTAGTTTCGTCACCACCACTCGGCCGTCATACTCTACCGCCAAATCTTCGATAATTGGAGCAATGAGGTGGCAGGGATTGCACCATTCGGCCCATAGATCCACGATGGCCAGCTTGTCGGCCTTCAAAACCAGCTCATCAAATTCGGCATCGGTGATATGGAGAGGCTTGGGACGATCTTCCTCTTGTTGTGATGAAGCGGAATTGGTCTTTGTGGGGGGTTCTTTTCCGCCAAAAAGTTTATTGAATAAACCGGGCATAACGCGTTCTCCAGAGTGAGGTAAAAAAGACAATTGTCGTCATTATTCGATTGCTTCAACGACTCAAAAGTTACAATTTCAGTAGATCACGATTTGCCATGATGCACAGAGCCGGATCCGTGCTCCGGCGGTGATTCGAGCATCAAACCCGCCGGATTGCGAATTTGGCTGAACGCATACTCTCGCAATCGTGATCTACTGAATTTACCCATCCAATTCCCATTCGCTAGCGCTAAATCCGTCCACCCGTTTTTTTCCAACCAACGATGAACATGGAAGAAGCAATGTTGGCATTCTCCCAACCTGGACAAGCCGGAATCAAAAAACATCTCACGCAAAGAAACCAAGCTGCAGGTAAGAATGAAACAAAACCAGATGTGGATTTTTTGTTTTGAAAAGCGGGCGTTGATGCTTGGATCTACCGCCTCACAAATAGACGAAGAGACGACAGAACGAAAATAGAGGAAGAAAAATGCTGATTGCGTCTACTTCGGCCTATTTTCGTCCATGTTCGTCGACTTGTTTAGTGGAAGATGTGTGCTAAACCTGTTGATGCGCCATGCAAAGTTGCACATTGGGCAAACAAAAATCTTCTTGGCGTCCTTCGTAACTTTGCGTGAGATCAATTGTTAGCTCTGTAGGCTAAAATTGCCCCGGTGAGGTGCTAGTGCTAAATCAAGTCTGCTTTGAGGGAAGAAGGCGACGGCCGGCCCGACAGGCCGACTGAAGTCGGTCTCTATAGGCCTCTGGCCAACGGACGGCCTACGCCGTCCCTTCACCAACCAGAGACGGTCGACGGAGGTCGACCGCTGGCGCAAAGCGCCTGGAGAGTC
>CAZYSY010000111.1:0-6939 GCA_964650295.1 uncultured Caldilineales bacterium | reverse complement strand
GCCCCCAGCCTGGTCGGGGCCGCCTGAGATAAGGAGAAGAAATCATGGACCTGAACACAATCTGGTTTGTTCTCATCGCCGTGTTGTTCGCCGGCTTCTTCATGCTGGAAGGTTTCGACTACGGCGTAGGGATGTTGCTGCCTTTCCTGGGTAAAACCGACGAGGAGCGTCGGATGATCATCAATGCCATTGGCCCCTTCTGGGATGGCAATGAGGTGTGGATGCTGACCGCGGGCGGCGCCATGTTCGCTGCGTTCGCCCAGTGGTACGCCACCCTGTTCAGCGGTTTCTACATCGCCCTACTGCTGATGCTGCTGGCCCTGATCTTGCGCGGCGTCTCCTTCGAATATCGCAGCAAGAGCGACAATCCCAAATGGCGGAACGCCTGGGATTGGGCCATTTTCATCGGCAGTTTTCTGCCCGCTTTGCTGTGGGGCGTGGCCGTGGCCAACATCATCCGCGGCGTGCCCATTGACGCGGACATGAATTTCGTGGGCACTTTCTGGGGCCTGCTCAACCCCTTCGCCCTGCTGGGCGGGCTTATGTTCCTGGCCGTCTTCCTCTTCCACGGCGCGGTTTATCTGGCGCTGAAGACGGGAGACCCGGTGATGAGCCGGGCCCAGGCCACCGCCAAGAAGATGTGGATCGTTGCCCTGGTGCTGGTGGTGCTGTTCGTGGTGTACGCCTTCGCTGCCACGGGCCTCTACGCCAGCGGTGCGGCCTATCTGCCCACCCTCATCGCCGCGGTGGCTCTCATCCTGGCGGGCGTGTTCCTGATGAAGGGGCGCACCGGCTGGGCCTTTGCCATGACGGCGGTGACCATCGTCTTCGTCACCTTCACTGCGTTTGCGGGCCTCTACCCCAATGTACTGCCCTCCACGCTGGACCCGGCCTACAATCTCACCATCTACAACGCCTCCGCCAGCCAGTACACGCTGAAGATCATGACCATCGTGGCGTTGATCTTCACGCCGCTGGTGCTCATCTACCAGGGCTGGACCTACTACACCTTCCGCCAGCGTCTGACCTTGGAACATGAGATGGAGTACTGATTGCAGGTCTCCAGCAATTGAGTAGTCACCAACGCCCTCAGCCCCACAGCTGGGGGCGTCTTCTGTTGGCACGTCACCTGCCACCTCCTAACCCGGACGAGCAGGAACCCAAAAGACATCTCACGCAAAGACGCCAAGCCGCAAAGAAAGAGAAATAAAGCTCCGCCCGAGGCTAAACCCTCGGGCTACGGGTGCAAAGCCCCACTGGGGCTCAGCCGTGCAGCCCAGAGGGCTTGGCTAGGGTAGCCCGGAGATTCAGCTCCGGGCGAAAAAACAGGCCGAAGCCAGGTACGTAAGCAGTTACTTCGGGGATGCTTTTTCGCCCGATTTGTGTCGCCATCTGGTCTCCAAGACGCTGTCAACGCAGATCGACAGGCGGCCGCAGGCCCTCAGCCCTGATTTCAATCGACAGGAAACATGAACATGAAATTTGTGTCAGGTCGCCAGAAAAATAACCACTCCCAGAAAAGTAACTTCCCGGAGATTGTAGGGGAATCAGCAGTAACGAATAGAAAGGGATGAATGCAACGCCGAGATTAATGAATCAAATGCTGTAAGTCCTCTGCCATTTCTTCGGCGGTCACGCCGTAAGGCCAGATGAGCCGAACTCGTCCTTCTGGATCAAGCACGGTCACACTGGCAGTATGATCCATCAGGTACCCACTGGCGCCCTCAACTTCTTTCTTTTTGTAATAGATTCCAAAAGGTGCGGCGGCATTGGCCACCTCTTCGGGTGTGCCTGTAAGCCCGATGAAATCAGGATGGAAGTAGGTCACATATTCTTTCAGGCGTTCGGGCGTATCTCGTTCCGGATCCACCGAGATCATAAACACCTGCACCTTTTGAGCATCCTTGCCCAGCAAAGGCATCATACGTCCCAATTGCATCATGGTGGTAGGACACACATCTGGACAAAAAGTGTAGCCATAGTAAAGGATGACCCACTTCCCCTCATAATCGGAGAGGTTCATGCGATTGCCATCATGATCGATGAGGGTAAAATCTCCGGGCGGATCTGTGGATTCCATCGTGTTGCCATGATAAGAATAGGGACGCAATAAAGTCCCCAAAAAATAAGCGCCTGCAAACAATAGCAAGGCAACGATGAGGATGCCAACAATCCATTTGACTTTTTTGTTCATGCCTGCATGCTCCCATGCTTGAAAAAATTGAAAAGAAACTGTTAAGGATGAGATTTAGTCTGCATAGCAAAGGAAGAGATGCGCCGCGGAGTACCCGAGCTTATTGGCTCCCTTGCTAAAAGCTGCCTCACTGGCAATGACGTTGATGTGACTCAAAATCCGATCTGTATCAGCCACGTAGATGCGGTCGTTGTAAATGCCACGCACGATGCCCCATCCATCCACCAAGATCATCGTAGGAATAAACTCGAAGTCGCCAGGTGATTTTTCTTTGTAATAGACTTGAAACCCTGCACCAACAACTCGTCGAATCTGCTGAGGGTCTTCACTGGTGAGAAAATGCCAGGTGCTGGTGTCGGCGCCAATCTCCTCGGCATAGGCTTTGAGCACTTGCGGGGTGTCATACGTCGAGTCGAAGCTGATAGTGACGAACTCCACCGGCAAATCATAGGTTTCCACCTCATCCACGCGATCTTGAATCGCCTTCATCATGGTATCGAACTGGCGGCATTCGGGCGGATGGCAACGGGTATAGGTAAAATTGTAAAGCGTAAGTTTGCCCCGAAACTGCTCATTGTTCATATTCTCCCCATCCTGATCGGTCAAGATGAAGCCTGGAGCCAAACGCACGCGAGGCAGCACTTTGATCGGTTTATAAATGACAAACGCCGCGGTCAAAAGTAACAACAACCCGAACGCAGCGTACACAACATACAACAACCTGAGCCCACCAAAGTTGGGCAGCAGTTGTCGCTCTTGAAGCTCCTCTTCCTGTTCAGTTGGCGCCTCTTGAGGGGGTATTCGAGATGTGTCGTTTTCTTCTGACATCAGATTACATCATCAAGCAATAGCGGCGGCAGGCTCTTCGTGCCATTCATTAGTCTCAGGATCGTGCACAATGCGCCGTAGTTTGTCTGGATCCTGGATGTGGTCGATGAAGAGAATGCCATCGAGATGATCGATCTCGTGTTGGAATATTCGGGCGAGAAAATCATAAGCCTTGATACGAATATCTTTACCGTGAATATCCTTACCCTTGACGGTTACAATGGGATAACGCATGACCTCGCCGATATAGCCAGGGATTGAAAGACAGCCTTCATCGCCCGGCTCCATCTCACCTTTGGCCCGCACAATCTCAGGATTGATGACCACAAACAGCTGACCAGCGTGAGGATCATCCTCGAAGCCTTCTTCTGGCATTTCCACCACGATGAGTCGTTCGTTGATGCCAACCTGGGGCGCGGCCAACCCCACGCCGTCCGCCTGGCGCATGGTCTCCACCATATCGTCCGCGAATTGCTCTAGTTTTCTATCGAAACGGCGGATGGGTCGACTCTTTTTGCGCAGTCGTTCGTCGCCGATTTTGATAATTTCAAGAATAGCCATGTTTCTTACTCGTACAGAATGATATATTGAGTGACGTTTGTTGCAATTATAGCAAGCTTTGTCAAATGAGAGTAACTTGCCCCACTTACAGAAAGGTTGGATGGATTCCAAACTAATGGTATGATTTGAGCAACGAACATGCCATTCTTGCGTCACGCACGGCGCGAAATAAAGATGCAGAAAGGCATCACAATACAGATCATACCCAGTATGCAACTTTTTTGGGTGCATCAACGGGCTTATCAAGCATCTTCCGCTGAACAAGCCCATGAACATGGACGGAACGTGACCAGAGAGGACGCGATCAGCATCTTTCTTCGTCCATGTTCGCCCTGTCGTCCCTTCGTCTGTTGGTGGGACAGCAGTTCAAAGCATTAAAGCCTGCCCTTTAGAACAAAAAGTCGCGCATCAGGTATAGCATATCACCGGCATTTGTGTTTGATCTCAACAATGACGCTGCCGCACCATGGGCTGTAGGTTTGCATAGAATGTCGTGATGAGTGCAAGCTTGTAAGAGAGGTAGACCATGGAATCCTTCATCATCCAGGATCTCAAATTCTTCACGCCGATCCAATTGGGAGAAGAACGAACCTATGCCCACTTTGATACGGGCGCCGTGGGCAACATGATATCGAAAACAAGAGCTGAGGGGCTGATTGAGATCGAACGACGGACACTGGAAGGAGGAATGGGACGACAGGAGGTGCGTCAGGTGCGCCTGGAAGCGCTCAACGTTCTGTCGCGCTCATTTGATCATGAAACCGCCGTTGTTTTTGACGCAGAAAGCTATTTTGGCGAAACTCCATTCGACGTGGCCATGACCCTGGGGGCAAGCGTTTTACTTGCCGCTCCCCTGATTTTAGATTTCAAGCGTCTGTGGATGGGATTCGCTGAAAACCCGATCAGCGAACGCCTGCCCCACATCGCTATGGATTGTTCGACCGGATTGCCATTTATCACACTATCGAGTCAACAGCGTGAACTGCACACTATTTTCGACACCGGCGCCGCTTTTTCGATTCTCAACGCCAATCATGTCAAAGCCTTGGGAGTGGAAGTTGAAGAAATTTATGAATTGGAGGTGCAAGACCCTGCTGGTGGCAAGGGGCGCATTCCCATTTTTCGGTTAGAATCGCTACATATTGGCAATGTCGATTTAGGAACATGCGAAGCATTTGCGGTCAGCCTCGATCCCATCGAACAACGGTTGAATCGAAGAATCGATTTGGTTTTGGGGGCAAACACCATGCTTGCCTCTGCATTAGTCTGGGTATTGGATAAAACGCAAAACGCCCTGTTTTTCTCAGACCGTGATGTAAACGTCTACGCCTAGAGATCGATCGAATAAGAGTTTCAGTAGATCACAATTTGCCATGATGCGCAGAGTCGGATCTGTGATCCGGCGGTGATTCGAGCGTCAAACCCGCCGGATTGCGAATCTGGCTGGACACATACTCTCGCAATCGTGATCTACTGAGTTTGAACAATTAAATGGGCAGATGGTATGCTATCGGCCATGCCTGATGCCCATCCAAAACGCCCGCGTCCCGACTGGCGACTGCTCATGCCAGCGATGCTCATCATCGCCGGGGCTGCGGCCTGGGGCCTGAAAGTCGGGCCGCTTGCTCTGGCCGATTCGGTGGGCTACGCGGTCTGTCATCAGATCACGGTGCGAACCTATGTCTTCGGCGATCTGGTTATGCCTTTGTGCGCCCGCTGCTCAGGACAATATCTGGGCGCGATGGCTGGATTCTTCATGGCGCTGGCGTGGGGCAGATTGCGGGCATCGGGCCTGCCCTCACGAGGGATGATGATCACGCTGGGGATTTTCCTGGCGGTCTGGGCTTTCGACGGCGTCAATTCCTACGTCTATTTGGTCACAGGCGAGACCTTCCTCTACACGCCGCACAACATCTTGCGGTTGGCAACGGGCATGTTGCAGGGCGTGGCGGTGAGCATGTTCTTCGTGCCCTTCTTCAACCAAGTTTTCTGGCAAAACACCGATCCGCGCCCCGTGCTTACAGACTGGAAGGATTTGGGGCTGTTGTTGCTCCTGGTGGGCATTCTGGCTCTGGCGGTGAATAGCCGTTGGACGCCCTTTTTTTATCCTCTGGCGCTTCTTTCGACCGTGGGCGCTTTTCTGCTGCTTAGTCTGGTTGGCATGCTGTTTGTGGTGCAAATTCTACGCGCGGATAACACTGCCGAATCATGGTGGGATTTTTTGGTATTTTTCGTTCCAGGCATGGCATTTGCCATCTTGCTGATCGTAGGCCTCGACGCATTACGGGCCTGGGGAGAATCAAGCTTCGGATTATCAATGCCCAAATGAACCGCCACATCCCCACATCAGGGTAATTTCATGCTATAATGCAGGAGATAACGCCTCTAGTGTCCATCTCTTGCAGGAGGTTCTCATGGACTATGGCAAAGCGATCAAATTCACATTCGAAGACAAAAACTGGATCGGCATCATCCTCATCGGCGGCGCGCTGGGCCTGTTCAGTTTAACCTTCTTCTGGACGATCATCATCCCCATCCTCGTTGGCGCACTGTTTTACGGTTATATGATGCAGCTCATTCGCGATGTGCGTCAAAACCCAGACGCGGGTCTGCCCGACTGGACAGATTGGGGTAAGAAATTGGGCGATGGACTCAAATTACTGATCGTGCAGTTCATCTGGGCGATTCCCATCTTCATACTGCTTACCCCCATGCTTTTCCTGGGGATTCTGCTTGGAGCCTACCCCGATTCGGAAACGCTGGCCATTCTATTTAGCATCACGAGTATGATGACGATCTTTCTGACGCTCATCTATGGAATTTTTCTCATCTTTCTGCTCCCTGCCATCACCATCAATCTGGCAGTGAAAGAGCGGTTCGCTGCAGGTCTAGAGCTGGGCGTCATCTTCAAGATCACAAAGACGCATTTCGTAGACATCCTCATCATACTGATCCTCATCTATGGTATTTCTTACATCGCCACCTGGATCGGCATATTAATCTTCTTCATCGGCATGGTCTTCACCAGCTTCTGGGCGCTGCTGGTGCAGGGACATCTTTTCGGACAACTGGCCCATCTGGCGCTGCCAGTTGATGACGAAACTTCTACCGCAATCGACCTCCCCGCCGAAACCAAACCTGCGCCCATTACCGGCTGACTACCATGTACAAGCGACTTCTCAGACTCGCACTCCTCATAGTTTCTTTTACCATTGTGCTGACTGCCTGCAGCAACAGCGGCGGCGATCCGGCCAAGACCGTCGAGCAATATCTACAAGCCAAGGTGGAAGGCAACGAACAAGTCATTCGCCAATTGCTCTGCACGGAAAAAGAGGCGGATGCGTTCCAGGAGATCA
>CAZYSY010000110.1:0-9433 GCA_964650295.1 uncultured Caldilineales bacterium | reverse complement strand
TTCTGACAATAATTGTTTGGTCAATTTCAGTAGATCACGATTTGCCATGATGCGCAGAGCCGGATCCGTGATCCGGCGGTGATTCGAGCGTCAAACCCGCCGGATTGCGAATCCGGCTGGACACATACTCTCGCAATCGTGATCTACTCAATTTATCCGATTCTCAATCTGGGGTCCAAAGCGTCGCGCAGGCCGTCGCCCAGCAGATTGAAGCCCAACACCGTAAGCATGATGGCAAGGCCCGGAAATAACATGACCCACCAGGAGCCAGAGAGGATGAACTGGATGCTATCCACCAGCATCTTGCCCCATTCAGGATAAGGAGGCTGCTGCCCCAAACCCAAAAAACCCAATGCCGCTGAATCCAGAATGGCGGTGCCCATGCTCAGTGTGGCCATCACGATGAGGGGGGAGAGACCATTAGGAAGAATATGCGTAAAGATGATGCGACGTTGTCCTGCGCCCAAAGCGCGAGCCGCCAGCACGAAATCTTCTTCGCGGATCTGAAGCGCCATAGAACGAGCAAGGCGGGCGTAAGGCGGAATGTATACAATGCCGATAGCGATCATGGCGTTGCGCAAGCCGGGACCTAACGCAGCCACCAGGGCAATGGCCAGTAACACATATGGGAACGAAAGCATCACATCCATCACGCGCATAATGAAACTATCGAGAAAGCCGCCAAAGAGCCCCGCCACAAGCCCAAGCACGGTGCCGATAGTCAACGAGATAGCCACAACCATGACGCCAACTTGCAACGACACCCTGGCGCCGTGCACGACGCGCGTCAACACATCTCGGCCCAGATCATCGGTGCCAAACGGATGTTCGGCGCTGGGAGGTTGCAGCCGCTCCTTGAGATTCAGGTCTGAACGGGCATCATAAGGTGAAACGATGGGCGCAAAGATGCCGATGAGTAAAAAACCCAAGACCAACACCAGGCCCACTTGGGCGCTGCGCGTTTTAATTGTGCGTCGTAACGCGCGTTTGAATTGACTCTCGGAACCCCGCGAAAAGATATTCTGGGCTTCCTGTTCATTATCAGCAATAGATACAGTCATTAGTCGTAACGAATCCTGGGATTGAGAAAAGCGTAACTGATGTCAACAATCAGATTTACGAGAACAAAAATCAAGGCGATAAGCAAGGTAACAGATTGGACGATGGGATAATCGCGACCGCTAATCGCATCGAAAACCCACTTACCGATGCCCGGCCAGGAGAAAACCGTTTCAGTCAGAATCGCGCCGCCCATCAAACTGCCCAATTGGATGCCGATGACCGTCACCACCGGCAGCATGGCGTTCCGCATGACGTGCCGGACCACGATCGTCTTCTCGTGCAAACCTTTGGCCCTGGCCGTGCGGACATAATCCAACCCCAATACCTCGAGCATGGAAGAGCGCATCATACGGGCGATGATGGCCAGAGGAATGGTGGCAAGCGCTATCGAAGGCAACACGAGGTGAGAGAGCGCATCCTTGAATGCCACCCAATTGCGCGTCAGCACAGCATCCACCAAGTGCAGTCCCGTGATATGCTGCAACTCAATGCCAACGCTTAACCGCCCCCCTGTTGGGAACCACCCCAACAACAATCCAAAAACATACATCAGCAAAATCGCCAGCCAGAAAATGGGCATGGAAACGCCCACAAGCGCGCCCATCATGGTCATTGTATCGACCAAGCTATTTCGTCTCAACGCGGAGATGACGCCTGCCGGAATCGCAACAACCACAGCAATGAGGATAGCGGCCAAAGAAAGCTCGACCGTGGCGGGAAATCGTCGTTTGAGTTCGACGATGACCGGGATGTTCCCATGGATCGAGTTGCCCAGATCTCCCCATAACACCCCACCATCATGACACACCATCACATTGGCCAGATTGTAACATGCATTTTGCTCATATTTGTCCGTCCAGGCGCTGCCCCCCCTCTGGCAAACAATAAGGCCGTCCAGTTTTTCTAATTTCACGCATGAGTTTCCTTTGCGAGTTTGATAAATATCCTCCGCGTTCACTTTCTCAACCGTCATTTTTCCCACCAGAAAGCGCACATATTGGACCGGTAACGGCTCATTCAACCCCAATCGTTCACGAATACGCTGGACATTCTCCTCCGTGGCATGTTCCCCCAACATGGCCAGCGCTGGATCTCCAGGAATAAGATGGATAAAAGAAAACACCAGCAGGGAGACCCCAAAAAGTACAGGGATAGTTGCTACGAGACGTCGTAGGATGTAGACTGTCACAATGATAATCCCTTGTCAAAAACAACAGTTAAAACGAGAAAAAACAAATCGAGATGAGGTAAAGATGGCCCCGACCATGACGATCGGGGCCACGGAATGTTCGGGGGTGAATATTACTTCTTGGTGACGTACTTGTAGAGCTCGGTGCCCAACGGGTTGGTGATATAGCCTTCCACCTTGTCGCTGAAGATGAGCGGCGTGTTGTTATGCGCGATCCAGATGCGCGTCACATCATCCATCAACATCTTTTCAGCCTGCTGGTACATCTTTTCACGTTCCGCCTGATCCACAGTGGAACGCGCCTTGCGCAACAGGGCGTCCAGCTCGGGGAACTGCACCCAACCCTCCTTAGCCTTGGGCTTATCAGTGCCAATGAAGAAGTAGCCGAGGAAGTTGTCGGGATCGCCGTTGTCACCGCCCCAACCCAACTGATACAGACCTCGCAAATCGCCTTCCTTGCGCATCTTCAGATAGGTGGGCCAGTCACCCGCCTGTTCCAACTTCACTTCGATGCCTACTGCAGCCAACTGGGCCGCCATGGCCTGGGCAATGCCTTCGGGATCAGGATAGTAGAAGCGAACAATAGGCATGTAGTAAAGCTTGAAGGGCATCTTGGTGCCATCTTCCCAAGTCACCTCTTTGATGCCATCAGGGAAACCAGCCTCGGCAAGAAGCTCTTTGGCGTGTTCTGGATCATACTGGACGCCATGGACATCGAAGTTATGACCCCAAACCATGGGCGGCAGGAAATTCTCCGCCACTTCGCCATACTTGCCGTAGAAGGTCTCGACGATAGATTTTTTATCGATGGCTGCGGCAATGGCCTCACGCACGCGTTTATCCTGGAGCTCTTTGATCTTGTAGTTGAAGGCCAGATAAGCAGTGTTCAGGGCCGGACGAGGTTTGACATAGACGCCTTCCGCACTCTCCGCTGTCTTGATATCCTCGATATTGGCCTGCTCCATGGCGTCAATCTCTCCAGTTTGCAGGGCCAGGAAGCGGGCAGAGTTGTCAGGAATCACGCGCACCACGATGGTGTCTACATTGCCAGGAATCTCTCCCCAATAATCAGGATTCCGGGTCAGGGTGATGTGGTCATCGGTCACCCACTCTTTGAATTTGTAGGGACCGGTGCACACATAGCCCACTTCAGGCGAACCATAGTCGGGACCATATTTTTCAATGGCCGCGGGGCTGGCAATGGCGAACATGGGCATCGCCATATTGGCCAGAATAGGCGCCAGAGGTTCACTCAAAGTGAATTTGACCGTGTAGTCATCCACCTTTTCGATGGCGGTGACGATGGAATCGCCCTTGAAGCCATTCCACATGTAATCCCAGTATTCGAAGTCTTGCTCTTCGAAGTGCGCAGGATGTTCGGGATCCCACCAGCGCTGGAAGTTGTAGACCACCGCATCGGCGTTAAAATCGGTGCCATCATGGAATTTCACGCCCTGGCGAAGATGGAACGTCCATTCAGTGCCATCCTCGTTGGATTCCCAACTCTCGGCCAGGCTGGGCACGACATTGGTGGTGTCTTTGTCGTAGGCCAAAAGCGATTCGCAGCCCTGATTGGTGACGCGGAAGGATTCACCGTCGGTGACGATCGCGGGATCCAGCGCTACCGAATCGCCACCGCGACCGAAGATGAAGGTGACGCCCATATCGCCACCACTTTCGCCGCCTTCAGCCGATTCAGGAGCGCCAAACCACTTGTTGTAAATTTCATCATACTCGCCCGATTCTTTCACCGCAGCCAAGCCCTTGTTAATGGCCTCCAAAATCTGCGGCGCGTCCTTGCGCACGGCAATGCCGTAGAATTCCTCGGTGAAGGGACCTTCTACGATCACGACGTTCCACTCGGGATTGGCTTTGATCATGTCTGCGGTGGTGGGAGCGTCATTGATGACCGCATCCACATCGCCATTGGCCAGGGCTTGCATGGCCAGGGTGATCTCGTCATAGCGCACGACTTCGGCGTCGGTGTTCTCGCTGGCCCAGATGTCGCCGGTAGTGCCGAGCTGCACGCCCACCTTCTTACCAGCCAGATCCGCAGTGCTTTTGATGTCGCTGCCTTTCTTCACAGCCAGCACCTGGCCGGCATTGAAGTAGGGATCGCTGAAATCGACGGTCTGCTTGCGCTCGTCGGTGATGGTGGCGGCAGAGATGACTGCGTCGAATTCGCCGCTGGCCAGCGCCACGAAGATGCCGTCCCAGCGGGTGTTAACGAATTCCGGCTCGAATCCCGCCGCTTTGGCGATGGCATTCATCAAATCGATGTCGAAACCTTGAATCTCGCCATTGTCGTCCACGAATTCGAAGGGAGGGTACTCGGCGTTGGTGCCAACCACCACTTTGGCAGGCATTTCCGTAGAAGCCTCTGGGGCCTTGGTGGGTTCGGGGGCTTTGGTGGGCTCGGCCGGGGCCTCGGTGGCCTTGGGCGCCTCGGTGGCCTTGGGCGCCTCGGTGGCGCCGCCGCCGCAAGCAGCCAGAACCACGGCTGCCAGCACAAAGATGCTGAGCAAAATAAAAATACGACGTTTTGACATCAGTTTCTCCTCCTTTGAGAGAACAAATGGAAAATGCTCGGATGGCGACGGTCAAAGCCGCTGCCATCTTTTTAACGGCAATGAAGCAATCGATAGCGTTTCATCGCTATTAGACGAGACTCTATCAATACGCAACCTCCTGTTCAAAACAGAAATGTAAAGCAAACTGTTTTTACGACGAGATTGTAACGAAGATTATAAGGTGTCAGGGGAAGGGTTGTCAAACGATTGTTCTGTTCGTAGGGTTGGTCAGGGATTCACGGTTCGGGGTTGGCGGGTTTACACCAGTTTTTCTCGGGCCTTGGCGCTGAGGTAATCCATGCTCCAAACCATGATCACGATGGCCCAGACCGCAGTGCCCGCTTTGTCGTACTGGTTCAGGCCCACCCACAGACGAAATTGCTGGCCGATGCCGCCGCCGCCCACAAAGCCGATGACCGTGGACATGCGGATGTTGATATCCCACTGGTAGAGGATGAAGGCCAGGAAGGGGGGCACCAGTTGGGGAACCACCGCGTAGGCCAGGGTTTGCAGCTTGTTGGCGCCCGTGGCCAGGATGGCCTCCACCGGGCCTTCGTCGATCTGCTCGATGGTTTCGGCAAAGAGCTTGCCCAGGTTGGGGATGTTGTTCAAGATCAGGGCCAGCACGCCCGCGAAGGGGCCAGCCCCCACCCACGCGGCCATGATCAACACCAGGATCATGGGCTCGATGGAGCGGGTGAGGTTGAAGCCCATCTTGAACACGTTGTAGACGATACGCCCGAACAAGGTGTCGCCCATGATGTTTCGGGCCGCGAAGAAGCTGAGCGGGATGGCGAAGAAGGAGCTGAATGTGGTGGCCAGCAAGGCCATCAGCAGCGTCACCAGGGCCAGATTGGCCACGGTCTTGACCGTATCGCTGATGCGAGGACCGCCCACCACCTCCTCCCAATTGATGCTGACATAGCCCACGCTGCCTGGCGGACTGTGCTCGTCGATTTCGATGAGAGGGCTGATCTTCGTCTCCAGATGCACCCGGCCCTTCGCGTCGGTGTCGCAGCAGTTGGATTTGACCCGCAGGAAGGAGCCGTCGGGCATCTCCCAGCGGATGGAGACATGGGTGTTGGGCGGCAGATCGTAGCCATCGATGACCAGGGGATCGCCCACATCGCCGCACTGGGGTTGCAGCACCACCCGCGGGCCCGACGCTGGCGGCGCTTCAGGCTCGGCTACGCCGCAGGGCGCGGGCAAGGCCGTGCGCACCGAATGGGCCTCGGTGGGATGATCGAAGAAATCGGGCACGGCAAAGGCCTTGGCCAGCTTCATGCCCGCGGGCATGCCTGTCACCAGCTCGGTGAAATCCACCTCCGCCACATTCCACGACCAGGCGAAGGCGGCCACGAAGATGGCTATGGCCACCGCCCACTTGGCCCAGCGCTTGTAAGGCTTCTGATCTGGCTTGGGCGGCGTCCCCTCGATGATGCGTTTGCGGATGATGCTGGACGCGTAATCCAGAGTAGTGACCACGAACATGATGGCCAGGATGGCGGTGGCCATGGCCGAAAACTGGTTCAGGCGGATCCACTGGATGACCAAAAAGCCCAGGCCCGCGTCGCTGATGAGGCCGATGACCGTGGACATGCGCACGTTGATGTCCCAGCGGTAGAGGGTGAAGGAGGCGAAGGTGGGCAAAATCTGCGGGATCACCGCATAGACGATGACCTGGGGCTCGCGCGCGCCCGTGGCCCGCAGGGCCTCGATGGGGCCGGGATCGATGCTCTCGATGGCTTCGGAATAGAGTTTGCCCAGCGCGGCGATGGTGTGGATCATCAACGCCAACATGCCGCCAAAGGGCCCCAGCCCCACCCACACCGCGAAGATAATCGCCCACATCAAGGTCTCGATGGAGCGCACGATGTTCAGCGAGGTGCGCACGATGTAGTAAATCACCCGGGTGACCGGGTTGTGGAACATGAGATTGCGGGCCGCGAGGAAGCTGATGGGCAGGGCGAAGATCATACCCAAAATTGTGGCCAGAAAAGCCAGGGCAATGGTCTCGCCGATCTTCTCCCACACCAGGCTCAGGGTTTGGGTGGGTTGCAGATGTCCGTAGGGCTTGTGCTGCTCCGCCCGGATCTGATGCGTTTGGGTCTGGCCTGGCGGCGGCTGCTCCGAGAGGGGCACGGCCAGAGGGATATCGATGGTGATATCGAAGCGGCCCTGATCGTCGGTGGTGAATTTCGCCTGCTTGCCATCGATGATCACCCGCTGGGCGTCGCCGATGGGACTGATCCACCACAATTCCCCCTCGAAGTTGGGGAAGAAGCCCTCCCCGTGGATGGTCAGAGGTTCGCCCACGTCGCCGCATTTTTTATCCAGCGTCAGCTTGGGGTCTTCGGTGGGCTGGCGATCTGGCTCGGGCAGAGGATCGACGCACGGCGCCAGGATGGGGGCTGTACCGATCTTGTCCTCGGTGGGATAAGCCAACAGATCGGGCTTGAACAGCGCCCGGGCGTAGGGCGCCATGGAGTCCCAGCCCGTGATCATTCGCTGGGGCTGCACCTCGGTGGAGACAAAGGCCAGGCCATAGATGACGATGGCGGCCAGCAGCACCGGAACAGAAAACTTGGGACGTCGCCCCTTGGATACCTGCCAGGCGTCCCACACATTCCACACCCAGATGCCCAACACAGGAGCCAGCAGCACGCCAGTCCCCTGCCATAAAACCAAAAGAATAAGAACAATGACCGAAAGAAAAAGTCCGAACCCGCGGGCGTAATCCCCCAGATACGCCTGTCCTGCGCCCGGGATCACAAAAGAGAGGAAGGGGGCCAGCCAGTTCCCATCCTGCTCTGTTCGGGGAGGAGCATCAGGATAGCTCTGCTTGCGCATGGCAAACTCCTACTTGAACGAGGATGTGCATTGCACCGGTCAAACGTCGATGTGTTCGCCGCTGACCGTGACCATTTCCGCCTCCTCGCCATACACCTCCTTGAATTTCTCGGGCGTCAGCTCCGAAGGCAGTCCGTCGAAAACCAGCTCGCCATCCTTCAATCCGATGACCCGGGTGGCGTAGCGATGCACCAGGTCCAGGAAGTGCAGGCTGCACAACACAGTGATGCCATCCTCCCGGTTCAGGGTTTCGAGATAGCGCAGGATGGAATGGGCCAGCACCGGGTCCAGACTGGCCACGGGCTCATCGGCCAGCATCAGTTTGGGCTCTTGCATCAGCGCCCGGGCGATGGCCACCCGCTGCTGCTGCCCGCCCGAAAGCTGATCCGCCCGATTGTAGGCCTTTTCCGCGATCCCCACTCGATCCAACGCGGCGTGCGCCCGCTCATAATCCTCTTTCGGAAAGATGTGAAACAGGCTCCACAGGGGATGGGCGTAGCCCAGCCGCCCCGACAGCACATTGGTCATCACCGTGCTGCGCTTGACCAGATTGAACTGCTGAAAGATCATGCCGATCTGGCGGCGGATGTGTCGCAACTCCTGCCCCTTGGCCGCGGTCACATCCTGATCATGCCAGATGACCTGGCCCTCGGTGGGATCGATGAGCCGGTTGATGCAGCGCAGCAGCGTAGACTTGCCCGAACCAGAAAGCCCGATGACCGCCAGAAACTCCCCCTCCTGCACCTCGAAACTGACATCCTTCAGCGCCACCGTGCCATCGGGAAAAACCTTGGTGAGATGCTCGACGCGTAACAAGAGTTCACCTCCTGATTATGAAGGTGCGACGCACCTGGACAGATGCGTCGCACTCCTCTTCGTAAAAATTGGGCGAAATTTACTTGGCCAGCTCTTCGATGTTGATGCCCGCCTTGCTCAACTCGGCGCGGAAGCCATCGTAGAAGCTGTCATCCGCGGGCTCCAGCCCCTCGATGGAGTACAACTCGTTCAGGGCCTGCTTGCCATCTTCCGAATTGGCGATCTCGAGCAGCGCGTTGACGATCTTATCTCGCTGATCCTTGGGGAACTCCTTGATGAAAGCGACATTGTCGTTGGGGATGTCCGCGGTGGTGGCGATGGCAATGACCTTTTCCTTCACATCGGGGATGTCCTTCTCGACAGAGCTGCGGGCGTCCACGTAGGTGGCGCCGGCGTCGCAGTCGCCATTGTAAACCTGGGTGACCACGTTGTTGTGCGAACCCGCCTCGATGGTCTTGGCGAAGTCCTTATCAGGATCGATGCCATTGGCCTTGAGCATGATGCGGGGCACGATGTAGCCCGAGGTGGAGTTGGGGTCCACCCAGCACATGACCTTGCCCTTCAGGTCCTGCAAGGTTTTGATGCCACTATCGGCGCGGACGATGATCTGGCCCTTGTAGGAGGTGGAGCCATAGCGCACCGTCACCAACGCCACATCCACGCCATATTTTTCGTTGGCCAGCACATAATTGAAGGTGTTCAACCAGCCGATATGGGCCTTCTTCGCGCCCATGGCCTCGCGCACAGCTGCGAAATCGGTGCCCACATTGGCCTTGACCACCAGGCCCGTCTTATCCTGGATCATCTGGGCGAGCTGATCGCCGCTGGCAATGATCTCCTGCGTATCGCCCGAAGGCACGAAAGACATGACGATGGGATTTTTCTCCGTCCCCAATTTAGCCTGACCGCCACATCCTGCCAGCGCCAGCGCCAGCATCGCGACCAG
>CAZYSY010000109.1:0-10574 GCA_964650295.1 uncultured Caldilineales bacterium | reverse complement strand
GAAGTCGATCCATCCGTAAAGGAAGACATCTGCAGTGGTGGTGTTGGAGATGGTCAGGGTCCAACGGCGCACCATGCCCGCATCGGCAGCCGTAAAGAGGGGCTGTGCGTTTACATCCAGACCATCTTCATCATCCATGCCATGGAGGTCATCCCCGCTGCCATCCCGGGGTGCGGAGGGCGCAGTCTCGGCGTCAGGCGCGATGCGTCCCAGGAAGGGGCCGCCCAGGGCATGGACGGCGTCTCCATAGCTGGCGGGTGCGTCGCCATAATCATAGGCTTGTTGAAAAGCGCGGGCGGTGGTGGCTGCCGCGGGGCGAGCCGAAGCCAATCCCAGGCCCATGAACACAAAAAGGAAGCTGAGGAGTATCCCCAAAGGGATGCGGGAATCAGAATGCCTGAACATCTTTTTCTCCGGTAAAAATGAATCACAACAACCACCTAGCACTCAGTCTAAGCAGTTTTGGAAAAAGTTATTACTTTCAAGTTGCAAAATTTCAGTAGATCACGATTTGCCATGATGCGCAGAGCCGGATCCGTAATCCGGCGGTGATTCGAGCGTCAAACCCGCCGGATTGCGAATCCGGCTGGACACATACTCTCGCAATCGTGATCTACTGATGCTGTCAATCTCGTGCGAGACATTCTTGCCCAAACGAACAATCCGTGACGCCTGGACCAATCCCTCCAATTCCCAGCGCCTTCACTCTCATTACGAGGATCATGAAACACCTTCGCCCCATTCTGTTTTACGCGATCTTCTTTCTATTCTTCCTGCAACTGCTCACCGACTTCATTGCTGCGATTTATGCGTTTGGGCTATTAAACACAAGCATTCCGCCAGAATTGGGTCTGGCGCTGCTATTATTTGCACCAGCGCTGTTATTAGGAATCCGTCGCCCTCATGGGCAATTGCAATCCACACTTTTTCTTCTTGTTATTGTGGCTCGTCTTATCGAACCAGGTCTGGATACTCAGTGGCGGTTGCTGATTTCAGGTCTCGGCGTGGCGGCATGGCTCATACTATTTCCCATATTGCTGTGGCGCCATCACGGCGATCGAAATGACACCGTTGCCGCAGACATGATGTGGGGCGTTATGCTGGGCGTGATATTATCAGGCTTGTTGCGGGTGCTGGGCTCGGGCGTGGATGTTTCCACCATGGGGTTAGGCCAAGGCATTGGAGCGATCCTGGCATTTATGGGGCTAAGTTTGTGGTTTACAACAGATCGAAAAAGGGAGGAATGGGCAGAGAAAAAATCAGAGCCAGGATTCAAAAAAATCCTCGCACTTAGCCTGGGGCTGATGACGGTGCTCGTCCTCATGTATTACGCCTTTGCCGCCCCTTATGTCATGGCCCGCTGGACCGGCGTGGACGCATCCGTCGTTCTCTTGACAATGATTTTCGCCTGGACAGCATACGCCTGGACGGCAACCAGATTTCTGAAGCGACTGCAAATCGGGAAAAACTGGCTGTTTCTCTGGGGGTTAGCGTTCGCCCTGGCGATCTTTTTCACCCTTTCCAATAATCAGCCCTGGTTGCCAGATATCCCTCATCTCTACCCCCGCCCAGACACGTTGACCGCACCACATCCGCTGGATTGCACCGAAGAAACGGCGATGTGTCCGGCGTGGCGATCGCTTTGGCATGCTGCGCCCCTGGTTATCATGCTCCTGCTTTCACCAGGCTTGTTACTTATCTTTCACCGACAGCTGCATGCTCTAAGGGCGGTGCGCCCCTCGTTGCGCCAATTGGGCGGCGCTTTCACCGTGGCTGCGCTCTTCCTGTTATTGGCAATTTTCGCCCACATATTCACCACGGTCTATGATTACATTCCCGTGATCGGCCCCCTCTTCCGCAATGCCTTTCCATTGGTGTATTTGCTTGTAACGCTGATGCTGTTGCCAGGCATCTTGGCGACAGGTAAACATGTAAAAGGTCCAGTAGCTCCCAGAATGCTGAATCTGGGCGTTGTACTGTTGGCATTTGTCATCATGGGAGGACACATTCTCCTCACCGCACATCCTCAGTCAGCTCCCCCCCAAGATGGTGTAACCATTCTCACCTACAACATTCAGCAAGGATATAGTGCCGAAGGAAGAAAAAACGAAGTTGGGCAACTCGCACTGATACGCCAAATCCATCCCGACATCATCGGTCTGCAAGAAAGCGACAGCGCTCGCATTGCCAATAGCAATGATGATCTCGTGCGCTATTTTGCGAATCATCTGCACATGCATCATTATTACGGTCCCAAAACGGTGGTGGGAACTTTTGGCATTGCACTTCTCTCCCGCTATCCCATTTACCATGCCGAAACGTTTTATTTGTACAGCAAGGGCGAACAGGTGGCGGTCATCCGGGCGGAGATAGAAATCGAGGGGCGACGTTTGCACGTTTTGGTAACACACCTAGGCAATGGCGGCCCACTAATTCAACAAGAGCAGTTGCTGGAACTGGTGGGAGACGCCCCGGGCACGGTTGTGATGGGTGATTTCAACTTCAGGCCCGATACCGAGCAATACGCAATCACCACTCAGCTTCTACGTGATTCATGGACGCAACGCTGGCCGGATTGGAAGGATGATCAGGGTCGGCAACCCCGCGATAAAATCGATCATATCTTCATTTCTCCCGATCTGCAGGTCATCGACGTCAGCTACTACCCCAAAGGTCCAAGCGATCATCCCGCCATGACCGCGGTCATCGATTGGTAACAGGGGAACGACGCTATAGGCATCGCTCCCCCGTTCGACTAGGAAATATCCACCTCGTAGTGGAATGCGTAAAGGCCCAACACACGCTGCACCGCATCCGCGCCTGCGGCAGGAGACACATCAGCGGCCAATGTCACCTGCACATGCACTTCGGTGCCATGGAGCTTGCTGGGCGTTGCCCGCACCTTGGCCTCCGCCACTTCATCCAACGCATTCAGCGCCGCTGAAAGCACTTCGGCGATCTGCATCCGCACCAATGCCGGTTTGAATATCTTACCAACCGCGGTCACCGGTATCTTGTCGATGAGATAAATCTGTTTGGGAATAGCGGCCCGCTCGGGGATGTTGGCCTGAGCGAAGCTCAGAAGCTCCTCAGCCGTGGCTTCGGCGCCAGGTTTCAGCTGCACATAAACCACAGGCACCTCCCCTACTCGCGCATCAGGTCGGCCCACAGCCGCGGCTATCGCCACGGCAGGATGGCGGTGCATAGGA
Source organism: uncultured Caldilineales bacterium (assembly GCA_964650295.1). Taxonomy (GTDB): domain Bacteria; phylum Chloroflexota; class Anaerolineae; order J102; family J102; genus M2005. The sequence goes on along the minus strand of CAZYSY010000109.1, from coordinate 7,365 downwards.
TCTTCGATGATCTTGGGATCGATATTGTGTCCGCCACGAATGATCAGCTCCTTTTTACGTCCAGTCAACCAGAAATACCCATCTTCATCCAAACGTCCCAGGTCTCCCGTATTCAACCATGGAGCCCCACCATCACCCAGATTCACCCAAATATGATGATTATGCACCTCCTCCAGATATCCTGGGAAAACATTATTCCCCCGGATGAGCACAGAACCGATTTCGTTGGCAGGTAAAATCTGCCCTGTATCGTCGCCATTTACCTGGGCGATGACCATTTCCTGATAAGGGATGCGGAAACCGATCGAGCCAATGCGGCGCTCGCCGTGCGGCGGATTGACCGAACTCACGCATGTCCCTTCGGTCAATCCATAGCCCTCTAAAATACGGATGCCCGTGCGCTTCTCGAATGCCTTGAACACCTCGACAGGCATGGGCGCGGCGCCGCAAATGGCATAACGCAACGAACTCACATCGGCATCGCCAATGGGCACATGCAGCAGCCCCGCATAAACCGTGGGGACGCCACTGAAAAATGTCACCTGGTAGTGCTCGACGATCTTCCAGAAATTGGGAATCAGAGCTTTATCACGATATCCCATCGGCGTGGCCAACACTACGGTCGCTCCGAACGTCCAGGGAATAAGCCCGGTAACGATTACCGCATTGACATGATAGAGGGGCAAACCACACAGAAGCGTCTGGCCTGGCCCAATCTCCAGAATGATGCCAGACGCCCAGGCATCCATCACCTCATTGCCGTGCGTATGCTGAGCGATCTTGGGCGCCCCAGTGGTGCCTCCCGTGTGAAAGTATGACGCAATGTCATTGGGCGAAATCTCACGCTCGAAAATGAGCGCACCTGGCGGCTGCTTTTTCATCTCCACATTAAAATCCAACACCCGCGCCTGAGCTATGGCGTCAGGAAGCTGCGGTTTCGGCATTCCGGGAATAAAATCAGCCAGATCGACAACCAGCACAGTCTCCACCGTCGGCGTCTTCTCCACCACAGAAACAGTCTTTTCCCAGATATCGACACCAGGGAACGGAGCCAAAGTCACCAGCATTTTACTCTGAGCCGCATTCATAATATCGACAAATGCTTCGGGCTCCAGCAAGGGATTGATGGGACCGACAATGCCCGCCATTTCACCGCCAAAAATAGTGAGAAAGGACTGTGGCAAATTGGGCAGTATCATTGTAACCACCTCACCAGGACGCAGCCCCAACGCATGGAACATATTCGCCGTCTGATGCAGCGCCCCCAGCCATTCGCGATAGGTGAAAGACACGCCCTTATCATACAAATCACCCTGCAGGAAGAAATGCAATGCTACGCCATCTGGATTTATCGATACGCCCCGACGAATCGCTTCGTAAGTGTTGGCGGGCAAACCCCGCTCGGAAAGAGGAATCTGTTCGATGGCCTCGATATCGGCCATCGTCACAACATGCGCCATGACGATCACTCCTTTTGGGTGGTAAGGTTGGGAAGGAAAAGGCTTTTACGTTCGATGCTGGCTTGTATGATAAAATACCTGCAACCTTTCTTGAAAACACGGATGGCTTTCGATGAACTCCTCGCACATTCCTCCACTAATTTTGGTCACAATCACGAGCATTTTCCTCGTTGCTTGCACCGGCGGCTCCACTGTATTGCCCATGCCCACGGCAACCAACACAGCAGCACCCACAATCCAACCCCCTCCCACCCCAATCCCAACCGACACCCCAACGCCCGCCCCCGCTACGCCGACATCCATCCCCGCCACACCAACGCCAGAAACACCAACAAACACCCCCGCTCCGACATCCACAGCGACATCTGCTCAAACCACGTCCAATCCTCCCACGCCATCCTCCGACTCCCCCCCACCGCCCGAGTCTCAACCAACCCCAACACCGCCATCGACCATCAACGGAATGTCATATAGCGACTTCATCATCCTGGATGACGCGACCCAAAAGCACATTCGTGAAATATACAAAAAAGGCCAACAAAAAGGACGAGACCCCCGGGCCTTCTCCAAACTTGGCGATAGCCTCATCGCCAACCCCTACTTCCTACGAGTATTCGATCAAAAAGACCCCAACCTGGGTCCTTACGTACTTGGCGACTATGCCTTTCTACAACACATTATCGACTATTACCCAGGCTCGTACGATCGCTACGGCGTCGGCATTCATGTAGGACTGCATACCTGGTCGGTCTTTGATCCCATGTGGGCCGATAAGAAATGGTGCAAACCCAATGAAAACTTGCTAGACTGTGAGATCCGCCTGAACAACCCCAGCGTCATGCTGGTGTTGTTGGGCACCAACGATGACGCCCCACAAGTCACCTTTGAAACCAACTACGACAAAATCGTAAAACACATCATCGAGCAAGGCATCATTCCAATTCTATTCACCAAGGCCGATCGATTCGAAGGACCAGACAATCGCAACAACATCTCCATCAAGAAAATCGCGAAAAAGTACCATGCACCACTCCTAGACTTCGATCACCTGGCCGACACCCTGCCCAACCGGGGTACAGGACCAGACAATATCCATCTCAGCATTGCCCCCAGCAACGACTACACCCTCCCAGAGACCTTCCGCTACGGCAATACCGTCCACAACTTGGCGACGCTGGTCATTCTCGAGCGGGTGAAACATATGCTGGATGGGCCTTAGACGGCGGTAAGGAATTTTGAGATCGTGACTCATCCCCCCTCTTTTTTATCGTCGCTCATACTTGCGCTACTTCTCACCGCCTGCCATGCCGCCCCCCCGCAGACGATTTCGCAGACGCCTGCGTCTGCTGTTGGTTCCACCGAAACTGGACCACCTCCAGCCACAAAAAAACCCACCCCCACCAATACGCCAACGCCTACATCCACGCCAACCGCCACCAGCGTTCCCACCATGGCGCCTTCCCCAACGCCAACCGCCACCGCGACTCATGCGGCTACCCGCCCCCCCACCCCCACACCTTCGCCCACATCCACAGCGACACCAGCGGTAGTGGGCCCGACAACCCTCAACGAGATGCCCTACAGCGCATTTATCCTCATCGATGATAAGGTCGAGACCCACATTCAGGAAATATACGCCCAGGGCCAAAAAATGGGCAGGGATGATCACTCCTTTTCCAAACTGGGCGACAGCCTCATTGCCAACCCCTATTTTCTGCGCATCTTCGATCAAATGGATCGCAATCTTGGATGGTACAATCTGGGCGAATACATCTATTTACAAGATGTCATCGACTACTATCACGGATCCTTCGATCGTCACGGTGCGGCGGTGCGCGTTGGCCAACATGCATGGTCGGTATTCGATCCCATGTGGGCCAACAAAGACCTTTGCAATCCAGGAGAAGCCCCACTTCCCTGTGAGATTCGTCTGCACAACCCCAGCATTATGCTGATATTGCTGGGTACAAATGACAACGTGCCGCGTCATTACTTTGAAAAACACTACGAAAAAATCATTCAATACCTTATCGAACAGGGCATTGTTCCCATCCTCTTCACGAAAGCCGACCGCCACGAAGGTGAAGATGGCCACAACAACGAAGCCATCCGCAGCCTGGCAAAAACCTATCACTTACCCCTGGTGGAATTTGATCTATTGGCGAACACCCTGCCCAATCGCGGTCTTGGGCCTGACAACACGCATTTGCGCGTAGCGCGTAGCCACGATTTCACCCGTCCAGATACATTTCAGTATGGCACCTCGGTTCACAACCTGGCCACCCTGATCATGCTTGAACGAGTAAATAAAATCCTGAACCAGCACCAGTAACCTGGCGCTGTATTAAGTTTTATGTCAAATTTTAGACGCAAAGCCCTCCTGATCATACTACTTCTAGCGGGCGTTATCAGCATCATGTTGGCGGCATGTGGAAGCGATGCGCCATCCGCGTCCGTCATGCTACGCTTCACACCGTGGAACACCTTCACCCCCACGCCCACGCTTCTCCCCGATACACCAACGCCCGCGCCTGCGCCCGCACAAGCCTCCCCCACCCAACCTCCGCCCATCCCGACATCCGCGCCTTCACCCACTCCGATATCGAATCACCCGCAAGAGGTCAACGGCGTGCCTTATAGCGCATTCATTCTCATGGATGACGCAGTCAAAGCACATGTGCGGGAAATTTTCAGTGACGGGCTTGAAATTGGCAGAAATCCCTTTGCATTCTCAAAACTTGGCGATAGCCTCATCGCCAATGCACACTTTCTACGTGTTTTCGACCTCAAAGACCCCACGCTAGGCACATACGATTTGGGAGATTACGCCTATTTACAAGAGACCATCAACCACTATGCTGGCTCATTCGATCGCTACGGAGCAGCTGTGCAGCCAGGGCTAAACACATTGATGGTTTTTGATCCCAAATGGGTGAAAAACAAGGAATGCTTACCTGGGGAAAACATGGTGGATTGTGAAATCCGACTCCACAACCCCAGCATCATGATCGTACAATTGGGCACCAATGACCGGGCGAGCTCACTGGAAATAAAATACGATCAGATCGTGCGCTATCTCATCAAACAAGGCATTATCCCCATCCTCTACACCAAAGCAGACCGCGGCGGCGGTCCGAACAACCAAAACAACGAAATCATTCGTGAAATTGCTCAAACATACAAAGTTCCGCTCATCGATTTCGATCTCCTGGCCAGCACGCTGCCCGATCGAGGCCTCAAGTCCGATCACACCCATCTCAGCGTCGCCCCCCGATTCAACTACTCGAATCCCGCCACATTCCGTTATGGCGATGCCGTGCATAACCTGGCTGCATTGATTATGCTCGATCAAGTCAGAGCGGCGCTAAGCGAATAGCAGGACGGTTAATTATGATGCGACTCACTCTTGATGGCAATAGCCTAGCCATCCCTGACGTTATTGCCGTGGCTCGGGCGCAACCAGGCGAAGTCGAGTTGGCGCTGACCGCGGCCGCTCGCACCGCGGTGACGCGCGCGAGTCAGGCGGTGGAGCGCATCATCGCAGATGGACGGGTGGTGTATGGCATCAATACCGGCTTTGGTGCGTTCAAAAATACCATCATCCCACAGAATGCGTTACGGCAATTGCAAATCAACATCGTGCGTTCCCATTCAGCCGGAACCGGACATCCCCTGGACACCGACATTGTGCGAGCGATGATGTTGGTGCGGGCCAACACTTTGGCCTCGGGTTACTCGGGCGTACGCCTAGAAACCATCCAACTGCTGTTACGCATGATCGAACGGGGCGTGCACCCGGTGGTGCCCCGTCAAGGTTCGCTGGGCGCCAGTGGTGATCTGGCGCCGCTGGCGCATATCGCACTGGTCATGATCGGAGAAGGCGAAGCAGAGTTCGATGGAGAAGTGATGGCAGGCGCCAATGCTTTGGCCCGGGCAAACCTTACGCCCATCGAACTGGCGCCAAAGGAAGGCTTGGCCCTAACCAACGGCACTGCGTTCATGGTGGCGCTGGGATGTTTGGCTGTGGAGGAGGCGGAAAATGCGGTATTCGTCGCCAACGTGGCGGGCGCACTCACGTTAGAGGCGTTGTATGGCACACCCGCAGCCTTTGACCCTCGCATTCATGCGGTGCGACCACACCCTTATCAGATTGCCACCGCAGAATTATTACGCTATCTCATCGAAGCATCCGATTTTGTGCGTAGCGCATCATCTGAAGACCCACAAGATGCATACTCATTGCGGTGTATTCCCCAGGTGCATGGAGCATGTACAGACGCGGTGGAAAACGCCCGCCGCATTGTCTCCATCGAACTCAATAGCGTTACCGACAATCCCCTCATCTTTTTCGAGGAGGACGGAACGCCGGTAGCCATTAGTGGAGGCAATTTTCATGGCGAACCCTTGGCCATCGCCTACGATCATTTGGCCCTGGCCATGACCGAGCTGGGAAACATCTCGGAGCGACGGCTGAACCGCATGACCGATCGCGCCAGTAATGGCGGCCTGCTACCCGCATTCCTCACCGAACATGGCGGACTCAACTCGGGCTTCATGCTCACCCAATACACAGCAGCGGCTTTGGCCTCAGAAAACAAGGCGCTCTGTTTCCCGGCCAGTGCAGATAGCATTCCCACTTCGGCTAATGTGGAAGATCATGTATCCAATGGTCCCATCTCAGGACGCCAGGCCCGCCGCGTATTGCGCAATCTGGAGCAAATCTTGGGCATCGAACTTATGGCAGCGGCTCAAGCCATCGATTTCAGAAAAAGGGCGCTCGGCGATGACGTGCGCCTGGGCAGAGGCACCGCACCGGTGTATGAGCTCATCCGCGATCATATTCCCTTCATCCCGCAAGATGCGGCATTGGCGCCGCACATGACCAAAGCAGCGGAGCTGGTGGCCACCGGCGAGGTTCGCCGCGTCGCCCGTCGCGCCCTGAATTTCTGACCCGCTTTCGCCAATCGTTACGAAACTTCAGGCATACAACTTGAGTAGTTGATGATATGAATTTGAAATTCGCATTGAAGGCAATTCCAACTCATCAGACGAAGATAGCCAAAGCTGGACGAAGTGAACCATCGTCTATATTCGTCAAGCTTCATCCATATTCGTCTGAATGCGCAGGCGATTTTCTCGAGTTTCAAATGCGCATCTACTTAAGTTCCGGTGCGATGCACCTAACGAAACTATCATGATCCGTCAAATCTTCAACATCGCCTGGAAAGAGGTTTTGCAAATCCGGCGGGACAAGTTCCTGCTGGTTTTCATCATCCTTGCGCCCACCCTGCAACTGGTGCTTATCTCCCGGAACACCGCTCGCGGGCTCAACGATGTGCCAGTGGCCGTGCTGGACCTGGATCAATCCGCTATCAGTCGCGAGTTCATCCACGAGATGGATGTGACCAACGAGCTGAATGTGCTCTACTTTCCCACCAGCCATGAAGAGTTGCACCAGTTGCTGGATGACAGCAAGGCGCAGGTAGGCGTTGTCATTCCCAGCGGCTTCGAGCGCCAGTTCAACAGCCCTACTGAGGCGCCCGCACAGCTGCAGACATTGACCGATGGCACGAACATCCTCGTTGGTGCTGAGGCGGAGCCGGCAGTGCGCGGCGTGCTAGGACGGCTTATCCAGCGTCATGTACAGCCGCCACCGGGCGTTGATCTGGGCGGCATCCAGGTTTACACCAGCGCCCTGTTCAATCCGACCTTCAACATCCAGTGGTTTGTTATTCCCTCCACACTGGCGTTTATCACCTATCAGGTGGCGCTGGTGCTGGCGGCTACGGGCTTTGTGCGCGAGAAAGAAATCGGCACCATGGAGCAGCTCCTGATCACGCCCATACGTCGCCTGGAACTGATCATCGGCAAGGCATTACCGCCCATTGTGATCAGCATCTTCACC
>CAZYSY010000108.1:0-11811 GCA_964650295.1 uncultured Caldilineales bacterium | reverse complement strand
TACTACTAAGGTAGCCCGGCTAGAAACCACGAAGACACGAAGCCACAAAGGCACGAAGGAAAGAAAAAGCTTTGAAATTCTTGGTGTTCTTAGTGTCTTTGCGCCTTTGTGGTGATTGAAGTCGGGTACGTTAGTAGTTACTCGAAAGGATAAGTTCATACCCTTTCCCCCGCCGTTTAGTTTTGACTTTTACTATCCATCTTTCAACAATGGAGTTGAATGTTATGTTGACTGAATTGACAATTCAACAATTTTTGGCTGAGCTGGCCAGTGGCTCAGCTACTCCAGGGGGAGGATCAGCCGCCGGGTTGGCAGGAGCCCAGGGCGCTGCGCTGTTATCCATGGTCTGTAACCTCACCATCGGTCGCCAAAAGTACGCAGACATGGAAAACGCGATGCAAGAAGCGCTAGATAAGGCTGAACGTCTGCGCCTTCGGTTGATGGAGCTCGTTGAGGAGGACACCAGAGCTTTCGATGGTGTGATGGCCGCATATCGACTCCCGAAAGACACGCCCGAGCAGAAAGCCGCTCGTAGCGCTGCCATTCAGGCCGGGCTGAAAGAAGCCACTCGCACCCCCATGGAGACCCTGAAAGCCTGTGTAGCGGTGCTGGAACTCGCTCCAGCAGTGGTGAGCCAGGGGAACCCCAACGTCATCAGTGATGGCGGTGCGGGCGTGCTCGCAGCACATGCGGGAATGATGACTGCAGCTTTGAATGTACGCATCAATCTAAACGCCATCAAAGATGAGCGCTTTGTGACTGCGCAAAATGACAAAATGGAAGAGCTCATTGCTCGCGGTAATACAGCCAAAGCCAATGCCTGGAGCATCGTCTCCGAAAGATTAGGGATGTAGTCTGGCATGGCCTGAAACATCCCCCTGACCATGAACCCTTAATCGCTTCACAATGTCTCATCGCACCATTCGTCGCTCCTGGGCTATTCTTGGGAGTTACTTTCTCCTCACCTTGCTGCTAACCTGGCCTCTAGCCCGGCATATGGGTGACGCCATCCCAGGCGACAGCTTTGATGGATGGCAAAATTTTTGGAACCTATGGTGGATAAAGGTGGCGCTGTTGGAGCAACGCACATCCCCCTACTTCACAAACCTTCTCTACCATCCCACCGGCGTCAGCTTATGGTTTCAGACCCTCAACATTTTCAATGGGGCCACCTTCTTGCCGGTGCAACTGACAGGCAATCTCTTTTGGGCTTACAACGTAATCGTGTTGTTCAGCTTCACCGCTGCTGGTTTTGGCGGCTATCTGCTAGGATTAAAAGCATTGCGACAAGTGGGGATAAGACCTGGACCAGGTTTGAGATGGGGTGCATTTCTTTCTGGCCTCATCTTCACTTTCTCCCCCTTCCATTTTGCGCATCTATTGGGACATATGCAGGTGTTCAGTCTGGAATTCATCCCTTTTTTCGCGCTCTATCTGCTCCGAACGTTGGATAGCGCCCCCCCCGGCCAAGGCGCAAAGCCAAATAACGAAAGAGTAAAATCTCGGTGGCGCAACGCACTATTGGCGACCTTATTCCTGATTCTGGCAGCGCTCTGTGATTGGTATTTTGCCCTTTATCTCGGCTTTTTTGCGTTGGTGGCGCTACTCTGGCTGCTGATGCAACGACGATTAAGCTGGCGGGACCTGATGACTACAGCGATCATCTTCGGCCTGGCGTTGTTGGCGACCGCACCATTGCTCAGCCCCATGGTGAGCGAAAGCCTACACTACGATTTCATGAAACCTCCGCCCGGACAAATCGTTCAACTTAGTGGTGACGTGTTTGGATTTTTCATTCCATCGGGAATGCACAGTTTGTGGGGAGATTGGGCAGCGCAGTTGCGCACACCACTCAACGCGAGCCCGGCAGAGAACACTATTTATCTGGGCGTCGTGGCGTTGATGCTGGCGATTATCGGCATATGGCGCTGGCGTGGCCATTTGGGCTTGTGGATACTAACCGCAATCCTATTTGGGATATTCGCCTTGGGCCCGGTGTTGCATTTTTACGGCTCTGTCACCAATATCCCGCTACCCTACGTATGGATACTCAAACTCCCATTTGTGAGCATCGCCCGCACCGTCGCCCGTTACGACTTGCTGGTCATGCTGGCCGTGGGGGTGCTCGCGGGCGCGGGCCTGGCAGCGCTGATGGACGCTTTGAGTAGACGTAGACGATTGCAAATAGATGCGAAAAACCTGCTTTCATCCATGACTATTCGCGTCCCAGCCCTTGCGGCAGCGGGTATTGTGGCCCTGGTTTTGCTGGATTTCGCTCCCGTCCCCTACCCTATCAGCCCACCCGACACGCCCGATTTTTACCGCACGCTGGCAACAGATGAACGCACTGCCGGGGTGTTGAATCTGCCCATGGGCTGGGATCGCCCAGGATATTTACTCTATCAGACCACCCATAAAAAACCCCTCACCGCTGGCTACATCTCTCGCACAGACCCCCGCACGCTGCCCGCTCGCGTGCCGGTCATCAACCGTTTTCGCCTATTGGCGCAAGATATCAATTGTGTGGACGCGCCCGCGCGCCTGGCTCCGACCATATTCGAATTCATGGATATCCGCTGGGTAATCCTGGATCGATATAAAATGCCGCCCGGCTTCGAGCGCGATTTCGACGAAGCTCTGACCCGCGACATCTTCGGCGACATACAGCCAATCTATGAAGATGATCGTCTTACAGTTTACGAAACGACGCCGCCTACGATGCGTTATCCCTTTGTGGAAATTGGTTGGGACTTCGGGCCATTGGAAGATGGCCCCGCCCGTGCGGTAAATGAAAAGGCGACCGTGACTTTTCACATTCCCCAGCCAGGGACCTATCAACTAATCGTCACCCCTGTCACCAACAATCTCGCCCCCTGGCGCTTAATCAATCTCGAAGCGAATGAACCAGCGCTAGAAGGCCTAAATGAACCAGAAATGCTCATTACACAACTCTCTGGGCCAACAACAACGTTCGAGTTGTTGGCTTTGGAGCCTGGTCTAAAAATCCATCACCTCGAAATCAAACCCTATCCATATCCATGATGGCTTCTTGTGAGGCCATCGCCAAGAACAAGTCAAGGAGGACTTACTTCATGGCAAAGAAAAAATCTCTTGCCCAGGAACTCATTGCCCGCGATGCGGCAAACATCTCGCCTTCCTACACCCGTAGTTATCCCTTTGTCATGGCCAAAGGCCGGGGTTCAGAAGTGTGGGACGTGGATGGCAAACGCTACATCGACTTTGGCACAGGCATCGCAGTAACCAACACAGGCCACAGCCATCCCCATGTGGTGGAAGCCATCAAACGGCAAGCGGACGCTTTTCTGCACATGTCTGGCACCGATTTTTACTATGCGCCGCAGATCGAGCTGGCCGAACGGCTGAACCGGCTGGCGCCCATCTCTGGCCCCACCAGGGTGTTTTATGGCAACTCTGGGGCCGAAGCCGTAGAAGCAGCGCTCAAGCTGGCCCGATGGCGCACCGGACGCCCCCGGTTCATCGCCTTTTACAAGGCGTTTCATGGCCGCACTTTTGGAGCGCTCTCACTGACTGCATCCAAGGCCATTCAGCGCAATGGTTTTGCGCCTCTGGTGCCGGGCGTCTCCCATGCGTTTTATCCAAACCCCTACCGCAACCCTTTCCCTGGCGAGGACCCAGGCCAAGCGGCGTTGGATTACATCGAAAATCATCTATTCAAAACCACTACCCCGCCCGATGAGGTCGCAGCCATCATCGTTGAGCCCATCCAGGGCGAGGGCGGCTACATCGTGCCGCCCGATAACTTCCTGCCCGGCCTGCGAGCGTTGGCGGACAAATACGGTATCTTGCTCATTTTCGACGAAGTACAAACGGGCTTCGGGCGCACAGGCAAGATGTTTGCTGCCGAGCATTGGGGGGTGGAGCCTGACATCATCTGCATGGCCAAAGGCATTGCCAGCGGCATGCCTCTGGGCGCAATCGTGGCCAAGGCCGATGTGATGAGTTGGCCTCCAGGCGCACACGCCAGCACCTTCGGCGGCAATCCTGTCAGCTGCGCCGCGAGCCTGGCCACACTGGATCTACTGGAAGGCGGTTTTGTAGAAATGGCTGCCCGCAGCGGTGCGTATCTCAAATCTCGCCTGAGGGAAATTGCAGAACGATATCCTGTGATGGGCGATGTGCGAGGCAAGGGCCTCATGGTGGGCGTAGAGATGGTGAAAGACCCCGAAACCAAGGAGCCCTGGCCCGAGCTGCGTAATCTCACCGTTAATAAAGCCTTTGAACATGGCCTATTGATGCTGGGATGCGGCGCTAACAGCCTCCGATTCATTCCAGCGTTGAATATTACCGAAGCATTGCTGGATGAAGGCATTGGCATGTTTGAGGCTGCGTTGGCTGACGCCCTGAAATCAATAGGCTAGGCGCAGAAGCGAGGCACTACTGAACGCCAGACTTAAGTAGACGCGCATTTGAAACTTGATAAAAGTATGTGCGTATTCAGACGAACATGGACGAAGGGAGACGCTGTTTTGTCTATTTGGAGCTTTTTCGTCCATGTTCGTCGGCTTGTTTGGTAGAGGTCGCTCGATTCGCCCGTTCATGCGCTGTAAAAAGTTGCGCATTGGATGTGAAAATGTTAAAATATAAGCAACTATTTATACTTTATTCGCAACTCCGAACAGACGATCACCAATGACCGATGATTCCATAACCTTGTGCACAGACTCGCATGATGAAGAAAGGCTAACCACCAAGCCAAAGGAGGCCATACTCACCTCCGATCTTGCCACGCAGGTGGCGGAATTATTCAAAGCGCTTTCGGATCCAACCCGCGTTCGCATCATCAGCCTTCTATCGCATCACGAACTCTGCGTTGGTGATCTTGCGCAGATTCTGGGCATGACCCAACCCGCCGTCTCGCATCAATTGCGGGTGCTGCGAAACCTACGCATCGTTCGCGGGCGCAAGGAAGGACGCCATGTCTATTACAGCCTCATGGACGAGCATATTCATGATCTCTTCGACCAGGGTTTATCCCATGTTCGTTTTGGTTGAGCATCAGTTTTTTTATTTGACAAATCGCATAAACAAATGCTTACATAATCATTCGTTTACATTACTCCCCGCAGATTTGACATGATTGTTAGAACTTTATTCCTCCTAGCTCTTCTGACCGGCTATGCCTATTTGTTGCTAATCCTGTGGTCCATTCTCATCCCAAAACGACGCGTATGGCCACCTGGCGAGACAGTATGGAAACTGTATCTGACCTGGATTATATTCTACCTGGAAGCGGGTCTGGCGGCGGCGCTCATTGTCCTTGATTGGGATTCTGGAAGTATCCCGATCGAGGTTCGCTTCGGTGTTGGTGCGCCACTGGCGACACTTGGGCTTGGCCTGACCATGTGGGGCATCCGCACTCTCGGGTTATATAACACCCACGGACTTCATGGCGAGCTTATTGTGCAAGGCCCCTATCACTTCACCCGTAATCCACAATATCTGGGTGACGTCATCTTGCTCGTGGGCATCATGCTCATGGTTAATTCTGTGATGGTTGCCGTTATCAACTTACTCATCATCCTCATCTTCATCTTCATGCCATTTTCCGAAGAGCTTTGGCTGAAAGAACAATACAAGGATGCCTATCTTTCTTACATGATGCAAACGCCAAGATTTCTATAATCATCTCAACACAATTCTTCTTTTGAATGACTCCAAAAACTACCTTTGAAAACATACACATAGCGCCTAAGAAACCAACGGAGCCGCCCGAAAGCATCCAACAGGACGATCATCACCATAGCAGTGCGCCAACGTTTCTTCCACGGTGGATTAAGGCACGCTGGACTCCGATCTTGGTTGGGTCGGCAGGCTTCTTTCTTCTCGTGGGGTGGGCTGGAGAACAATGGTTCGGATTCTCTTCTGAAACAGTATTGATGTTGTACATCTTCGCCTACATTGCGGGCAGTTACGATATTACCCTCCACGCTATCTCCGCCCTGTTTCGCAGAAAATTTGATACCGATGTGCTGATGCTGGCCGCCGCCGCTGGCGCAGCTATTTTGGGCGAATGGGCCGAGGGCGCATTCTTGCTCTTTTTGTTCAGCTTGGGCCATGCAGGTGAGCATTACGCACTAGATCGGGCCCGGGATGCGGTGAAAGCGCTGGGCAAACTCATGCCCAAGACTGCACGGGTCAAGCGCGGGGAGGACATCGTGGAGCAGCCAGTGGAACAGGTACAGATCGGCGACATTGTGGTGGTGCGGCCCGGCGATCGTATTCCGGTGGATGGCAGGGTGGCGCGGGGATCGGGGACGGTGGACCAAAGCTCTATCACCGGAGAAAGCGTTCCGGTGGTCAAGGCGGCGGGCGACGAGGTCTTCGCCGGCTCCATCAACCAGGACGCGGCGCTGGACATTGAGGTCAGTAAGCTGGCCAAAGACAACACGCTGAGCCGGGTGATGCAGATGGTTACCGAAGCTCAGAGCCAGCAGAGCCCCACCCAGCACTTTACTCAAAAATTTACTTCCATATTTGTGCCACTCGTGCTCATCCTTGTGGCGCTGGTCATCGTCGCGCCGCCAATGATTGGATGGATGACGTGGCAGGAGAGCTTTTACCGGGGAATGCTGTTGCTGGTAGCGTCCTCACCCTGCGCACTGGCCATTGGCACGCCAGCTGCCGTGCTCTCTGGCATCGCTCAATCGGCCCGCAATGGCGTCCTCATCAAAGGGGGCGTTCACCTCGAAAATCTGGGCATGGTCCAAGCGATGGCTTTCGACAAGACCGGAACTCTCACCCAAGCCGAATTCAAGATCACAGATATCATCCCCCTGAACGACGTTGACCCGGACGAGATGCTAGCCCTGGCCGCGGCCGTTGAGCAACAATCCAACCATCCTCTGGCCCGGGCAGTGATAAAAGCCGCAGAAGAAAAACAACTTGACCTGCCCCTGGCCGTAGAAGTGGAGAACATGGCCGGTCGAGGCATGCGCAGTAGCATTGCCAACAAGACAATCCTCATTGGTTCGCCAACACTCATTCGTGAGCAAGGCAATGGAATTTGGGGGAAGGAGACGCAAAGATTGTTAGACGATCTGGAATCCCAGGGCAAAACCACCATTTGGGTGATGGAGGATAGTCACATCATCGGCGTACTGGCGCTGGCAGATATGCCCCGTCCAAATGTGAACGAAACCATGGCAGCACTACGGGCGTTGGGTATCGACCAATTGGTGATGCTGACCGGCGATCACGAACAGGCAGCGCAGAAGATCGCCCGGGATGTGGGGATGACCGACGTGCGATCCGGTCTCCTGCCCGAGAACAAATTGATCGCAATCAAGGAGTTGGAAGCTGAACATGGAGCTGTGGCTATGGTAGGGGATGGCATCAATGATGCCCCGGCCCTGGCCACGGCTACCGTGGGCGTGGCGATGGGTGCTGCTGGCACCGCGGTGGCGTTAGAAACGGCCGACGTGGCGCTGATGGCCGACGATCTGGGTAAGTTGCCCTTCGCGGTGGGACTCAGCCGGGCCAGCCGTCACATTATCACGCAGAATCTGGCTATCTCGCTGGGCGTCATCTTTTTGTTGATTGGCGCTTCGGTCGCGGGCGTAGTGGCTCTCAGTGGTGCAGTCATCCTGCACGAGGGCAGTACCATCATCGTGGTGCTCAACGCTCTGCGATTGCTGCGTTATCACACATAAGTCGATTTTAGAGATTCAATAGTTTCAAGTTTACCGTTGCTTCCAAATTTCTTCCCATCTTTTGTTATGAGAGCTATCACGCGATTTGGCGATTTGGGTGTGTTGAAGGGGTGGCTGTTTTATGCAGTAGCCATTGACTACGCGAACAGCCTCAATTATCCCTAATGACTGTTTGGATAGAAGAATGCGCAGCCGAGTCTGTGGCTCGGCGGGATGGCGGCAGACGGCGGGTCACAGACCCGCCTCAACACAGGTTTGGGAAGGGGTTGCGAGCAAGGAATGAAGGTGCGCTACTGGACCTGCTCGCCCCCACCTTAGTTTCCTCCCCTGCTCCGAGACGGGCGGGGGAGGAGTTGTGGCAAGATGTTTAGATAGCGCCCATGGCCGCCCTGCGGCGACCTTGACGGCGGAGACCATCTCCTGGCCGTAGGCCTGAAACGCCCGACTTGAGTCGGCCACGAACGCGAAAAGCGCGCCGTCTTGAAACGCACCTCCGAATCACTTTTCGCTTGACAACACACATCGTAAAAGTGCAATTTCTGTCGTTTATAAGAGGAATACCCTTTTTTACTCATCAAGCAGTCCTTCAATTACGTCAGGAGACCCTTCCATGAAACAGCACGCCATCACCTCCTCCTTCCTGATCGGTCTGGCAATCCTCATAATCACAACCATTAGCGGTTGTTCCGTCACCGTGGGCCAACCCCAAGTCGCACCGACCACCGATACCCAAGTCATCAAAACAGCCGTAGCGCTGACAGTGCAAGCCCAAAATAACAACCATACTGCCAACCTACCTGTTCCCACCAACACCCCCATTCCCCCCACCCCTACTGCCATCCCTCCTACAGCCGCCCCAGCCCCCACCAACACGCCCGCTCCCACCAACACCCCCATCCCCACCCCGACGCAGCTATCCATCCTTCCCCTCTTACCTACCGTATTAGCCATCAACACCCCCATAATCATTATTCCAGGCGCACTAGTGCCAATGAAAGAACTGCACGTGGAACCTCAAAAAAGTGGATCGGTGCGAAGTAATGGAGAGGTAAGACATGTTAAAAATGTAGGCGACACCGCCTACAACAATGTTGCACAAGTATTCGTCAGCTTCGACATCTCATCCTTGCCCAGCAACGCTACCATCACCGGCGTCACAATCGATGCCAGCAACTACGACACGCTGGGACATCCCTTTAACGTCATGGGCTGTTTGCGCGTCTATCCAGATAATTATGGAACCTTGGATGCGAGCGATTATCGCAAAGGCTTGATGCCAAAAACAACATTGCAGTGGTGTTCACAGACCGAACTCAACAATGCAACGCAAAACGACATGCTTGTCACCGCTCTACAAAACAGCCTGGGATTCACATATCTGCAATTACGATTACAATTCAGCAAAGCCAAAAGCAACAACGACAACTCTGATGATATGATTCGGTTTAACGATATCAAATTGATTGTCAACTACACATCGTAACCAGAAGTTTACAAAGAGTTTCATAACCCAAAATAAAGAGTTTCAGTAGATCACGATTTGCCACAATGCGCAGAGCCGGATCCGTGATCCGGCGGTGATTCGAGCGTCTACTCCGCCGGATTGCGAATCCGGCTGGACACATACTCTCACAATCGTGATCCACTGAGTTTGGCAACTTCGCAACAATGAAAGTAGATGAATTACCCAATCTACAACTTTTTTGGCGCATCAACGGGCATATCGAGCACCATCCGCTGAACAAGCCGATGAACATGGACAAAAAGGGGCCAATGTAAACGAAATCAGTATCTTTTTTCGTCCATGTTCATCCTGCCTCCCCTCGTTTGTTTGTGGGACAACAGATCAAAGCATCAAAGCTTGCTTTTTAGAACAGAAAAGTCGAACAGCAGATATGAAATATTTTGTCTGCATTCCTTTTTTGAAACAAACGAATCATGGCATGCTCACGCGCCGCGAGCATAATGTGCGGGCATGAGGCCAGGTGCTCCGCATGGAATTCACCCCTGTGGGCACACCCTCTGGATCCGCGTCCCGCTTTGATACAGAAAAGATCCTCGGGCGAAGTACACCTGGACGGCGGAGACCTTCTCCTGGCCGCAGGCCTGAAGCGCCCGACTTGAGTTGGCCCGGAACACAAGAAGGATCACGCCCATTTCATAACGTATCCAACCAGAAAAGCCTCTTGACAAGGGGCTTTTTGCATGTTATGATGAAAGCGCTTTCTGAAAACGCTTTCACCCACACTCTCTCTATCACCAATTTTATGCGAAAACGTCGTGCTACTATCTCCGATGTTGCCGAGTTAGCTGGGGTTTCCATCGCCACGGTCAGTCGCGTGGTCAATGGCACCGCCCCCGTAGCCTATGAGACCGTTGAGCGCGTGCGGAACGCCATCACCATGCTGGGGTACACGCCCCACGCCGCAGCCCGAAAGTTGGCCGGGCATGAAACAGGAACGTTGGGCGTGCTGCTGCCCGAAGTCGCCGCTGAATTCTTCTTCCCTTTGGTGCGAGGCATCGCCGAAGAGGTTCGCAACGCGGGATATGATCTACTGATTCACGTGGCCAGTTCGGGCCAGGAATCCAGCCTGTCCACGCCTTTGGGCGAACACAACACGGACGGGCTTTTGATTTTTACAGGGCGGCTGAGCGACGAGGAAATTGCCAGACTCTATCGATCTGGCTTCCCCGTGGTCTTGCTCTATCGATCACCTCCCGACGATCTCCCCATTCCCTACGTCATGTTCGAGAACAAAAAGGGCGCGCGGGAGCTCATCGATCATGTGATCACGATGCATGGCCGGCGGCGCATCGCATTCTTGCGTGGGCCTGAGGGCAACGAGGATTCTGAATGGCGGGAGCGGGGCTATCGCGAGGCCCTGGACAAACACCACATCCCCTTCGACGCCGATCTGGTGGGCATGGGCGGATTCGACGCGGATATCGCCCGGGAAACCGTCGAGAGCTGGCTGCTGGATGGGCTCGATTTCGACGCGGTTTTCGCGGGGGATGACGAAGCCGCGATGGGGGTCATGGCCGCGCTGCGCAATGCCGGCAAACGCGTCCCCGATGATGTCGCGGTCATGGGCTTCGACGACATCAACTCCGCCAAGCTCATGGCGCCTCCCCTCACCACCGTGCGCGCCCCCATCGAGGCCGCGGCCGCGGGCGCGGCCCAGGCCCTGCTGGCCCAAATCAACGGCAAAGAGCCGCCGCACCAGCTTCGTTATCCCACCGAAATCGTCATCCGGCAATCTTGCGGCTGCCCCTTCGATAGACATTAGAGGTGAAATGGTTACGGTGACGCCTCGGTTTCGCCGCCCCCACAATCTCTAATTCTCAATAACAAACGTCACCATCGCATCATATTCACTCCATCAATTTCCACCCTTCAAATTCTCTTCAAGGAGGAGAAGAACATGAAAAAACGCAGTTTCATCGTTATCGCCCTGATGCTGGCGCTGATTCTGGCTCTGGCAGCGTGTGGCGGAAAGAAAGAAGAGCCCACCCAGGCCCCGGCAACCGAGGCCCCTGCGGCCGCGACCGAAGCGCCTGCCGAAGCTCAGCCCACCCAAGCCCCCGAGGCCACCGAAGCGCCCGCGGGCGAGAAGGTGCAGATCCGCTGGTTCGTCGGTCTGGGCACGGGCACCGATCCCGAGCAGCAGGAAGTGCAGCAACAGGTCGTGGAGCAATTCAACAAGACCCACGACAACATCGAGCTCGTCCTCGAAGTCGTGCCCTACGACAGCTCCCGCGACACCCTCTCCACCGAAATCGCCTCGGGCAACGGCCCCGACATCATTGGGCCTGTGGGCATCGGCGGCTCCAACGCCTTCTACGGCCAGTGGCTCGACCTGGCCCCTCTCATCGAGAAGAGCGGGTTCGACACCTCCATCTTCAATGATGAGCTGGTCAAGTTCTATCAGACCGAGGAAGGTCAGGTGGGTCTGCCCTTTGCGGTCTTCCCCGCGGCGGTTTTCTATCAGAAAGAGATGTTCGACGAAGCGGGCCTGAACTATCCTCCCCAGAAGTATGGCGACAAGTACGTCATGCCTGATGGCTCCGAGGTGGAGTGGAATTGGGACGTCATCCGCGAAATCGGTAAGATTTTGACCGT